>SKKK01000065.1 GCA_007121535.1 Planctomycetaceae bacterium | reverse complement strand
GGGGCACCACGCACGGCAGGGTCTCGCACTACGAACTGCTCGAAGAAATCGGCCACGGCGGCATGGCTTCGGTGTACAAGGCGCTCGATACGCGCGACGATACCGTCGTGGCGATCAAGCGTGTACGAATCGATGGGGCTGAGTTGGACGAACGGGCGATCCGTCGGGAGATCGACATCTATACGCGGCTGGCTGAAATCCCCAACGATCATTTGCTGGTGGTAAAGGATGTATTCCGCGAACCGGGCTCCTATGCGCTCGTAACAGAATTCGCCGAGGGAGGCAGCTTGTGGGATCTGATGGGCGGCGACGTGGCCGATGTTCAGCGTCTGGCGTTGGACGAATCGACGGTCCGGATGATCGCGCGGCAGATGATCGACGGGCTGGCGGCGTTGCACGAATACGAGATCGTGCATCGGGATATCAAGCCGCAGAATGTGTTGCTGTGCGACGATGTGTGGAAGATCGCCGATTTCGGGATCAGCAAGCTGATGAACAACCCGGTGACGGGGTATACGTTTCAGGGGGCGCATACGGCGCCTTGGGCGCCGCCGGAGCAGATTCAGGGCGCGGCGGCTCATCCGTCCGCCGATATCTACGCTTGGGGCCGCGTGGTGGTGTTCCTGCTGACCGGCCGTACGGCCCTCGATGCGGTCGGCGACGTACCGAGTGCCTGGCGGGAATTGCTGACCGCCTGTACCAGCGTCGTGCCCGAACAGCGTCCTGAGGCCGGAGAGGTCCAAGGGTCGCTGGGAGGGTGAAGGACGGTGGGACGGTGGGAGAGAATTAGGACAGGCACCTTGGCACCCCCGGTCTTTCCATCGTTCTTGCAGTTTCCGCTCGGAGCCAGCCCCATTTCTCTCACAGCTTCGTAGCGGACGGCGGGAACTGGTACCAGCGGTTTTGAAGCACGCGTTTTCAGCGCGTTGGTGGCCCTCGGTGATGGACGGGGCGGATGGTGTGTAGAATGGGGCCCCGCTCGGCACAGTGTGTTCTTGACTGCGGAGTTGGGCGGGGACGGATTGTTGCCAACCTCGAATGCCGAAGATTCGTCTCGGGCTGCGGGCTGTCTGCCAGACGGGGCGTTGGGGGGCTGGCCTCTTGTGCATCCGCTCTGCGCGGGGCGCTAGGCGGCTGTAAGCACCCGGCCAGAAGTTTCTTGTCAATCAAGGTAGCCTTGGACAGGTGAGGCAGCGGGGTCGGGAGTCGTTTTCGGGCAACGATCTACCACATGGGAAGCGGGTCACCCGAAAACGACTCCCGACCCCTTTCGCCCAATTCCACCAAGAAATGTCTGGCCGGGTGCTTAAGCCATGAATAGGCGATAGGCTCCGTTCTAATTTGCCGAGTCGGAAAAACAAGCCCTTCGAGCGGGAGCGACTTGGGAAAAGGCGGTAAATGATCGTCCTGGAATCTGGACAATTCGGTTGAATGGTTTATACTCGGTTCGCCCAGTCGGCATGAGGTGGCTCAATTGAATGGTTCGTAATTCGAAGCGTTAGCAAGGAGAACCTGGAATCTTCGGCTCAACCCTGCCTGCGGGTCGTGGTTCCGAAAGTGCACCTTGTTGGGGGTGAGTGCACATTAAGGCTTTGCGTGCGGGCACGGCACTCCAAAAGGTGAGTAGGATTTCAAAGCATGGCTGATATGACCGAGAGACCCCTGTATGATCGGGTGGCCGGTGGTGCCCAGTCTGTGTATGTCGAGCTGGATCGGCGATACCGCAAGAAGCTCTGCGCCTTGATCAAGCACAAGCTGGACGATCGCTTCCGGGCTCGCGTGGACCATGACGACGTGTACCAGTCGGTGATGAGGACGTTCTTCCGGCACAATGCCCAGGGCGAATTCCACTTCGAGCACGACGGGGCTCTTTGGAAACTGCTGCAGGAGATCGCTCGAAAGAAGATATTGAAGGTTGCCGAGTATCATGGGGCGAGAAAACGCGATCCTGACCGGGAAGAGTATGCGGCGGACGATCAACTAGCCCAGCCGGAACTGGATCGGCGGCGGGCTGATATGCTGGCCCATGCACTGGCGCTGGTGCTCGACAACCCGAAACACCCGCTCGAGGCGACCGTTTTCCACCTGCAGATCAACGGTTACACGATCGAAGAAATCGTGCAAATCGTGCTTGCCGAGTTGTCGCCCAAGTACATCAAGATCTTTCAGTTGCGTTTGGAAGGTCATACCGAACGGCAGATTGCGGAAGAACTCGGCTGCCTGCGCGGAGAGGTCCATTCGAAGCTCAGGCGGATCAAAGAACGTCTGGCCAGGCTCTTGGCCGAGCGTCCCGAACCATGATGGACCAAAGGAGGGGCAAATGCGGTTTGTTGTATGACGGACGTCCGCGTCCATCGAGCGGAGCACGCAAGCACTTTCGACGGACGACCACGTCCGTCGTACACAAAGATTTCGTTTTTTTGCACCAAACCCGCATACCAATCGGCTTAATCGCTTAGAGGCCAAGCAGAATCGCCCCACGTGGGTCGGTATCTCCGAGACCGACATGCTTCGACTGAGCCTCTGAGGGCACCGAACGGTGCGGATTACTGCAACCCTGCTAGAACAAAGGAGTTTGTCATGAACGTGCGTTGTTGTCTCAAGAGCAAGACCGCTTGTGTGTCGATGGTCGCGTTGGCCGTCCTGATGGGCTGGGCGCTGTCCTGGACTGCAGCACCCGCTATGGCGCGCTCGCCCGAGGAGAGGTACAGCCCCATGCTTCGGGGGACTTTCTACGTGGACAGATTCCTCTTTCACAGGATTGGTTGGCAGCCAGCGGCATGTGTCGTTCACCTTGACCACGATTCGCCGTTGCATGCCGCTGGTGTCAGACCCGGAGACCTTATCACTCGACTCGATAACGTGTTTGTCACGAACCTCGGTCGACTTGAGCGACACTACTGTTGGACGTCGGTTCGGTATTGGAGATCTCCCGACGGAGATCCCGATAGCCGCAGGAAGACCGTTCATACCAGTCGCATGCACATTCCCAATTCACGTTGCCGTTGCCGCTAGGATCGACCACGTTTTCGCGTTCTAATGGGAGCGGAATGGACTTCGCTCCCATTTTCTGCAGACGCGAAGTCTTTTCGTGGATCGACGAAAGGAGCAGTCGTGATGCGTTGGAACGACCAGATTTGGGATCGGGTGGACGAGGCGGTGGAACGTTGGCAGCGGGAGTGGAAAACGGCAGACTCGGGTTCGTTTGATCGATTGCTTCCGCCTCCGTCCGATCCAGCTCGCGGCGTGGTGCTGGTCACTCTGATCAAGATCGACCAGGAACAGCGTTGGGCAGCCGATCAGAAGCCATTGTTGGAGAGCTATTTGGACCAGTGGCCCGAACTGCGAGAGGATCCGCAGCAAGTGGCCGATCTGTTGGTTGCCGAGTGCCATACGCGGATGGCGGCGGGCGAGCGGCCGGAGCGCAGCGAACTGGAGCAGCGTTTTCCGGCCAGTGCCGAACTGGCTTGGCAGGCCATCGTGGCCGAAGCGAAGACCGAGGCAGGATGCATCGAGTTGACGTCAGCGATCTCCGCGTTGCTGGGCTCGGCCAACGGCGACACGCGTCCTTCAGCAACGGCGCGGCTGGCCGAGTTACCTGCCGATACGCGATTGGGGACGTTCCGCATCATCCGGCGATTGGGCGCAGGCGGGATGGGAGCCGTCTATCTGGCCGAGGACGAACAACTGGGGCGGGAGGTAGCCGTCAAGGTGCTGTATCCCTGGATCTTTCCGCCCACCGACTTGGGCGACCTGCTGTTGAACGAAGCGCGCAAGACGTCCCGGTTGAATCATCCGTCGATCGTGCCCATCTACCAGGCCGGCCGCGCGGAGGATGGGACGTCGTTCCTGGCGATGGAGTATGTTCCGGGTGAAACGTTGGCGGGCCACCTTGCCAAGGGGCCCGTGCCTGCCGACCAGGCTGCCGCCTGGGGACTGCAGTTGGCCGCCGCCCTGCAATGTGCTCACCAACACGGGCTGGTCCACCGTGACGTGAAGCCGGCGAATGTCGTGATCGATGGGAATGGCCAAGCCCGACTGATGGATTTCGGTCTGGCGGTTCACGAGCGCGAATTGGGCCGGCGGGCCGGCGAGGACTCGGGCACGCTGCCCTACATGGCGCCCGAACAGATTCGCGGCGAAGCACACCTGTTGGACGGAAGGGCCGACATCTGGTCGCTGGGCGTGGTGCTGTACGAGCTGCTGACCGGCCAGCGGCCGTTTCAAGCCGATTCGCGCGAGGCGCTGCGCGAAGCGATCCTCACCCGCCAGCCTCGCCCGCTGCGGCAGGTCCACGATCAGGTTCCGGCCGATCTGGCTGCCATCTGTCTTCGCTGTTTGTCCAAGAGTCCGGACGACCGCTACTCGAGCGCCGCCGAAATGTCCGAAGATCTGTTGCGTTGGCAAAACGCACCGAAGCACCGATGGTTGATCCATGCCGCGATTGGCCTGGCTACGGTGGCGGCCTTGGCCCTCGCGTTCTTCAATCTGGTCCCCCGCGATGGACGCGGGCCCGGGCCGGTTCCGCTCGTTGTTTCGCCATCGCCTGTCCCGCCTGCTGCTTCGCACGAGCGTCCGGACGGTTTTGTCGATGTGTGGATCTTCAACAAGGACGATCCGTCTCGCCAAAATCTCAGGATTAACGATCCGCAAGCCCGGCCGTTGCGTGCGGGAGATATGATCCGGCTGGCTGTCCAGCTCGATCGCCCGGCGTGGATCTACCTGCTGTGGATCGATGCGGAAGGCAAAGTCGATCCGGTGTATCCGTGGGATCCGGGTGCATGGGAAACGCTCGAGCCGCCGGCAACGCCGATCGACCGGCTCGCGTTGCCCGAGGATGCCAATTTCGGCTGGCCGATTGTCGGGCAGGACGGGATGGAAACGGTGTTGCTGCTGGTGCGTGCCGAGCCGCTGCCCGACGATGTCGAATTGCGGGAGTTGCTGTCGGATCTGCCGGCTCAACCAATGCAGGATCCTCGCGCGCTGGTCTGGTTCAAGAACGGCGAGCTGGTAACCGGGGCGAAGCCTGCCGAGCGGACGCGCGGCCCGCAATTGTTCAATGCACAGCGGATCGAAGACCCTGTGTATCAAACCCAACGCCAGATTTACGAGCGACTGCGCGGCCACTTCGACCTGATCGTCGCCAACAGCTTTGCGTTCGAAGGCGAAGGAGCCCGAACAGAACCGCCCAAGTAGGATGGCTCTCCGAGCCGTCCGGCGGTGTTGTCAGGGCCTCCGAAGATAAGCAAAATAGAAACAGTCCGATATCCCCTGTCCTGCGGAGGTTATTGAGCATGTTTGTGGTTGCCCTGGCGATTGGCGTCGCTTGTTCCGTTGCGGGGCTGGCATCCGACGAAGCTGCACCGGAAGACACGATGGTGATGGTCGAGTTCACCGTGCGGGAAGGGCACCGTGAAGGCCGATTGGTCGAGAGCGCCGAGGTGCGCGTCCTGTACGTTTCGGCGGACGGTGCAACCGAGATACCGCTCGGGCAAGGCAAGACGGATGTTTCAGGCCGTCTGGAATTGAGTCTGCCGCGGTATGACCACCTGGGCGAAACGGGAACGTTCAACGCCGAGATCGTCTACGCGGGCCAGAACCGATTGGCCCCTTTGCCCGGATTTCCTCAGACTAGGCAGTTCCGCATCCATGCCCCCGTTCGCGCCCCTGGGCAACTGATTCGGGTCACGCTCGAATCCGGGGGATTTCCCTTCGCCATACTACCGGAGCAGAGTATCGGCGTTGATGTCGTGAACGTGGGCGGCAAGGCGAAAGACCTTGAAGCTGAATTACGACGCATCACGCTGGAGGCCTTGCCGGGTGCGGTCGCGGGCATCTTTGCCGGCGAGGACGGCCAATCCGAATTGTTCTACCTCCCACTCGCCTCGGCCGACGACGGAAAGACTATCCGCCTTCGTGTCGATGGCCCCCTGCTCTATCGCGATAACCGACCGTGCTTTCTGGATCTTGCCGCTATCTCTGACGCAAGAAAAGCCGCGGAAGCACAGGATGCGACCGAAGAAGCCAAAGAAAAGCTGCGGAGGTTCGTGAGGGCCTTCGAAAGGTTGTGGAAGAATCGGGAGATCAAGGAGGCCGATCAATTCGGTATGATGCTGGATCTTGACGACATCGATCATATCCTGCCCATTCTTCGGGAACTGAAGGGTTCGGGCACGGGCATCTATTTTTCTTCGGCTGGGGATGAATCGCGATCCAAGGTGTCGAAGGAGTTCGTGCGCGCGGTGGGCGAGGTGAACCCGCGGCAACTGATGATCGATTGTCAAGGATTTGCCGATCTCGATGGCGACCTGCCGGGCACCGAGAGTCTGTGTTTGCTGGTCCGGCGCGGCGAACGGCTTCCCGATTTGTCCAAATTGAAACGGCTTCGTCACCTGTACATTCTGGCTGAAGACGATCAGCCTGCGATCGACCTCGGTCCGCTTCGGCACGTCCCGCAACTGCAATCGCTGAACGTCTGGGCAAATCGAGTGGAAATCGGAGGTGTCCGTTCGCTCTCGGAACTGCAATTCTTGACCTTTTTCGGCCACACCTTGACCGACGTGTCCGTACTGAATTCGCTGCCCCGCCTGCGATATCTTACGGGGCGATTCGCTCTGGATACCGATTTCTCGTTCGTGGAACGGTTGCCCTACCTGCAAACGCTCGCGGTTCTCGACACCAGTCCTCACCATCGCTTGGACTTGTTGGCAAGAGCGCCGCGTCTGCGCTGCCTTGCCCTCAGATCCGGGGATTCTCTGGGTGGCAAAAGCGAGCCACCGTTGGATGAGATCAAGGGATTCCGCCACGTTCGGCGATTCCAAGAGGAACGTCCGGAGGTGGAGATCATCGAGTATCGGGGGTTGTGCCTGGGGTCCTGGTGGTTCCTCGTAGCCCTGTTGGCGGCAGCCGTTCTGGCCCGGGCAGTTCGGCGCCATCGGATGCGGGGATCGCAACGGCGGAAGGGCGACGTGGGAGCGGCGGGATGCTGATGAAGTCCAGATGTCAAGTTCTCTGCGTCCTGGCTTTCGGGCTGGGCAGCGTCCTTTTCGCGCTGACCGCCCATCGGCCTTCCTGGCTTGTTCTCCGTGGAATGTCACTGGTCCTGGCCACCACCGCGGTCGCCGTCGGCTGGTCGTGCATGGTCGATCCGATTCGAACCACCTTTGGCAGGTTTCGTCATCGGGCGGTGGGACTCAAGAGCCTTGTTGTCGTAGGTGCAGGCATCGCGGTCGCGGTATGGTATCGGACGTTTCTGGGAACAAGCCCCTTTCCGGCGTCGCTGACTTGGTTTGCTGTGCCTGCGGCCGGCATCGGTGCGACCGAAGAGATCCTGTGGCGGGGTTGGATGCAGGGCAGCCTGGCAGCCAGCTTGGGCTCGTGGCGCGCGGCGATCGTGTCTGCGGTTGCGCATGCCGCTTACAAGTCCGCGCTGTTCGCCTTCCCGCCTGCGAACGTCGTGGGGCATCGCCCCGAGGTGATCCTGGTCATCGGCATATTGACGTTTTGTTTCGGGGTGGGGCTGGGAGGATTTCGGGCTCGGGAAGGATCGGTCATCCCGCCGATCATTGCCCACGCGGTGTTTGACGTGCTGGTTTACGGCGATCAACCGGCGGCTCCCTGGTGGGTCGGATGAAAGGGCACCAAGGTGTTTGTGCTACGTGAAGCATTTCTGGTTCTCCGCCTGCTGGCCAATCCCCGCCTTTGGCCGAGCATATTTCGGACGTTGACCACGGTTCTGCGGCATGTGTTCCGTTCCGGTTTCCAACCCGGCGAGGGACCGTCTGGCGCGGGGGCAGCAAGAGGCAGTCGCCGCGCGCGTCTGGCGGCGTTGATCACCCATTATCGCCGCTTTCGTCTGGGGCGTTGGACTTGGCATCGCGGCCGTTTGGTCGAGAGTACCTTCGTTCCTCCGTTTCCCAGCCGCGCGTTCGACCGAGCGTTGGAGTCGGTATTGTCGGGCCAGCTTGACAAACCCATGTTCGTCCACCTGGCGGTCACTTCGGCGTGCCCCGCTGGCTGCGGGCATTGCAGTCTACGGGGCCGGACGGCCGCGAACCTACCGACGGCGAAGTGGGTGGACGTGATCGCCCAGTTGAATGGACTGGGCGTCAGTACCATCGCGTTGACGGGCGGCGAACCGGCGACCCGGGACGACTTGCCGCAGTTGGTGCAAGCGGCTCACGACGGCGGCGCCGCGGTCCAGCTCTTCACCTCAGGGATCGGTCTGACGGCCGCTCGGATCGGCGAGCTGCAGGAAGCCGGACTCGGGGCGATAGGCGTCAGCTTGGATCACACCTGCGCTGCGGTCGTGGACCAACAACGCTGCTGGCCGGGGGCCTTTGATGCGGCCGTCGCCGCCTTGCGCCACGCCCGCCGGACGGGCATGTACACCTTCATCAACGCGGTGGCAGATCGAGCTTCGGTGATCTCGGACGAACCGCGGCGATTGCTTGAACTGGCTTCCCGGCTGGGCATCGACGAGTTGCGGTTGCTGGAGCCGGTGCCCTGCGGCGGGTTGATCGAGCACCCGGACCGGCTGCTGCAACCGGAACACGTCGCCGAACTGAGGCGGTTGCACCACGAAAACAACCGCCGACGCCGCGGGCCCAAGCTGTTGGCGATCAGCGAGATCGAGAGCCGGGAGATGCATGGCTGCGTGGCCGGTTCGTTGCATCTGTTCGTGGACCCTCGGGGCGACGTCTGCCCCTGCGATTTCGTCCCCTGGTCGTT
Organism: Planctomycetaceae bacterium; assembly: GCA_007121535.1. Lineage (GTDB taxonomy): Bacteria > Planctomycetota > Planctomycetia > Pirellulales > Pirellulaceae > SKKK01. The sequence goes on along the minus strand of SKKK01000065.1, from coordinate 6,830 downwards.
CGGCAACGTGCTGCACACGCCGCTGGAGGCGATCTGGAGGAACATGCGTCGGGTTCTCGGGACACCGCGCACCGAGTGCCTGTCGAGATTGCTCGGGCAAAATCCGGCATCCGACCGTCCGAAGCAACCGCTCGGCTGCTCGCCAGATGCAGCCCCTCCCTCGCTCGAATCCCTCCCCGGCAACACTCTGCCGGGGTTTTACGGGCAAGTGATGGCGGCTTTCGGCTTATCTGGGACTCGCGGGATAGGAAACCTTTGCAAACGTGGATAACGCCTTTGAATGCGAAACCCATCATCCTGCTGCTGGACGACTCCGAGCAGCGGCACGAGATGTTCCGGACCGCGGCTTGGGACCTGGACATCGAACACACCTACAGCATTCCAGGTTTCCGCCAGTCGGTGTTGGAACGTGAACGGCCGCCAGACATCATTTCCTTGGATCACGATCTGGAAGGCGTTTACCATATCAGTCTCGTACGAGCGTCGTCAATTCTCATTTGCCCTTCCGTGTTTCATCTGTGTTTCATCCGTGTTTGATCCGTGGCTACCGGATTGATTTGCTCAAATCTGCGCGGTTATCATGGAGCAGGGAGAACGAAGGGAACATGTGGAACGATAGCGTGTGGGATTTGGTGGACCAGGCGGTAGACCGGCTGACGCTGGCCTATCGGGGCTCGGCGCCCGTCGAGTTGGCCGATTATCTGCCGCAGGCGGATCAGGCGACTCGTCGCTTCGTGCTGACCCATTTGATCCAGATCGACCTGGAATACCGCTGGGAGCGCGGCGAACGGATTCACATCGAAAACTACCTGCCCCAGTGGCCCGAACTGAGCGACGACGGCGATGCGTTGGCCGACCTGCTAGCGGCTGAATGCCGCGTGCGGTTGAGCCATGGCCAGACGGTGACTCGCGACGAACTGAAGCGGCGTTTCCCGTCGGTGGCCATGCAGGTCGAATTGCCGGAACGTGAATCACGTCGTGAACCGGACGAACCACCGATCGCCGATCCGGAAGCGTTCAGCAGCCTGTGCCTCTCCCGCGCCGGGACGCAGCCTGCCGCCGCTGGCAATCCGACTCTGCTGCCCGGGCACCGGCTGGGACGGTACCGGATCCAAAGCGTCCTGGGCCGCGGCGGGATGGGCACGGTCTATCTGGCCGACGACCGGGAACTGGATCGTCTGGTGGCGATCAAGATCTGGCACGCGCCCTGGGTATTGAGCGAACAGTCAGCGGCGCTGATCCAGGCCGAGGCCAGGACGATTGCCAAACTGAACCACCCGGGAATCGTTTCGGTGTTCGACGCCGGACGCCAGCCCGATGGCACGTGCTATTTCGTCATGGAATATGTCGAGGGGCAGTCGTTGGCCGAGCTTCTGGCCTCGCAGACCATCGATGCTCGGCAGGCCGCCGAGATCTGCTTGCAGGTCGCCGAAGCCCTGGACTTCGCTCACTCGCGCGGCATCATCCACCGCGATATCAAGCCGGGCAACATCCTGATCGACCTGCAGGATCGCGCGCGGGTCACCGATTTCGGCTTGGCCCTGCGCCGCGAGACCTGCGAAGAAGTGGTCGACGGATTGTGCGGGACGCTGCCGTACATGGCGCCGGAACAGATCCGTGGCCAGACGGCAGCAATCGACGCCCGCACCGACATCTGGTCCTTGGGCGTGGTGCTGTACGAGCTGCTGACCGGGCAACGGCCGTTTGCTGCTGACAACGTGGATGGCTGGACGGAGGCGATCCAGCACCACCGGCCCCGGCCACCAAGGCGCGTCGACCGTAGGACGCCCCGCGAATTGGAGTGGATCTGCCTGGAATGCCTGCAGAAGGATCCCGCACGGCGTTATGCAACGGCCGCCGAACTGGCGGTTGATTTGCAACAAGTCGCGCGGCCGCCGCGCCGCCGCTGGTGGAAGATCGCAGCAGCCGTGGTCCTGGTGCTGGGGATCGGTAGCGTCATCGAGTTTTCCACTGAATTGGGTCTCTTCAACACTCTTTCACTAGACTATGCCTCCTCGTCCGACGGCGGCTGGCTTGCCAGTCATTCCTGCTACCGATACCAAGGCTGGTATCACTACAATCATCTGTCTCCGAAACTGGATCAACTTCTGAAAGAAATCGACTCAGCCGGCGGAGCGCTCGTCGGCGCGGGCCTTGGCGGGCCAGACCAATGGATTATCATCTTCGATCTCGACGGCAGGCGGCAGTATCGCACTTCGAACGTTCCGGACGCGCTGGCCGCTGCCATGAACCGTATCGAGGTCCGGGGGGGGGCCGTCCAGGATGCCGCTCTGTCCTCGACAGGCGCCTGGGCGTTGGTTTACCAAACTGGATTTCGCACAGCTTGGGAACACTGCGAAACGATTCCCGACGAAGCAAAACGATGGCTCGAGCAACTGGCCACCTCGGGTGCCCACGTCGGTGGGATCGGTTTGCTGGAGAACGACGGCTGGATCGTCTTCTACAGGAGTCGATTCGACAGCACCTGGCGCTGCCGCTACGGGAATCTTCCCAGGCATGTCGTCGATCTATTGCGCGAGAATCGCAGCCGATTCCATCTTCACCACGCCGACGGGACCAGCCTGCCCTCGTGGATTCCCGCTCCGCTGAGCGCGGTGACCGTGGCGGACACACCCGCACGGCCAACAACCTGGTCACAAGACGGATAGATCCCCGGCAATCAGTCCTGGCTGATCGCCGTCGCAGGAGCTGATGGCGCTTGCTTGCGAGCCGATTCCCATTGTTCTTGCAGGACTTCCTTGAACCGGCAACGGCCTGTTGTGGGCTCCGAATACACGCCGAGTGTGAACCACGATCCGTCCGTCTTGGTGACGGTGATCGTTGAATTGGCGATGCTGAATTCGGGGATGCCGATCCAGCCGAGTTGCCAGTGGAGGTCTGCGATCTCGTCGAAATTGGCCGACCAGACTTGCAACCGATCCCCCTGCATCTCGTAGGCGATGGCACGCTGGTCCGTACACAAGCTGCCCGAGCGCATCGAAAAGGGACTGCTCGAAACAAAAAATAACAGCCGCTCATCCGACGAAATTACACCCGCCTGAGTCAGCTTTGTGACCACGCGCGGATACAGGAGATCGCCGGGCAGGCAGTCGGGGACGGGGAGCACGCCGACAAAAACGAGAATCTCATAGCCCAGAGCCATTGAGAACAGCACCAGAAACGCTACCCCGATCCACATAATGAACCGCACGATTCGATGTTTGCGTCGTTTGGCGGCCAGTCGCCCGCGGGCAGCGTTCGCGGTATCGGGCTGCATCGCACACATCGGAAATTCTGTCCATCCAGTTCGAATTCAAAGGCTCACGCGCCCTGCGCTCAGGAACCTCCCCAAATCTACAGGCAAAGGCCGCCGCCGCCAAGGACGGGTGATTGACCACTCTTTTCGAGACACTGCGATTCGAGCGGCGGGGTCGGGAGTCGTTTTGGGCAAGCTCGTTTCCACATACTTGGCCATTGGCCGAAGCCGACTTCCGACCCCGTTTGGTGTCTAAACCTGGGGAAAATTCTCACGTTCGCTTCACCGGCAGAGCGAGCATCTGCGCAAACAACGATCGGGAAAACGGTGGTCGGCAAACTGGCCGGCACCGCGCGGTGGCGACCATACTTCTTCCACATGGGGTCGATGGCCGAAACGGTTGCACACCCACACCAGCCGATTTCTGCGCACGCAGAGCACACCGATCTTGGCGCGATCGCCCACCTGCCGCATGGCCCACTGGTAACCAGTATGGTCCGAGAAGACCTTATTGTTGATAAAGACGATGACGTCGCCCCGTTCGAGACCAATCCGTGCGGCCGCCGAACGCCAAAGAACACGGTCCACGCGATATCCCCGTAAATCACCCTTAATACTAGCGTGGTCGCAGAGCATACAAGTACCGCCACAGTGACGGTCTCGGCAGCCAGTAACACGGACGATCGTACCTTCAAAGCCCAGACGGGGCTGGCAGGCCTGGCCGTCGGCAACCGGGGCGAGCAACAACAACAGCAGCAGATAAACGACTCGGCTTCTCATGGCAGGGTCTCCTCGAATCATCGAACAAAGGGAAAGGTCATCATGCTCACAGCCTGGGCTTCCAACCGATGGTTTTCGGTCAGAGTTCCCGGACGGTTTCTGGCTGTGAGTGACTTCGTCTTCGTATACAAGCCCGAAACACGGTCGAATTGGTTCAAAAAAATCGAAAAGTTTCGATGATGGCCTTTCGACTCGGCCAGTCGCCTGCTACCCAACGCCACGCCAGAGCCTCGACACGGAACTCAACGTTCGTCGTCAGCAATACAAGATGGTGCGAGACCAGCCGGACAGGCTCCAGCGTGTCCGGGGACGTTCCCAATGCGGCCGCGATGGCTTTGGCCTCGCTGTGCGGGTGGTCCAGGAACTGGTCGAACAGCTTTTTCATCATGGCGTTGGGGGGACGGAAGTCGCGGTCCATGCGGAACAGTCCGTCCCGGCCGCCGGGGCTGCGCGCCTGGCGGTCGTCGTAGCCGTAGCGGGCGTTCTTCAACGTGACCAGCATCTCTTTGGATTTCCAGACGCCCTCCTTGCGGCACGTTTTGCGCAGCCGCTCGGTCACGGCCAGATGCAGCCGCCAGCCGTCTCGCTCGAAGGTGTGAAGATGCACCAGCGGCTGCGCGCCCAACTGGGACTCGACCTGCCTCAGCCGCTGCTTGAGCAGAGGCAATTACGGATCGCCCGCCGCCGAGCTGCGCGGGACGAGTTTCATCAGCTTGGCGTTCAGCTCCTGCAGGTAGCTGCGCCCGTAGTCTCCGTTTTCCAGGCGCTGGATCAAGCGTTCCGGAAGATCTTGCTGGATCTCGCGACTGTGAGCGGCGGCGGCCAGCGCGATAGCGGCCACGGTATCGACATCGCCGCCGAAGGCCACGCAACGGCGGAGCAGTCCGCTCATCGACCGGCTTTGCCCTGTGGCGGTGATCGCCGCCCGCACGCTCATCCAGCCTCGCGAGCCGACTTCGCCTCGCCACGGCTGGGTCCACTGTCCGGATACGTGCTGCTCGATGAACTCGCCCACTTGCTCTCGCGGCCCCAGTTTATAAACAAAGAAGTGACTCAACAGCGATGCCGCCTGGGCTGCGGCGACGCCATCGGCGGTATCGTGCGTGATGCGGGCCTGGACTTCGCACTGATGCAGCACGTCGTCGATCGAGGCCAGTACGCCCAGCGGCGCGGCACGCATGGCCGCACCGCTCTTGTCGCTGTCCGGCCGAATCCGCTCGAGAAACTCCGCGCCGCTGGTCACCTGCTTCAGAAACCGGTAGAAGCCGCCGGCGTAGCCCGTCCGCGGATCGCGCCGGAAGACTTCGACGAACTTCGCGGCCAGATTCTCCGCTGTCCAAGGCTGTTTCTCGACCAGCAGCGCTGCGATGGCCAGGCTCATCTGGGTATCGTCCGTATAGCAACCCGGGCGCAGCGCGTGCCGCGGATGCTTCGCGTAGTCCGACAAGTCGTTGTACCGCCGCACAAACGCCGCATCCGCATACTCGAAGCCCGCTCCGTACGCATCACCAACCGCTAATTCCACGAGCATGGTTTGACCTTCCTCTTCCTCTGTGCCCCGGCTCTACCATCCGTGCTATGCGACAGTGTGATTCAGAGTAGCACGGATGGCAAGGCCGGGGCACGGATGGGGAAGGGAATCGCACACAACTCCGCAGACCAACCGTCAATTTTTACCGATCCGTGGTCAAGCGAATATCGGCCGTTTCGATCGTGCGCCGCGTTCCGGCGTAGACCAAGGCCCATCGTCCGTCCAGGATCCGACGTTCAAATCGATCTGGATTCGACACGCGGACGCCGTTGCGCCAGCGCCGCACCGCTTCGACGGCCAACGGATCGTTCGGATGAGCCCCGTAGTACGATAAGGGGCCGCCGTGGGTGATATCCACCATGATGCTCCGCACGCGTGCCTCGTCGGTGGTGAGCCAGACGTCGCGGGGATCGATTCTTCGCTCGGTTCCGGTAGATACGATCGTCCAACTGCCTTGGACGATTCTCCGCTCGAACCGGTCGGCGTTCAGCACGCGGACGCCCTGACGCCATCGCCGCACCGCTTCGACCGCATGTGGATCTTTCGTGTGCGCGGCGTAATAGGATACGGGGCCGCCATGGCTGATGTCGGCCAAGATATGCCGAACTCGCAATTCGTCAAAGCGGTCTTCGGCAGCAGTCGACCCAGGCAATACGGTGGCCAGAGTAAGCAATAACGGCAGCAGGCAGATTCTTCGCGTTCTCATGTTGACATCTTTCAATGGGAAACGGAGGGTTTGGTGGCGCCACTCATCGCCCCAACCCTAGGGCATCGACCGCTGCTGGCGCCGGAATCGCAGCGGCTTCACCATCATCAAGCCGAAAACCCAGCGGAATTGGTTCACGGATCATCCAGATTTCGCGAAAATCCGTGCCCCGGCTCTGCCATCCGTGCTATTGAAGGTCTGATCCAGGGTAGCACGGATGGCAGGCCGGGGAACGGATGGGGAACGGGTTGTCGACTATCGAGCGGCAGCGACCAGGTGAACTGTCCGCTGCGAGCCCGTATCGTTGGCAGTGGATGCCAGTATCAATCCGTTCGCGCCCAGCGGATGGCCCAGGTCGCAGACCATCTCGGGCCGCAGGAACGACTCGGTGATCAGCTCTCGGGCATGGCTGTGGCGCGCGATCGGCCCGGGCGTATGCGGGTCGGGCCAGGCAACGTACACGTCCTGCGTCCCCAGCGGCTCGGCACAGCCCAGGCTGTCGGTCGTGTGGATCACGATCACGCGCCGGGCATCGGTTTGGTCCAACCGTGCGTCGG
>SKKK01000209.1 GCA_007121535.1 Planctomycetaceae bacterium | reverse complement strand
GTGCGCGCAGTTGATGTACGAAGACTGCGTACCAGCCGGGCAGTGGTCCGGTTTTCTCGGGCGGCGCGGGTCGGCTGCCGTCCCGCGGCGGGCCTGCAGGTACCGGGATCGGCGGGATGCGGATGTCTGCCGCGTCCAACATCCAGTCGGGGAACTGATGGGCCACGGCAATCGGTTGAAGGTGCGGATGACGATCCAGCCAACGTTTCAGCAGCAACAGGTCCTGCCCCCAGTCGATGTTGCCCATGCCAATTCCGGACAGAAAGTGGACCAGTCTTCCGGCGCGATTGGGAGCCACTTGAAGGCTCTCGGCGCCGTGCGGTTTTCCCTAAGCTTCTTCCTTGGAACCCGTTCTGTCCCTGCGCTAATTCAGACCCTGGCTCCCAGTCCGCCGGAACAGTGGTGCCCTCGCCCGCCGGGCGCCGCAACTGACCAGCAGCAGCACCGCAGCAGCCGGAGCCCAGACCAGCAATTGGGGACAACCGTCGGATCCCTTCGGGCTTTCGAGTCCACCTCCTACCTGGAAGGTGACGTGAAAAAACTTCGCTTCCGGAGCCATATCAGGGGAGCGAACGCGATCCGTCGGTTTTCGTCGTCCTTTTCTTCCGACGCCGCCAAAGATGAATAGCCAAGACTGCTCCGATGACGATCACGTGGACAGTGACGATCCAGGTCCGAATGCTCCGCCGCGGCGTGTCCGGGATCTCCAGCGGCTCTGCACGGACTCGTCCGACGAGCGGACGGTCCGGATCGCGGAGGTCGAACACGGGTGTGTTTGCCGGCAGGCCGAAGGACTGATAATCGAACAACTGATCGCAGGGAATTGAGTTCACCGCGGTCCAGTTCAAGGTCATGGTCAACTCGCTACGGACAGCCTTCAGTGGGGGGGCGCCTGGTTCTTTCGAATCGCTCTCCCTTTGTGCAACCACCACGTGCTGATACGACAAGGGCACCCAAACTCCGCCAACCTGCCCCCAGCCGATCTGGATTTCCTCGGGCACATCGAGCGCTCGAGCGTAATCCAAATCCAAATTGCGTTCATCCATACGCATCCTGAGATCCCTGAACTCTTCTCCCTCAAGAGCTTGAGAAAAAAGTATGAACTCGCCTGTTTCTTCATTGACCAGACCGTTTTCCACAAGTCTTCGAACCAGCGTAAACCCTTGTTCGGTATCAATCCAAACCGACATTCGCCCGCCGCGCCCGGTACTCGATGCACGATAGACGCCGGCCCCTGCGTGCGAAACGCTGCTTGCGGACCGGGAGAACAATGAGTTGAACTGCTCCAGAGCATCCTGGAACCGAACGCCGGATGCCAATTGGTCGATACGCAAGAGACCGAGGCAACGCGGATCCAAATACCCCCTGAGCCCTGCTTTCTTGCGCAGTTCCTCCACTCCAGGATGCAGGATGGTAATCATCCGACTGAGATCTTCCCGGTGGGTATCAACGCGGTAGGTTTTGTCCGGCAGCAAGCAGATCAAGCGGTGGACATCCGTCTCCAGTTGTGCACCAGCGCGCCACATCAAGGAGCGGCCACGGTGTTCGAAGCGGATCTTTTCTTCCACAAACGAGAACGCGCTGAAAAGCTCGAAGCCATCCGTCGGATCTGTCCTCACAAACTCGCCGGTACCCGAGGCCGAGTACACCCCCGCGATCAACCGCTCACGCTCGAACTGCATGCCTGCACACAGCTCCTCCCAGCTTAGACCGGCACTCTCAGCAGTGTATCCGACGGCGCCGTAAAGGACAGCTCCGGCTGCCAGTAGAACAAAGAGGCAAGTTTTCATGGCGATTTGCTCTCCTGTCAGTTCAGGACTGTCGACCCAGTACGCGTTGCGGATGGATGCTACCGTTGCCTCCTTGGGCAACATCCTGACGATGCCTGGCGCGGCTCAAAGCAAGCGCGTGGATCTAATAGTCAGGCGACGCAAAGGGATTGCAGTCTTGATCGCCCACTGGTTCTCTGAATAGCCCCGTGGGAGATTCCAATGGCTCGCCTTCTGGTTCACAGGCTGGCGGGCCTTCGTAACCATACCCTTTCGGGGCTGGGGCGGATGCGCAGCCGCACAGCCGTATTGTATTACAGTCTTCGGCTTCATCTTTCAATTTGTCTCCCGACCACCCGTCTTCCTCTGTGTCGTTTCGCGCTATCGTCGTATACAGTAGCCTGATCTTAACATCCAAGTCCATGCCGTCGGGGCACTTCCATTGGCCATGATGGCCCCAGTGCGGATGCTCAGGATTGCCAGGATAATAGGCGTCGTGCCAGATGCAATCCTCGTCGCAATCCTCTGCCGGCAAAGCATGATCACACGTCACCGTGTTCTCATAGATACAGTAGCGGTACGGCCCTTGCGCGCCGAGTAGACCCGTTACGTCCGCCATCGACGCCGGAAACACCCGGTCATCATTGGATGTGAGGAAATACGACAGGCTCACACTAACCAATGTTACAAGAAAAAACGTCTTCATCGCAAAGATTCTCCTAACGACAGAAAGAAACCGAATACCCGAAACAGCCAAAACAACGCCGATCGTCAGGATCAGCGCTGCACGAATCCAACAGATCGATCGTCGCACCTTCAAAACCTCCCGCCGGTCAATGGCAGCACTCGATGTCAGCAAGACGATGCGCGAGCGCGCAGCGCCCAGTCTTCGCCACGGAACCGACAGCAAAACGCCGGGGGACCAGAGTACAGTGCACTGCCCATTGGCTTCGTTCGCGTCGGCATGTGGGAGGATCACGGCGAAATGGCCGTCAGGGCCGCCGACAGGGGCAGGCACGTGAATGATCACTGGATCCCGCCATTCAATGCGGCGGTCCTTGCCCACGTGCAGCGCGAAACTGTCGATTCCGCGACGCTGGAGGCACTCGCCTAAAGCAGCCATCGAGCTGACGGGAAGGCAGCTATCACGATACACCTCCTCGGTCAAGTCCGCCAGGGGAACCTGCTTGCCGAAATAGGAAAGCACTGCCTTGACGGCAAGCGGGCCGCACAGCTCACGTCGAGTTACGGACTCGGAACAAGCTGCCTCGGCGCTGGCCGCCAGCAGGCTGGCCGACAAAACCGTCAGGAAAACCCTCCTCATCGTGCTCCTCCCCACGACGCTACCCCTGCGCTAGCAGATGACACAAAGACAGGAACCTCAATCGAGGCCTGAAGCGACGGAATATCGATACGGAAGTGGTCGCGGATCGCATCTGCTTCCGGTGTGATGTGGCACCTTAGGACCCACTTTCCGCAATCGTTGCGTACGACTTCCGGGCGGATCGCATTGCCAAGCGGCGAAACGATGAGAAACTCCTCGGCGGATGTCGGTATCGAGTTGGTGCGAAAGAGGAACAACAAATCGATAGTCTGTGAGCCATCCTGCCGGTCGCGAATGGAGAACACCCGGCTGGGCATCAAAATCACCGGTTCCTGAATTGAGATCCTCACCGGTAACCAGACCGGAGCCCGTTGACCTTCCGGCAACACCGTGATCCAAGCAAGATGCTCACCGGCGCACAACTGCGCCGGCTCAGGACGCGCGATGCATTGCCACGTTTGCAGGGCATCCTGATCTGCGCCCACTGGCTGGATGCGAACACTCAGCCACGGCTCCGAACAGACCACCGAAATCCCTGACCATTTCGCGTTGGAATAGTTTCGGACGAGAAAGCCCATCTCAGCCAAGTCAGCAACGTCGTAGGTTTCCCAAAAGAGTTCGCTGGAACTGAGTGCAACGTCCGGACGAACCCTAGCAGTCAAGGCAAGACAGACCATCCAGGGGTCGTCTCCGCCTCCAGAGAAGAATGCCTGAGCGCTTGATGTGGTGTCGTAGGCCCTTTGGGCAGCCCGGAAGCTCATCGTGATCTCGAATGGCTCTCCAGGCTCTAGCTGCTTCTTGCTGATCGTCAGCGCCGAGCAATTGCAGCTTGCCTGGAACCGATGGAAAGTCACGCTTCCTCCAGAGGTGTTCTTCAGCCGAAAAACATGCTTCGAAGTCGAGCCTGCGCGGACGATCCCTAAGTCATGCACGTAGCGACGATCAGTCCCTATCGCGTCGTTGGTTGGCGTGTTAAGCGGACTGGAACCTTCACTGGCATTACGGCATGCCGCCGCGCAGAAGAGGCACACGGGAATGACGAAGAAAGACAATCCGTATCTCATGGCGTTTGCCAAAGCAGGTTTTCTACCCGGGAACATTGGAGCCGTCGCACGGGCGACGGCTGACGGTCTTGTCAGGGTGGCCACGAACATGACTGCCACCGTGACCAGCGAGGGATTCTTGCAAGCCTCGTGATTGCAACTCCTTTCCTAGAGCATGCATTCAAAGCGCTGCAATTCGGCCCTCTACCTATATAAGAGACATCGAGCAGGGCGTTTCCGCCAAAAATCCGCCGACTTTTTCGTTTTTTTCTTTTTTTCTTGAAAAATCTGCTGGTAAGCACGAAGGTGCCCATAGCTTCCGCTCACTGTTGTGCGACCACCGGGTTATCGGCTTATGCACCAGGGTAGGGAGAAAGGCATTTCGCCCGTTGCCCGCCGGTGCGTCGACGGGGGATCGAGCCGCTGGGGATCACTTGACTAGGCGGGACGACGACCGACGAAAACACCTGGAACGACGGCACGTCTCG
>SKKK01000188.1 GCA_007121535.1 Planctomycetaceae bacterium | reverse complement strand
TGGGACGCCCATCCGGTCCTTGTACAGCTTGACCGCCTCCAGCTTCCTGCCACCGTCCAGCAATCGCAGCAACTCGGCTTCCAGATCGCCGCCGAGGTCTGCTGGGGACGGTGGACCTGCGTCAGCATGCACGGCTTCGACCGCCTGTTTGGCCTCCATCAGTGGCACGCCCATCCGCTCCTTGTACAGCTTGACCGCGTCGATCTTCCGACCTTGGTCCAGCAGTGCCCGGACTTGCTGTTCCAGATCGGGACTGGGTTTGTCCACCGGCGCACCGCACTGAGGGCACTGATCGATGCCGAGGTGAACGTTGTAGCTGCAGAAGCGGCATTTGGGCATGGTGTGATCTTTCGTCAGACTCCAGCACGTCCCGCAGGCAACTTCGCCTGCATCACCCGGAATACGGCCACGGGCACCGTCATCGTCGCCACAGGCGGATTGCCGACCGTCAGCATCGGCACCTTCTGCCAATTCAACGTGGCCTGCCCCACGGCCTTGATGCCCTGGGCCGGTCGCATGCGGGATTATCCTGTCGGTGATTTTACCAAATTTTGCCCACTTCTACCGGGATGCAAGAACGAAATCCCAACCTCCGACCCACTCCAGATTTACCGGGTAGAAACGCTTTCCCGCAACTTGCCGGCGATCAACGGGGCAAGCAGCAGGACGACCATCCCCAGCGGCAGCAGGCCGCCCGCCAGCACATTGTAATCAGCCGCCAGCCGTTCCCAGGACGCGCCAAATACGAACCGACCGAAACCGATTTCAAAGCCCAGCGTCAGTACCAGCCACAGCACGCCGACCGCCAGCAGTTCCGTGGTTTGGGTGGCACCGATCCAACGGACGAACGCCAGAGCAATCACCAGGATGATGATCGAGCCGGTAAAGACGCCGATCTGATTGGACGTGAACTCGCCCACCTGCGGTACCAGGAAGACCGCACGGGCGATGCCGTGCAGGATTTCGCCAAAAATGACGATCAGCCAAATGACGATGGCTCTGGTGGCGATGGAGTATTTTGAGGGGCGGGGGCTGTGACTGCGACGACTGCTGGCCCCGAGGACGCTTCGACTGAGAAACGCCAACTGGTTTTCGCCGAGACGCAGGCGAGGTCGAGCTTTCGTCAGAATTGAAATGGCTTCCTCTGCCGTCGCCGCATGCCCCTTGGCAATCAGGACGGCGGCGGCAACCAGTCCTGTTCGACCGTGACCTTGGGCGCAGTGAACGTAAACCGGTCCCTGCCAATCCGCTACGTGACGCACCAGTTGCTCGAAGGCAGTCTGCGACGGAACTCCGGCATCGAGTATCGGGAGTGCCAAGTAATGTCGCGTTGTCCGCACCGCTTCAACCTCGGCAAACTCTGAGGTCAAATCCACGACCAAGCTCACATCATCAGGCACTTCATTTGCCAGTGGTCTTCGGCCCGCATACAGGCCTGGCACGACTTTGTTGAAGCATTCCTCGCTCGATATCAGGCGCACAACGTGCCAAATCAGCCACGTCAGCAGAAGATAGGGAAGCAGCAGTGCCACCGCATACCAAGCCATCGTCCCATCAGGCCGCTTCCCAAAGACGCGAGGCCCGAGCCCAAAATGCGCGGTCGCCACCACAGCGAAGCCCAGGCCCGGCCAGACAAGAGTCCAATACACGCCCCCGATCAGCCCGGCCTGGACGATCAGGACGCCACCCAAGATCAGGAACAGTACTCCGTATTTCATGGTCGTTGACGGAACCTTTCGACGAATGGACTAACCGATCGTATTGAACGACGTTGCCACATCACCTTCCCTGCAACCTTCGAGCGGGCGTCTTTCGTACGGCTCGCACCTTCGGATGCGGTTCGGCCATCGCCAGCTTCGCTTTCTGTCGCCTGATCCCGCTGGTGTCCTTCATGACTTCGATCTTCACCTTTTGGACGAATCCCACGCTGACTTCAATTCCGTACTTCGCCAGTTCGGCTGCAACATCATCGGGCTTGGCGTGTAAACCCAGACGCCCCAGCCCAGTCAACACAGCTCTGGTCTTTCGGGTTCGCTTGGCCACGGGATTCCTGCCTCGACAACAGGGCGCCACGTTTTCGATATCACCGCTCATGACTGAGCATCTTACCGCGCGGGGCAAGCGATCGTCTACTTCATCCGCCCCTTCCAGTCGGTCCGCGGCTCACTGCGTAACGGTTACGCACTGGACGAAGTTCGATCCGGGCTGACCTGACCCCTTAGTCCGCCATTCGCCGGCCGCAACCCGGTTGAGTGTCCCGGCATGCCGGACGATCGTGGCCACCGTTCTGTAAAAAACGCGTTTCTCGAACCATCAATTGAGCAGGCTTAATCCGAGCAGCCAGGCTCAAGAGTTTACCAAACGGACCTGATGCCCTTGCGTCATCGCACTCGGCCATCGACGTCAGCCCCTTCAAAAGGTTAAGAACCGGGTGTTTTCGTGGCATGTTTACATGAGCCCTGTCTTAGCTCTTGACCATGCATCGCTGTGGCTGAAAAGGCCATCGCCCAAGTAGAAGGGAGAACAACTGATACCCTTGCGTCATCGGACTCGGCCACCAACCAGCCGCCATCAGGTTAAGAACCGGGCGTTTTCGTGGCATGTTTACATGAACCCTGTCTTAGCTCTCGACAATGCCATCGCTGTGGCTGAAAAGGCCATCGCCAAGGTGAAAAAGGGGAAAACTGATGATCAAATGGATCGAAATGGGGCAGCACACTCCGCGCCCCGACGACGCCCTGACTGCTATCGAGCAGGAGGGCTTCGGCATCGTCTGTGCGGTTCTCGACTACGAGGGTGAGTCGGTGGACCGCATTCTGAACGCCGTCAATACGCACGATGAACTGCTGGAGGCTTGCCGTACTCTGCTTTCGTCCCTGCAATGGGAAGAGAAGCGTTCGGGCACTACGTACCACGGCTACGAAGATCTGATCGAGGCAGTAGCCAAAGCAGAACGGAGGGACCGATGAGTTACTACACACCGCGACCGTGGAAACGGAAGGACACGAAGACGAAATCGGGGCAGCCAACCATCGAGATCTGGAGGCATGAACCTAACACAATGCCTATGACCCGGATCGCTGCAATATGCCCGCAGCCGAACCCGATCGACAACGGCGACCATGCAGCCAACGCCGATCTGATCGCCGCCGCCCCGGAGCTGCTGGAAGCGTTGAGGCGGCTGGTGGATTACTTGGATCGACCGATTGATTGCATGACAACGAGGTCATATCGCCTTGATGCCGCCCGCAAAGCCATTGAGAAAGCAGAAGGGAGGGGCGGATGACCAAGCGGATTGAACAGGGGCCGTCCTCGCGAGAAACCGGCACGAACGGCCGACTTCATTGGCCGACATCCATGCGTGCCTGATCGGGGTGCAAATCGACGCTCGGGCGGCTATCGCCGTAGCAGAGGAGCCTCGTCAGGTTCACTCCAGCTGAATGGCTGATCCCAAGGCCGTTCGCCTGCCCTTGCCCCCACCAAGAGGCTAGCCGTCACCAAGGGCCCTGGAAAAGCCGCAGACGGCCGTTTCCGCCGACAGGCTCTGCTGGTCCAACTACCCGTTCGCGTACAGTCTCAGGCCAAGTCTGGGCTTTTCCAGCGCAGTCTGGCCTCTTGCTCGCTGGTCTTCGTCGCCGGGGGTTCATCCCACCTTCCCAACAGGAGTTCCAACCATGTCCAAGATCATCGCTATGACAGCAGATGGCCAAATCCGCGAGTTCTGGCCCCATCAGTACGCGGCAGCCTGCGAGTGGTTGAATCCATCTTCCAGCTACTTACCCTCAAGACGGGATTTTGACTTTGCCGATAATACCGATAACTCGGATTTTCGGGATTGTTCTCAGTCGGTCAATTGGCTATCGAACCTCCAAGTCTTTTGTTAGGCCCTGCGTGTGCCAGAAGTATCCCGGATAGCAGCTTTCCTAGCTGTAGCTATTGCGTTGACGGTGGTCATCCCCGTTAGTGCCGTCGATGGGTTCTCAGCGCTCATCACCGACGGAGATGCGGCAGACCTACCGGCACAGAACCCGCAACAAAGTCACTGCGACGAAGGACGATCCGTTCTGGAGGCTTCCTTTCTTCAGGAACCACTCCCCCGAACTGTGCCGCGAGCTGCTCCAGCACCGACAGCATTGCCTGCCTCGGCAGCCGAATTGCAGGGTGAGCTGTTCGCGGGCGGGTTGTCCCTGAGTCCTAGTCAGCTATCTCCGGAGCGTTGGACGCAAGCGGTCGGGATCGGCAGGGACTTGATCCGCTTGCAGGAAGCCATCTCTCGCAACTCAGGGGACACAGGCAGCCTGCTCGACAAGTCGCCGTCGGCCGTTGGAGTAGGTGTACAGCGCCGCAACCCGATCGTGAATGATCCGCGGATCCGTGGCAGCCGCATCGGCAGCCTGCCGGCCTCCGGTTCGCATTGGGTGCCGGCTCGCATGGACTTGGACACCATGGTCAGCAAGATCGATTCGCGGATCATCAGCGATGTACTGACGATCAGTGGTCCCTATGCGGCTCGTTTCGGGCCGGGATTCTCGTTTATCGACGTCGCCCTGCAGGCTACGCCACGCTTTGCGGGTGGTCCTGGCGTGGAGGGGATGACGAGCTTCGACTACATGGGCAATGGTCAGCAAATTTTCGGGCGACAAACGGTACGGGGCGGAGCGGATGCGTGGGGGATTCGCGCCAGTTACGGGCATCGTACAGGCAACGACTACCTCTCGGGGGACGGCAGTCGTATCAATGCTAGCTATAACTCGCGTGACGTCCATATGGCCTTGGGAGGAGATCTCACGGTCGACCGCAAGGTCGAGTTTCAGTATTTGCGGCTCGATCAGACCAACGTGGAACTGCCCGGGCAGGCATTCGACATCGACGTGCTAGTCACGGATGGCTACGACGTGACCTACACAGACGAGGACCTTACTCTCGCCGACCAACTGAAACTGAATGTCTGGTACAACCGCACGCGATTGGACGGCAGTGCCCAGCGGCCGGGAAAACGCAGCCAGTTTCCTTACTACGATTTTATCAACTTCGTGTGCCATACGGATGTGGATTCGATGTCAACTGGTTTTCGCTTGGCTTCCACGTGGGGATCCGCCGATTGCGAACACTTGACGGCGGGTGTCGATCTGCGCTACGTCAAACAGGAATTGAACGAAATCACCAGCGGCCGTGTCGGCTTCACGATCTGGCAAGATGCCAATTCGCCCATCCCGCGTTCAGGCATCGCCAATCCGGGTGTCTTCCTGGAGTACGGCGCGCCGTTAGGCGACGCGTGGACCATCACCAGCGGTACTCGCTTCGATCTGGCTTTTGCAGACGTGTTGGCGGATTCCGACGACTTGAGTTCGCTGGGCACCGGTTCGACTCCTAACAACCCGATGTCCTTGGCGGACATCTTGGGCAGCGAAGATTTTTCACGGACGTTCGAAATGTGGTCCTTGTACGTGACCGGAACGTGGAACCTGAACGACTGCTGGACCGCGAGGATCGCTGGCGGCTATGCACAACGGCCGCCCTCCTTGACAGAACTCTATGCCGCTCAGACGTTTATGTTCGTGCTGCAAAACGGCCTGAACACCGTCACCGGCGATCCGCGGCTCAAGCGAGAACAACTGCTGCAGGCGGATCTCGCCCTTCAATACGACAACGGTCCGATGCGAGGTCGAATCGGCGGATTCTATGGATGGGCATGGGACTACATCACGTTCGAGAACTTGGGCATCGTTCGTGGACCGCCGGCGGGCGACGTCGAACAGGTGCAGAACCAGACGGCGCACCAATGGTCCATGGCGTGCCGCAGCGACTGGACGGCATCGCTGCCCGCGATGTGTTGGCGGTAGAAGTCCTCTTCCAACCCGGGCTGATGGATCGGGATGTTGTGCAAGGCGTCGTAGTGCTCCCGCGCCTGGCCGACGACCGCCGCGATCGTGCGGGCCGCGTCGCCGAACGGACACGCTTCACCGAAATGGATTGACGATCTCCAACGAGTCGTAACTTGTGCCTTCATCCAGATCTTCACTGTAGAGTGTATCGACACCGGCTTCGATACAGGCTGCAACCACCATGCTGTCCCAGTGAGACAAGCTGTATCGCGAGTGGAGGTCGAGCGCCCGGAGGATGACGTCCTTCGACGGAAAGGCCAATGGGAAAATCCCCAAGACATCGTGAATATCCGAATCCACGTCCGCAGACGATCTCTTGCCCGTCGTCTCCCAGCGTCGAAGACAACTCAACAACTCGGCGGCGACTTGCCACAGCAAGACGGTTCGGGTTGGCCGCTGAACAAGCCCGTCGAGCAACTCCGTAGCCTGCGTCTGTTTCGTAGGCTCTTCGCGGTCAAAAAAGTATACAAAAACATTCGTGTCAACGGCGTTCATGCAGCTCGTCCCGAGAGAAATGCCGTCCGCCCGAGTACACGGGACGTTCCCGGACACGCTGCCGCAGCGACTGCCAAGCAGCGACTGGATCGTCTCCTGAATCAGCAATCGGCTCGACCGTCAACTGGACTCGGCTACGGTCGGGCAAATCAAGCGGTTTGTCGAGCGTCAATTGACCCTTTTCTACTGTGGCAATTGCCTGCGTCTTCATTCGAATGCCCTCTCGCGTGCGTGTGCGGCTTGAACGAGTGAATTGTACCCTGCCAACGTCGTCCCGCCAAGGACAAGCGGGATGTGACAGCCAGTTTTTTGGGATGCCGTGACACAAGGGTGCCATGGGTGGTCGGTCACCACCGACCGACCGCTTGGCTACGCCTAGCTTGGACGGCGACCACGGGATGTCGTAGTGGATCACCCAGCGGCATTCCTGCTGCATGTTGATGCCTTCCGAAGCCGCGTCGGTCGCCAACAGCAAGCGGACGGGAGCAGCAGCGTCCTCGAAGTCCCCTTTGACGCTTTCGAATTCCTTGGTCGTCATGCCGCCGAACAGCAACCGCAGCGTGTTCTTGTCGAAGCCGAGCAGCCGGAGTCGCTGTTCCAGGTAGAACAGCGTTTCCTTGTACTCCGTGAAGATCAGCAGCCGCTCGTCGTCCCGCAGCACGCCGTTTTCGAACAGATGGTCGATGATCCATTGGACCAGTCGTTCGGTCTTCGAATCGGACCGTTTGGCGAGTTTGGCGACCTTGGATGCGTCCTCGATGCTGGCCCGGTCGTAGCCCAGCTTTTCCAGGGCTTGCCCGACGCGATCCTGCAATTCTTGCAGCGACGTTCCGCGTTTCCGCAACCAGGCGCCGCTGTACCGGGCGGCGTCGTCCTCCAGCGTGGATCGCTCCTGGTCGCTCTTGACCTGATCCTCGGCGCGCTGGGCCGAAACTTCCGCCAGCTTGAACAGATTCTGATCCGCGCTCAGTTCCTCGTCCGGTTCGACGTGGCGCCACCAGGTTCTGGCGAAGGCGAACGGGCAGGAGAGCAATCGCTTGGTGAGCATCGAATAGATGAACTTGCCGAGCCAACGTTCCTGGCCGTCGGCATCCTTCAATGCCGCTTCGCCCTTGGTGCGATACTCGCGCAGGGCGGCGAACAACTCGATCTCGTCCGGCGAGAGTTCGACGGCCAGCGATTCGGGCTCGTGCTGTTCAGCAAACGGACGGTGCAGCGAATGCGCGTTGATGTCGTCCTTCAGTCGCCGGATGCGGACGTCCCGCAGGCTGCTGCGAGTCTGGTCGTCGACCTCGTAGTGCATCTGGAAGCGGATCTCGCGCAGCATCCGGGTCCGCTGGCTGGCCCGGCTTCCGCTGGCCGGCGCGAAGTGGTGGCATTCGTCGACGATCAGCAGATCCCACGGTGCGTGGGCCAGTATCCGCCCGTTGCCATCCTGGCCGCCGAGCTGCGACGCCTGGAGGAACTGCTGCAAGACATCCGGCAGACGCAGGTAGTCCATCGACGTGATGACGCGCGGGAAGGCTTTCCACGGGTTCGTGTCGATCCCCATGCGGCGGCGGAGCTGGAACGTCGAATCCGAATCGATGATCTCGAAATGCAGGTTGAATTTTCGAGCCATTTCGATCTGCCATTGCCGCTGGAGCATGGCGGGACAGAGGACCAGCACGCGGCGAATCCGGCGACGGAGCAGAAGTTCCTCCAGGACCAGTCCTGCCTGGATGGTCTTTCCGAGCCCGACGCCATCGGCCAGCAACAGGCAGACTCGCAGCATGCACAGGGCGCGGATCACCGCTTCGAGCTGGTACGGATGAACCTGGATCGCCGAGTTCCAGACGCCCAGCAGGGGTTCGTCCCGAATGTCGTTCGACTCGCGCAGACGATTCAACCGCGTCCAGCGATGGGCGTTGACGAACGATCGCAGCGCTGCGGGATGGTCCGGGTTGTTCGCATCGACGCTGGGTAACGACGTCGCGCCCAGGATCTTCGCCGTCGCTTCGACTTCCCACAGCACCTGCTCGGCTTCCGGATGGCGGCAGTCATCCAGATACTCGACCTCGACAATGTGCAAGCGTCCCTGCTGACCACGGGCATCGTAGGGCTCGACGGCGCGCACCGTCGCCAGCCGGTTGCGAATCTGTACCGCCTGACCGACTTCCGGGATACCCGCCGCTTCGCTGGTCATGGAATTACGCCTCCAATCTTCTATCCAGACTTCCGCATCTGTGCCAGAGTATAACGAAAAGGGGAAGGAATGGGGACCCAGGGTGGCGTGTTCCATTCGTGCTTTCAAGGCCAATTGGTTTGCTTCCTTTCAGCAGTGCATCCGCCGCCTACCGGTCTTAGATCGGTGGCGGCGAGATTTGGCAATTTGGTCCCGGGGGGACGAATGCTCTTCCAGTCATGGGTTGCCGTCCGGCTGCCGCCAGATGATTACACCGGCGTCGCCTTCGCCGAGGGTGACGGAGGCACTGCCGTCAGATGCAGCGGGCAGATTGCGACGGGCTAATCCGTCGTGGGGCTGCCACTCGGGATCGACTCCCGGTAGACGTAGCTTCAGACGATTCCAGCACCTCTTCTGGTTCGACGTAGCGGACCCCACCCAGCACCAGAACCGTCAGTTCGGCAAGCCTGTCCGGTTCCAACTCGCGATCGGAAGAAACGACTCGGAGCTTGGCATGGCCGCATTTCAGGGCCGCATAGTACGCTGCGGTCTTGTCGGGCGTGCGGAAGTGAATGAACTTCAAGGCGGACGACTCCCGACCCATTCGCCCGACTCCACCAAGAAATATGTGGCCGGGTGCTTAGCTCAAGGGAACCAGCACGTTTTGTCACGATTCGGGAGCCTCGTCTAATCCTCGTCCTCGGTCGATCCGGTTGCTGCGAAGCGGCTGGTAGCGAACCCCATCGGGTTCGGGGCGCTACTGGACATTCACCGAGTCGGGATTACCGTCTTGGTCGTAGTCGATGGTCATCTGGAAACGAATGGATCCCTGCGCGAGCCATTCGGCGTCGAGCGTCAGCCCGTGGTTCTCCCATTCGGCATTCACTCGAACGCCCGCCCAGGGCTGACCCTGGTAGTCGCCGTTGACCCATAGAAATTTCCCATCCCCGGCAGTTCCCACCCGCTCATCCTGACGCATCGACGAAACCGCCACTACTCCCATGGTCGACCCCGCGGTTTACATCGATTTCCAGCAGGAATCCAACCACGGCCGATGGGGCTGCAAACAAGACGCCTGCGTGAGACTGCGGGCCATGCGGCTGCGACGGTCGAAGGGCCGGCAGCACGAATCAGGTTCGAGGTGGTTACTCATCGGCGCGGCGGAGATGCAGGATGGCCGTCTCGTCGTAGGTGGGCACGCTGATGGCGAGCGGCTGTTCGCCGGCCTCGATCACCTCGCCCGAGCGGCCGCCGGCATTGCGGTACGCGTCGGCCTTCGGCTCGTAGACGACGACCCGCCAACGGCCGGGAGCGAGCCGCAGCGCCACATCGCCGCCATGGCCGCCGAAGAGCTGCACGAGATACTCGCGGCCGGTGCGGCCGATGGCGTTGGCGCCGGGGCTCCCCTCTGGGAGACCGGCCACAAAATCGGCCCGGGGCTCGAAGTGCCAGAACTCGACGCCGGCCAGGAAGCGGCCCAGGCGCTCTACGGCCTCATATTGGAAATCGGTATCCGTGGGAGGACGCTTGCCGTAGGGGCGGTGGAACCGCGAGGTGGCGGCGCCGCCGGTCAGCCGCGACCAGAGCACCGCCGTGCCGCCATCGGGGTGGCTGTGGTAGTCTTTCGAGACCACCAGCGGCTTGATCCGTCCCGCCGCAGCCATGGCCTGCTGGTACTGGCGGATCCGCTGTGCCCCCCCGATCCCTTGCCGAGCCGGATCGGCGCCGAACCCGTGCCGCGAGACTGGCTGTGCCACGTCGACGAAGTCGTAGCGGTCGTCGGTCGCCAGCGTCAACGGGCTCAGGTCGGGGTCGCACTCGCCCACGCCGTCGCGGCCGGTCGTCGAGGGCATCTCGCCGATCATGGCGCCGGCGGGCAGCCGCTCGCGAAGATAATCGGCCCAGTAGCGGCTCCAGGCCAGCGTGGCCCGCGTCTCGTTCGACAAGTTCCAAATCACGTTCGGGTAGTCGCCGGCAATCCCGATCAGGTGGTCCACGTAGTGCTGCTGAAAATCGAGCACCGTTTGGTTGCCGTTCGCCCCCGGCAGCGTCTGATAGAACGGCGATACGCAAGCCCGCGTCGTATGGGGAAGCACCTGCCGACCGTAGTTGACGTTGTTGTCGGGTTGGAAGGGGTGGCTGTGCCAGGCATGACCGGGACCCGGGTCCCATGCCCCACCGATCCCGCGGGTCACCGACCAGTCGTCCCAGACCTCCAGAGAGACGAGGATTCCGCGCTCGCGGGCCGCGTTCAGGAACGATCGCAGCCGCTCCTGCCACGCGGGCTCGAACTCCGCCAAGTCGTATCGGCCATCGTCGAGCCGCTTCCACGGCTGAAGGACCGGATCCACAGCACCATCATGCATGTGGTTCATCGGGTCGTAGGGCATGCAGCGGACGAAGCCACGGACGTGGGGACTGTCGATGCGGGCCATGACGGCGGCCAGGCGGTCGAGGTCCTGGAGCAGTTCAAACTGAGCGGGGCGGCTGATGGGCGTCCAACTATGACGGTGCGTGGCGCCGATGGCGAAGAAGGGCACTCCGTCCATGGCGAGGTAGCGCGGGTTCTCGGCATAGGGTTGCACCCTGGCGGCCTCACCGCCGTCTGCCGCGGCGGGAAGAGCCCAGGCGTGTAGGGCCGCCACGGCAAAGACGATTGCGGCGGCCAGATGGAAACGATAGCGAGATCGGTGCTTGGACATAGTTGCCTCCATAGGTATCGTGGACAGGGTTAAAATGGGGAAGATCGACTGCTGGCTCCTTTCCTTCGCCGCCGTGTTCAGCTCGACAGCGAGTTGGAGGCGTCCCATGGGATGGCGACGTCCTCTATCATTGCGACTGGCGCTCGGCTCACGCCAGACACAACCGCTGTGGTCCGCGGACGCCGAACGCGGGTCGTACCAGCCGCGATGAAGCTTGTTCTGATTCACGTGCCACCTGCCGCCTGCCGTCCAACTCCGAACGGTTGCTGCGAGTCGAATATCGCCATGAGCCCAGGGCGTCGGGCATGAAGCGGATACGATACTCAGCGGTGATTCCTTCCCGACGCTTTCCCGACTTCGATAAAACCATTTTTCCGGCTCCTACGGATTCATAGGGTGGCTGTCATTGCGTTTGCACGCGTCTCTTTTTTTCTTCTGAACGCACCGATCGTATCATGCTCGACATGGCAGAGCTATTCGCCCTTCAAGCCGAAAGGTCTGCTTATCGGGCAAAACATTAGGATCCCGCAAGAACTTTCCCAAATCCAGGAAAACTGTCTCGCATCGAATCAGCAAAAATCCATATGAGGTTCGGTCCTTTAACTTGTTGCTTCCCGCCGATCAAGCGGTTCGTGAGGCGGCTCGGCGGTCGCAGTGCAAGAACAATCGGAAACAAATCGGGCATGGTCGTTTAGACATCCAAGTGCCGGGCTAGAAACGATTGGCCGCGAAGACAAAGCAGTCAGCAACGGCATGCCTACCACGATTCCAATATGGCTTGGATGACAGGCCAGGCGATTTCCGGATAGAACTGGTGCCCGCCTTTGCCGACGACCAGGCGGGAGTGGTCCGGCACGCCGGCGGCGTCGAAGGCGGCCCGGGCGGTCTCGAACCCGCGTCGAACGCTTTCCACGGGAGCGAGGTGGTCTTTGGTGGCGGCGACCACAAGCAAATGCTGCGGCGCGATCAGCCCGGCCAAGTCGGGCATGTCGGCCCGGGCGTAGATGCCGGGCAGGTAGCCGCAGGCGCAGCGAGCGGGAAGGGCGAGCCATGAGTGGGCGAACGGGCAGAACGCGCACGAGACCACTGCCAAGCGAATGCGGGGCTCGACACAGGCGGCGTAAAATGCGACGGTTCCGCCCGCCGAGTTCCCCATGCAGCCCACGCGCCCTTGGTCCAAGTCGGGCCGCGACTCGATGAAGTCGATCGCGCGCATCACGTCGTGTACCCGCCCGCCGGTGATCGGCCGGCCGCAATGCAGCGCCCACATCGAGGCGTCGCGGCACGCGACGCCCTGTTCGGCCCGCTCGCCGAACCCGCGCTGCTCGATGGCCAAGGCAGCCCAACCGCGGGCGACGGCCTGGACGGCAATGTCGCGTCCGCCGTCAATCGACCTCTGATCGCGCTCCGTCTTCGCCCGACCGATGGAAATGTGCATTCCCGGCGAATGCCCCTGCAGACAGATCATCACCGGGTAGGGAGGCTGTCCGTCCTTCGGCAGAAGCAGGTAGCCCGGCACCACCTCGCCCGGCTCGGCAGTGAACTCGATCCGGTCCAGCGTGTACCGCTCGTTTTCTTCCTGCCGCTCGATGCGTGCGTCCAGCGGGCCGTGAGGGCCCGGGGGGAGGGCGAGAATGTCCACCAGCCGCTCGCGCAGCCGGGTCTGCCATTCGGCAAAGTCCGCCTTTGGATCGAAAGGCATCGCGGGCGTAGTGCGGCTGACGATGGTGGACGCCGCGTCCGATTCGTCGGGAGCTGCCGCCCGGACCGGCCGCGCCAAAACCATCGCCGCGATCAGCCCGGACGCCACCGCCAGCATGACGGCGCAAGGCAGTGGAAGCACTCGGGAAAACGTCATTGTGGTCTTCATTCGATCACCCATTTCGCGATCACAGTCCGCCGGTTGAGTCAGCGCCGCTTTCACCGGATTATCTCAACCCCGACAACGCCCGTCAAGCAAATTCCACATCGTCCGGTACTCGTGGTGCTGAAGCGAAACGAGCAGCACGTTGGTCGGCCGTTGCGGCGAGCACGCCGGATCGGGACTGACGATCCGCGGCGCGAACCCACACGGGCCCTGCCGAATGATGTTACAATGTACGGCTGTTCCCAATCAGATCCCGAAATCAAGGAGCCAAGCTGTGAAATCGCTTGTCAGAGCCGCTCAAGTGGTTGTCGTGCTTTTTGGAATGTCCCTCGCATTGCCGGCGCCAGGCGAAGTGACCCTGGTGCGGGACAACGAAGCGATTGCAGTGGTGGTAACGGCCGACGAGCCCACGGCCACCGCGCTGTACGCCGCCGAGGAATTGGTGCACCACGTGACGAAAGCCACCGGAGTGCGGCTGACCATCGTAGCGGAATCGGACGCGCCGCCTGATGCGGCATCGCGGGTGTATTTGGGCGCGACGCAAGCGGCGCGGCAGCACGGCATCGATATCGACAGCCTGCCCCGAGAGGCGTTCGTCTTGCGCTCGGTGGGCAGCAACCTGATAATCGCCGGCCGCGAGGACGAGCAGGACCCGATGGACCCGCGCAATCCGAACGTGGGCACGCTGTTTGGTGTGTACGAGTTTCTCGAAGAGGCCCTGGGCGTGCGCTGGCTGTGGCCGGGTGAACTCGGCACCTATGTGCCGCACAAGCAGACGATCACATTGACCGCAGTCGATAGGACGGAAGCGCCCGCGTTGCGGTTTCGCGAGCTGGCTTGGGGCCGGATGCGCGGCATCCTCGGCGGCGGCAAGGTTGCCGAGGAAGACGCGCGGCTGGGCTTCTCGCCCGACGTGGCCCGGAACTACGCCGAGGCGCTTTCGGTCCTGCTGCGCCGGCATCGGATGGGCGGCATGGACGTCAAGCCGCCGACCGGCCACGCCTTCAGCGGGTGGTGGCAGCGCTACGGGAAGCAGCACCCCGAATGGTTTATGCTGCGACGCGACGGCGTGCGGGGCGATCCCAACCCGAATGCCGTTCACGTCGATATCTGCGTGACGAACGAGGAATTGCAGGACCACATCGTCGCAAGGTGGGATGGCGAAAGCGTCTTGCGGCTGGGACCGGTCGACCGGCCGGGCCGATGCATCTGCGACGATTGCCGTGCCTGGGACGGCCCGCAGCCCCAAACCGTACCCTGGTTCGCCGAGATGGTGTACCAGACCGATCCCCGCGCCGCCAATGTGTTCGCCGGGGTCACCTCCGACCGCTACGCCCGCTTCTGGAAAGCGATCCAGGAGAAGGCGCGGGAGAGGAACCCCGACGTCCTGGTGTCGGGCTCGTTTATTTACGAGAACGAGTTTCCCGCACCGGTAACGGGCATCGAGTTGAACCAGAACATCTACGCCGAATTCGTCCAGTGGCAGGACCCGCACCTGCGATGGTTCCCGATGCCGGAAGAAGCCCATGCGTGGGTGAAGGAGCAATGGCTCGGCTGGCAGCGGACCGGTTTGCGGATGGGTTATCGGCCGAACTACCTGCATGACGGCTATGTGATGCCTCATTTCGAGACGCGGCAGTCGGCCGAATTCTTCCAGTTCGCTTACGAGCACGGCATGGAAGGCGCGCGGTTCGATTCGCTCACCGGGCAATGGGCCGTCCACGGCCCCCGGCTCTACATGCACTTGCGTCTGTTGAACAAGCCCGAACTGGAAATCGATACGATCCGCCGCGAGTACTTTTCGGCGTTCGGCCCGGCCGCCGACGCGGTCCGGCGCTACTGCGACTACTGGGAAGACTATGCGGTGGCCAGCATGCCGCGTTTCATCGAGTGGTTCGGCGACCCCCACCCCTGGATGCGTTACCGCTCTTATCCTCTGCACGCCCACCGGGCGTTTCCGCTCGAGGTGTTCGCGCCCGCCGCCGCATTACTGGACGAGGCTCGGACGAAAGCCCGCAAAGACCCCTTGCCCGAATATGCGCAGCGGGTGGAGTTCCTGCAAACGGGGCTGAAACACGCCCAACTGACCGTGCGTCTGGCGAGCCTGTTCGGCGGCAGCCGGAACGTTATGCCCGCTCAGCAAGACGAGGCCCGGAAAGCCCTTGCTGACCTGGTGCGGTTCCGCAAGGAGCATGAGCAACTGTATTTTTCCGACCTGTTGTGGGTCACCAACTTCTGGGAACGCCCGCGTTTGAACGTGGATGCGTTTTTCGAAGACTGACGGTGCACCGCCCGACTCCACAAAAAACTCCTAATACCGAAGGCTCTCACAGTCAGCTCGATAGTGACGCTCGGACGCCTCACGCAGCCTGGCTGCCGCTTGTTCGGGAGTGAGATCGCGTTGGGGTTCGGCCAGCAGCTCGTAACCGACCATGAACTTTTTGACCGCCGCC
>SKKK01000540.1 GCA_007121535.1 Planctomycetaceae bacterium | reverse complement strand
TTGGACGAGACCGATGGGCTCGTGACCTTTGTTGCTGTTCCCGTGCCGGAATTCGGGACGTTAAGCGGATTCGTCTATGCCGATACCAACAACAATCATCAACC
This sequence comes from Planctomycetaceae bacterium, assembly GCA_007121535.1. Taxonomy (GTDB): domain Bacteria; phylum Planctomycetota; class Planctomycetia; order Pirellulales; family Pirellulaceae; genus SKKK01. The sequence goes on along the minus strand of SKKK01000540.1, from coordinate 4,526 downwards.
CGATGCGGCTGAGGGCATTCCGGGCGTGAAGATTTTGCTGGTCAACGCAGCCGGTGTATCCGTCGCCGAGACGTGGACGGATCAAGATGGCTGGTACGAATTTCGCGAGGTGGCGCCGGGAAGCTACCAGATCCAGCAGCGTCAACCGGAATCGATGATCGATGGCGGCGATAACCAAATCGACGTGCAATTGGCGGCGGACCAATCACGATCCGATCTGCATTTTCGCGAGCTTGGCTTGCGGCCCGAATACCTGTACACTCGGTTGTTGGCCGCATCCAGCCAACCGGCCGGCTCGCCTCGCTGGACGACGCTTGTGGGGCAGATCGAGTCCGATGCTCAAGTCCGTTCAGGAAACACGATCGATCCTGCTCCGCCGGCAACAACGCCTTCGATCGTTCGGCAGGGTGCCCAAGTCATCGTGCAGGGCGGCAACGGCGACGACGTTTTTCGCTTTCAGGCGGGAACAACCAACCACACCGTGACGCTGAACGACCAGACGCAACAGTTTCCCGCCAACGAGGTGACCAGCATCCGCTTCGATGGCGGACTGGGACGCGACACCGTGGAACTGATCGGCAATTCGGCTCAAGATCAAGTCGATCTCTCACCGAAAGCGGCTACGTTGCGGGGCGCCGGATACACGGTGCAGGTCACCGCCAGCGAGGATATTTCCGTCCGTTCGACAGGTCCCGGCGCCGAAGTTCGCTGGCTGGATTCTCCGGTGGATGATCGATTGATCGCCGAACCGACTTCCGCTCGGATGCAGGCATTCCACTATCGCCAGGAAGTGAGCGGGTTCCAGCGAATCGTGGCCACTTCCCAACAGGGAGGCGAGGATCGTTTGCTGCGAGCATCCGTGCTGGACTATGTGCTGGAGCAAACCGGCCCCTGGATCCTGGAGGATCTGTAAGCTCACCAAGGATCACCTAGTGTTATCCAGCGAACATCGGGCCGCTCCTGCTTCCCCGGCCGTTTATCTGGAACTGGTGACTCGAGAACATCTTGCTGCTGATCGCCATCATTCGGATGAGGGTCGGCGCTCGTCCAGGTTGACTTGCTCGGCCGTTCTATTGACGCTTCCAGGTGGAGAGCACTTCACCTTTGTTCGGTCCATCCAGGAATGTCAGCATTTCCAAAAGCGTGAGACAAAAACGGAACAGTCGGTCGAATTACGCAGTCTTGCCCTCTTCGACAGGCAAGACGTGGTTGTTTCGAAAACTCAGTTTTCGTGTCGTGCCGGGTTCAGTCATCGTCTGCTGCAATCAGCTCTCGAGCTTCTTCGAGGGCCAAACGCAGCATGCAATCCACGACGCCGGCATCCTGAAAAGGCATGCGCACGATACCAGGCGAAGAAAACGTTTTCGCGTACAGGTCTTGGGCTTTTTGGAGCAATTGACGGGCCGAAAACCTCTCCCCCAGCCGGTAATGCGCCATCGCTCGAAAGATCAAGGCGAGTCCCTGATTCTTTTGATCCCCCAAACCGGCGTTTTCGCCAGGTATCGTTTGAAGTGCCTCCTCGAATTTATCGCAACGGTACAAGGCCATGCCTCGTCCCAGTTCCAAGAAGGCTCGCGTTGGTGTTCTCCTCAGGATGTCGTCGGCCCGATCCAGCAACGCCTGGCGATCCAAATCGGCGTGTGCTGCAAGGGAACACATGACGACAAGATCCATGTCGCCCCCACGTGCCCCAAATCTTCCTTTTTCCAGAGAATCGTCCCAAAGCTCGCGACAGATCTTCGTTTGGTCCGACGGATCGGCCAAGACCAATCGCATCGCCGCCAGGCCTTCAGCGAAGCGCCAGTTGTCAGGTTCGGCCTCAGCCGCTCTTTCCAGATCCTTGACTGCATCTTCCAAGTGTCCAAGACACGCGAGATGATTGGCTCGCCAAGCGTACAGTCGTTCCAAGTCCGGAAAGGCCGCGATCAGACGCCCATACGCTGCCACGAACTGCTCCCGAGACAGGGAACTCGCCGGATCGGTGCCGGTCATCTTCAGTTCGCCAGCGGCTTGATCAAGCAGTTGCTGAATCGATTCCCAGACGGTTCGGGTCTTCGCGGCGCGATCTCGCGCCACGGCGTATGCGTCACGGGCCAATTCTTCCTGACCGTCGGCAAGTAATGCCAAAGATAGAATGGGAAATTGACCTAGCCAACCGCCGTCCTCTTGAAAAGACCGACGCATCGCCTCGATACTCGCCGAACCCTGGCCTTGGCGGAGTTTCAACAAGGCCAATTGCCAATACCCGTTTCCGAGCCGCAATCGGATTGCCTCTTCAGCGACCGCGATCGCCGGCTCATATTGCTGTGCTGGACCACCAATCCTCATCGCTGGAGTCCAAGTGATCTCATAGCTCAGCCATCCCATATAGCTGCGAGTACTCTCGACGTGAGGGTGATCTTCACCCAGTATCGCCTGCTGCTCGGTCAGGACGTTCGTCAGCAATTCGAACGCTTCGGCGCGTCGATTTTGCCTGCCGATCGAGATTCCGAGCAAGGTGCGAATCCGATGCGGATCCACATGCTGCAGAAGCTCCGGGGAATCCAGCAGTTCACGGCAACACCGCTCGGCATCCGCATTTTGCCCCCGCGCCGCATGAATGGCGGCCGATTGCAGCAGACCCACCGCCTGCTGCAAACTGCTCGATCGATCCGACTCTTCAGCATCGAGTTCCCGCGCCCAAAAACCGGCTTGAGTACCGACCAAAACGATCATGAACCCCACGACCACGATCTTGCTCTTCACGATACACGCTCCTTTCGAAAGGAAACTTAGACCAAACCAAAGAAAACAAGACACAAGGAAACGCGACCACCGCGCGATTCCATTTCACCCCAGGAACAACAGACGGAAAAGTCGTCCACTGCCCGCTCCAGCGGACTGCTGCAAAAAAAGCCAAAAGAGCGTCTCGGAGAGACGCCACCACGTGGTCCGGGCTCTCCGAGACCGCATTTGCCGTTTCTGCTACTTCATAAGCGACTTACCGACACGCCGCCAAACGTCGTTTTGTTGTTCCATGGCCTGGTCGCCGTCGGTTCCTGTTCCCGTCCACGTGTGGGTATCACCGCCGTCGGTAATACGCACTGAGTTCGTAAACGTAATCTTCGTGCCATCGGCCTTACTTCCGATGCCTTCGCTCTTCCATTCTTCTCCGTGCCGATACATGATGGATTCATTCATCGTGCCACCGGAATCCACCCATATCCACCGGATCCGCTTCATACCGGGATCGTAGAAGATCAGCGATGTGCTCGATCCGTCACCACCGAAAAAGGTCCCGATCATGGCGTGGCCATCATTCACAACGCGACCCTCGAAATACGCCGTGACCTTTTCTCCTCGATTTCCGACCCCCTCCCAATTCGTCACCCACGTGACATCCCCCACCCAACGTCCTTCCCAGGCTCGGCAGAACTCCTCGAAGTCTTTCCGCGTCGATTCCTGGCCATACGCAGGCCATGCCAACACCACCGACCCCACCGCGGCCATCCACAACAACCTATTCATCGTTCACTCCTTTCGTGAAAAAAATGGAACACCGAATGCCTTCTCTGCACCAACACAAATTTTTGCTTCCGACAGAGTGTCCGCGTACCGCAGCGTTGCATCCTAGTCGAATCCAGACACTGCCGATCGTTCAATCGTCATTTGACGCATTCGATACCGGCTCACCCTCTTGCAGTTTGCCAACGCCATACCCCCCAAACCGCAGCAGTTCATCGACACTCCAAAGATGCACCTTGCCGTCACGGCCTGTTGTCGCGAGCATGGTCATGTCGGGTGAAATAGTGACAGCTACCGTGCTGTCTGGGTGTGCGACAAATTGTGTGACTGGCGACGTTCTTGTCGTCGTCAAGTCCCAGATTGTGACTATCCCCTCACGGTTTGTGGGAGAAGGTGCCTTTGTCCCAGCACCTCCAGATACAACCAGCATCCTGCCGTCTCCCGAAATCGCCATCCGTTGGAGAACGCCTGTGTGACCATGAAGCGTCGAACGCAGTCGAAAACTCTCAGAATCCCAAATTCTCACTGTCCCCCCAAGGAGGCTTGACGTTGCGAAGAACCCGCCGTCTCGCGAATAGAGAATCGTCTCAATGATTCCCTCTCCATGTTTTAATGGAGATTCATGCGACGCCCGTGTCGCCGACTCGACACGTATGATTTCCCCTGTGGACGTCCCAATGAGAAGAACCGAGCCGTCGGGAGAAATAGCAGCGGATGTCGGACGGCCATAGGGTGACTGAAGCGACTTGATTTGATCGCCTGTACGGCTCCAAATCTGTACGTTTCCGTCGAAGTGGCACGTGAAAATTTCCTTGTTATCTGGTGACACTAGGATGTGACTACATCCAGAAATAATTTCAACACTGAATCTCAACTGCCAAGATGCGGTATCCCAGCCGCGAAGATTCTTATTCGTGCATAAGAACAAGTACTTTCCATCGGGGGAGAATACCAGCGTATCAAAACACAGCGGTTCATGTAGGTCAACAGAAAAGACTTCTTGCAACGAAGCCATGTCCCAG
>SKKK01000581.1 GCA_007121535.1 Planctomycetaceae bacterium | reverse complement strand
GGTGGCGTCCAGAACCGGCGGCTAGCGCCGTGCCGCTCACAATCCACATTTTTCGGCTGGACAACGTACTAGCCCTCTTCGCCCGCGGCGACCGGGACGGGTTCTGGCACTGTCTCTTCTCGGGTTTCCCCGCGGAAATCCAGACGCCGGATTTTCCCTTCATCGTCGCGGATCACATCGATGACGATCCGATTGTTGCCCTGGAACGAGCCTCGCAGCAATTCCTCGGACAGCGGATCCTCGACGCGACTCTCCAACGCGCGACGCAACGGTCGAGCCCCGAAGTCGAGGTCTTTGCAGGCCATCTTGATCAAAAATTCCTTCGCGGGTTCCGTCAGTTCCAGCGAGAAACCTCGATCCAACAATCGCTTGCGCACGTGAGCCAATTCCAGCTCGATCACGTCCTTCAGGTCTTCGTGCGTCAGATGGCGGAAGACGATGACGTCGTCCAATCGATTCAGAAACTCGGGACGGAATACCTTTTCGATCTGCTCCTGAACGCGGTTCTTCATGCTGTCGTAACTGGCATCCTGGTCGGGCTTCTGAAAACCGAATCCCGATTCGTTCTTGATCGCATCGGCGCCCGCGTTGGTCGTCATGATCATCACCACGTTGCGGAAATCGACCTTGCGCCCGAATGCGTCCGTCAAACGCCCTTCCTCCATCACCTGCAACAGGGTGTTGAAGATCTCGGGGTGAGCCTTTTCGATTTCGTCCAGCAGCACGACGGAATAGGGGCGTCGGCGAATTCGCTCGGTCAACTGCCCGCCTTCTTCGTAACCGACGTATCCGGGAGGTGCGCCGATCAAGCGGCTGACGTTATGCTTTTCCGCGTATTCGCTCATGTCGATCTGGACCAGCGAATCCTCGTCGCCGAACAGATACTCGGCCAGCGCTTTGGCCAGCAGCGTCTTCCCGACTCCCGTGGGGCCGGCGAAGACGAAGCAACCCGTGGGACGCCGCGGGTCCTTCAAACCGCTACGGCTGCGCCGCACCGATTTGGCGACGGCGGCGACGGCCTTTTCTTGACTGACCACACGCTTGTGCAGTTCGTCTTCCATCTGCATCAACCGCAAACTCTCTTCCGTCGACAGCCGAGTCAGCGGAACACCGGTCATCTTGGAAACCACTTCGGCCACGACCTCTTCGTCCACCACCCCGTCGGTTTGCGCCGACTTTTCACGCCACTCCCGCGTGATCTGCTCCTTCTTCTTCTTCAGCTTGTCCGCTTGATCGCGCAGCGAGGCGGCCTTTTCGAAGTCCTGATTCGCAACGGCTTCCTCTTTCTGCTTGTTCAATCGATCGACGTCGTCGTCGATCTCCTTGAGATCGGGCGGTCGGGTCATCGACCGCAGACGGATGCGGGCCCCCGCCTCGTCGATCACGTCGATCGCCTTGTCGGGCAGACAACGTGACGAGATGTATCGTTCGGACAATTCGACGGACGCTTCGATCGCATCGTCCGTGATCTGCACGCGATGATGCTCCTCGTAACGCGGTCGCAGTCCCTTGAGGATCTCGACCGTCTCGTCCCTCGAGGTCGGATCGACGATGATCTCCTGGAAGCGGCGAGCCAGCGCGTTGTCCTTTTCGATGTACTTGCGGTACTCGTCCAGCGTCGTCGCGCCGATGCACTGGATTTCGCCTCGAGCCAATGCCGGCTTCAAGACGTTCGCGGCATCGATCGCACCCTCGGCCCCACCCGCGCCGACCAACGTATGCAATTCGTCGATGAACAGGATGGTATTCTTCGCGCGCCGGACTTCGTTCATCACCGCCTTGATGCGCTCTTCGAACTGACCTCGGTACTTGGTGCCCGCTACCATCATCGCCAAATCGAGGACCACGATCCGCTTGTCCGTCAGCAGGTCCGGCACGTTACCCGAGATCACCCGCTGCGCAAAACCTTCGACGATCGCCGTCTTGCCCACGCCCGCTTCGCCCAACAAGACCGGGTTGTTCTTCGTCCTGCGGCACAGGATCTGGATCGCCCGCTCGATTTCGCGTTCGCGCCCGATCACCGGGTCCAACTTGCCCTGCTTTGCCAGTTGCGTCAAATCGCGTCCGAAACTGTCCAGGGCGGGCGTCTTGGATTTACCACCCTTGGACCGCGACTCCGACCGCTCCTCGCCTCGACCTCGATCGCCCGCGTCGTCGTCGCTCTCCAATCCATGTCCCAGCAAATTCAAAACCTCCTCGCGGACGTCCTCCAACTTCATGCCCAGGTTGATCAGGACTTGAGCCGCCACCCCCTCCTGCTCACGCAGTAGCCCCAGCAGGATATGTTCGGTGCCCACATAATTGTGGTTCAAGTTGCGAGCTTCCTCCATCGAATACTCGATGACCTTTTTCGCACGCGGAGTCTGAGGCAGTTTGCCCATCGTCACCATCTCAGGTCCGCTCTGCACCAGCTTCTCCACCTCGAGCCGGATGCGTCGCAGGTCAACATCCAAGTTCTTCAATACGTTGGCAGCGACCCCGCTGCCTTCCTTCACCAGACCCAGCAAAATATGCTCGGTGCCGATGTACTCGTGATTGAATCGTTGCGCCTCCTGATTGGCCAGTTGCATCACCTTCCGCGCGCGATCCGTAAATCTTTCATACATGGGATGTTCCCCCCCTTGAGTTCCTATTGAATGTGACCCGCCAGTTGTCTCTCCCGCGAGATTTCCGAAGCCCATTTTGCTCCCGCTTCGGACAACTCCAATGTTTCCAGTTCGACCAGTGCTTCTCCCACCCGGTCACTATGCCGCAGTAACGATGCCAGCATCAGTCGCGCGTCGCCGTCGTGCTGATCGATGCCCAACAACTCGCGAAGCAACGTTTCAGCCTCGAGCCAATGCCCTTTCAAGTATTCTACCTGCGCATTGCTGAACAAGGCCTGCTGCTGCTCTGCAGAACGGCCCCGTATCCTTATTACTTCATGTGTCCCGGTCCAGGTGGCGATCCCCCAAAACAGAATCACGCCAGTCCAGATCGCTGCCAACATTCCGAACGAAACCATCTCTGGCCACACGAACGTCGCCGTCAACGCAAAATTCAGCACGATCGCGAACAACACTGCTAGCATCATCGCTCGCAGATCGCCACGCCACCAAAGTTGCGGAAGACCAGGCCACCAACATGACGCTATCGAAGGCACTCGCATCCGCTTTTCTCCACCGCCGTACACACCATATGAATGATATCTTGCTTCACATTTGAAGTCGCGATTGTAGCCTCACTAATCTATTCTATCAAGGCAAGTCGAAATGATCATGCCGGTCAGGGCACCCACGTGACCAATCTGGCAGATTCACCAATCGAAGTTAGTCTAGTGCGAATCTTGGGCCAACCGACAAAAATGAAGGCGAAAGACTAGGAAAAACAACGTGATCTCGGCAGATACTCCACCTTTGACGCGTCTAATCCATTCACGACTGTACGTGTTGGTCGATGGCCGAAACAACGAAGCCCAATTTAGGGATCTGGTTTCCAAGCTGGTCGAAGCCAAAGTGGATGTCCTGCAACTGCGGGACAAACGTCTGGAAGATCGGGAACTGTTGGACCGAGGCCGAATACTGAGACAATTAACCCGCGGGACGGCCACGCTGTTCATCATGAACGACCGTCCCGATCTGGCTATCTTGGCCGATGCCGACGGCGTACACGTTGGCCAGGAAGAGTTGAGCGTACAAGACGTCCGGCAGATTCTGGGCCCCGATCGATTGATCGGCGTATCCACCCACTCGGTGACACAAGTCCGACAAGCGATGGCTGACGGAGCAGACTACATCGGGTGTGGACCGACGTTCCCGTCGACGACCAAGGCCTTTCCGCAGTACGCTGGATTGGCGTTCTTGAAACAGGCGGCGGACCAAACTGCGGTCCCAGCATATGCCATTGGCGGGATTTCCTTGGCCAACGTCAGCCAGGTTATCGAATGTGGGTTCCGACGAATCGCCGTGGGAGCAGCGATCGTCGAATCGGCCGACCCCGCCGGAGCCGTTGACATGTTCCGTGCCGCTCTGGCCGCTAGCAGCTAAGATGTGGCCCCCAGGTGCCGAACGGGGGCCCTACGATGTGGCCCCCGGGCGGCGAACGGGAGTCCTAAACCAAGCCCCGTTTCGGGCTACTCTAGCCAACGGTGGCCAAAGCGTGGGCAACAATCGCTCTGTTTGCGGCACGGCTCTATCTCTGTGAGCGGCACGGCGCTAGCCGCCGATTTTCCGCCGACATGAGAAGGAAGCCCCAAAAAAGAAAGGGACCTTCTTCGCAGAAGGTCCCGTAACGATTGGCAACGAATCAGTCGTCTTTTCAAGCGCTCTTGGATTGCGGCGTTGGCATGCGGATCACCTGATTGCGTCCGGACAGGAAATCCTCATCGATCTGGTACGTGATGCCTTCCTGCTCGTCAGGCAAATCGTACATGATGTCCAACATGGCCTCTTCGACGATGGATCGAAGTCCGCGAGCGCCGGTGCCTTTGGCCATCGCCCGCCTGGCGATCGTGCGCAACGCTTGTTCGGTAAACTCCAGCCGGCAGTTTTCCATCTCGAACAGGCTCTGATATTGCCGGATCAAAGCGTTGCGAGGCTCGGTCAGCACTTGGATCAACCCGTCCTCGTCCAGCGGCGTCAACGACGATACCACGGGCAAACGTCCCACCAACTCGGGAATCAACCCGTACTGGAGCACATCATCCGAATTCGCCTGAGCCAACAGTTCGGCCGAGGTGGCTTCGTTGCGAGTCGCCGAAGTTTGGCCGAAGCCCATCGTACGCCGACCCAATCGCTTGCGAACGATGTCTTCGATACCCACAAAAGTGCCACCACAGATGAACAGGATTTCGCTGGTATCCATCTGAATGTACTGCTGTTCCGGATGCTTTCTCCCCCCTTGTGGAGGAACATTGGCGACGGTGCCTTCCAGCATTTTCAACAGCGCCTGCTGGACTCCTTCACCAGAAACATCGCGTGTGATGGACACGTTCTGACTGGTTTTTCCGATCTTGTCGATTTCGTCGATGTACAGCACGCCTCGTTGAGCCGCCTCGAGATCGAAATCCGCTGCATGCAGCAGCTTCAACAAAAGGTTTTCGACGTCTTCGCCCACGTACCCGGCTTCGGTCAACGTCGTGGCATCCCCGATTGCAAACGGAACGTTCAGGATGCGTGCCAAGGTCCTCGCCAGCAACGTCTTGCCCGACCCGGTAGGCCCGATCAGCAGGATATTCGACTTTTCCACCTCGACATCCGACCCCTGCCAGGACAGCGACAGCCGCTTGTAATGGTTGTGCACCGCCACGGCCAATGACCTTTTCGCCGCTTGCTGACCGACCACGTACTGACTCATTTGAGCGACGATCTCGCGTGGCGTCGGGATCTCGTTGAACAGCTTCTTCGACGGTCCTCGCCGCCTTTTTTCCTGTTCGAGGATCGATTGGCACAGATCAATACATTCGCCGCAAATATAGACATCACCAGGCCCCTCTACCAGAGGGCCAACATCTCGGTAGCTCTTGCGACAGAACGAGCAAAAGGCGTTTTTCTTCGTGGTGCTGCCGCTTCGCCGACCGCCACCTAACTCCTTTCCTGCGGGCATACATACTCCTTTTCGAGAATCCGCTTGCGCTGCCCGTTCTTCAGGCGGGGAAAGCGGTGAGAAAACTCCAAGGTGTTGCTCGAATCAGTCGCTGACGATCCTCTTCGCCGTCGACTGTAGGTGGCTTCCCTGTCCGCGTACGTCGAGCTGCAAAACTTGCTTCGTAACTTCCATATCGCATGCCAAAGGCATCCAGAGCCAATGAAGATTCCAGCAACGGAGCAACCGGCAAAATCCTAGGAAGTCAGATGCTCGTCGCAACGATTTTCCCGGTATTAACCCGAATTGTCCATTTCATCGGAACCCAGCTCATCTTGAAGCTTTGCACCCAGCACCGATTTGATATTCTTGAACTCCGCCCGACTCACACGACCCGAGTCGCGAAGATTTCGAAACTCCGTCAATAACTCGTTGGCTGATACCCTGTCATCTTGCTGCCATCTTCGGAATCCGAGCACGAAGTAGATCCCTACGACGATCAAGACCACCAGCACCGCCGTCCAAATGACGGCCTGAGCCGCAGGGGAGAATAAGAATTCCGCCATGGTCAACGCTTCTAGCTCCGCTAGTCCGACGATCGTAGAGCACCGAAATGCTCGACTACCGCCTATTATGCGCGTCGACCGCCTCCAAGTCCAGATTCGACGTTCGATTCTTCTGCCCCCGTGCTCAGAAAAATCCTTTTTCGGTGTTTGCGTCCCGCATTTCGCAACCCGCTCGGTTTCGTCGTGACCCGCTGGCGGTTAGAATTCGTACGGTCGATCAACAAAGTTGGTTCACGTTCGCACAGGAATCGCACGCATGAAAAAATCGGAACAGCTATCAAGGGTACTCGAAACTGGGATCGTCGCCGTCATCCGCGCCCGTAGTGGCGAGCTGCTGGTCGATGTGGCCGAAGCACTGTTGGCCGGCGGTGTCGATGCGCTGGAGGTCACTTTCACCGTGCCGAAAGCCGTTCAAGTGTTGGAACGAGTTCTCGACAAACTGGGGGATCGAGTGCTGCTGGGCGCCGGCACGGTGCTCGATACCGAAACGGCTCGAGCCGCCCTGCTGGCCGGTGCCGAGTTCATCGTGTCGCCAGCGACCAACCGGGATGTCATCGCGATGTGCCAACGGTACGATAAATTGGTGATGCCCGGCGCTCTGACACCAACCGAAGTAGTGGCCGCGTGGGAGGCGGGAGCCGATATCGTCAAGATCTTTCCCTCGGATTTGACGGGTCCGAAGTATCTGAAAGCCCTACACGGGCCTCTACCGCAAGTTCTTCTTCTTCCTACCGGGGGGGTCGACTTGAATACCGCAGCGGAATTCCTGCGGTGTGGCGCCTGCGCTTTGGGGATCGGAGGTTCGTTGGTCGAAAAATCGGCCGTCGACAGCGGCGATTTCGCCAGGATCGAGTCGCTGGCTCGACAATATCGGGCCATCGTCACCGAGACGCGGTCATAATCCGCCCGATCCGACCGCGCCGGTGCAATGAAACGCCGTCACAGCCTTTTTCCATGAACTCTGCCGCAACATCCGGCCGATAACAGAGTTACGCCTTGCGCCGAGGTACCTGTCAACCAACGAGGGGGAGCGTACTGCATGAACGCCCGAATCCCCGGCATGGCGTTGGTGTTGCTGACGGCGGCTACCACAATCGCCCAGTCACAGGACTCAGCGTCATCGCCCGAACATCACGATCATCCGAGAATGGCTGCGGCGACTCGCCCGACTTCGAACGCCGGATCCGATGTGGCCGCGGTCTATCACCGCCATCACGTTTTCGCGATTCCCTTCGCCATCCATCAGAACTCACCGGTGCCCAAAGACATCGTCCTGTACGTGTCCACCGATCTGGGCGCTACGTGGGAGGCCTATGCTCGTCAACCGACCTCGCAGCAGCAATTCGTCTTTCGCGCCGGTCGCGATGGTGAATATTGGTTCACGTCGCAGTTGGTGGCTGCCGGAGTCGCAACGGCCAATCCGGGAACGTTAACGCCCCAGTTGAGGATCATCGTAGACACCCAGGCGCCGCGATTGCTGCTGGACGCGAAATCCGAGCCCGGCGGCATGGTACACGTGAGCTGGGAAGCCCACGACGAATCACTGCAGCCCGAAAAGGTGGTGTTGCAGGTGCAGCATAATCCGGGCCAACCCTGGAAACCGTTGGAAATACAATCGCCCGCGACCGATCCTCTGCGGCGCACGATGCGCGGCGAGACTCGTTTCCAACCGGCTCGTGGCGCCACGCTGGTCACGGTTCGCTTGGAAGCACGCGACGCAGCGGACAACGTGGCCGAATTGACTCGCCGTCTGTTCCTGCCGCTGAATATCACCTCGGTATTCGGTTCTCCAGCAGCGTCACAACCGACATCCGATGTTCCTTCGGACCCCTTCGCCACGCACGGGTTCGCGACAGACCAGCCCGCACAATCGGCGGAACTGGCACTCCCGCCGCCACCGTCCGACCAGCAGCCGGTTTCGGAACAGGCGGATGTCCCATCCGCTCCCACCACCCCGTCCGAGCGACCATCGGTAGATCCCGCAGCGGACGATGATTCCTTGCAGGATTCCAAGCCTGCCGCGGATCCGTCCGCCGTTGCCTGGCCCAGTCACGGAACCCCTGAAGAATTTCGTGAACCGGTTCCTGTCCGCGACGCATCCAGCAGTCGTTCGATGAATGAGGAACACATAGCCGACGAGCCGGAACCGGAAACAAGGCCTCTGGTCGATTCGAGTCCGTTTCCCGAGGGTGAGCGTCCAAGAATGACGAACTCCAAACGGTTCAACCTGGACTATTCGATCGACGCGGTCGGACCACAAGGCGTGGAAAAAGTTGAACTATGGGTGACGCGTAACGGCGGACGAGACTGGGAGTTTTGGGCGGAGGACGAGGACCGTGAAAGTCCGATGTTGGTCGAGGTCCAGGAAGAGGGAATCTACGGGTTCCGCATCGTGATCGTCGGCAAGAACGGGCTGACCAGCCAGGCGCCGCGACCGGGCGATCCGGCGGACCTGTGGGTCGGCGTCGACACCACGCGGCCCGTCGTCGAAATCACATCAGCCGCTTACGGTCAAGGCGAATATGCGGGACACCTGGATATCCGCTGGAACGCCGTTGACTCGGGATTCGGCGCTCGACCGATCACCCTGCTGTTCAGTGACCAGCCGCAAGGCCCTTGGAACACCATCGCTTCCGGCTTGCCCAACACGGGGCAGCATTACTGGCGAGTCGACGCCCGCGTGCCGGAAAAATTCTATCTGAAGATCGAGGCCCGGGACGAAGCTGGCAATCTGGGCCAAGCGCGACTGTCCGAGCCGATCCGTTCCGCCGGTTTATCGCCACGAGGCCGGATACGCAACATCGAAGCCGTCGACTAATCGCGACCAAAGCCCCCCGAATCGCGGCTTCATCCCGCCTGGGATATTCACCATCCGGCACTTCTGCTAAACTCCTTCGTGGACGCAGCCCGTCCGTTTCCACAAAACCAGCCCTCGTAGCTCAGGGGATAGAGCAACGGTTTCCTAAACCGTAGGTCGGTGGTTCGAATCCACTCGAGGGTACCTTGGACCTGCCGGAAACACCGTAAGCACCCGGCCAGGAGTTTCTTGTCACTTCAGGTAGCTTTGCGTGCGGGACGCAACGGGGTCGGGAGTCGTTTTTGGCCAACGATCTACCCTCTTTCATCGGTAACCCGACACTCTGCCTCGACTCCGGACTCAACGTTCGTCGTCACCAGGACACTGCGGTGGGAACGGCTAGACGTCCAGCGTCCAGGGCTCGCGATAGGTGCGAGTCACCAGGGCATCGGCCTCGGGATTGTCGATCACCTGCTCGTTCTCGGCGTCCCAGCGAATCGTGCTGCCGCTCAGATAGGCGATGCTCAACAGATGACCGGGGATGGTCGAATGGTGACCGTCCTCGATGTCGCCGAACGGTTGAGTGCGTTGGCGGACGTGTTGGATAAAGGCCGCCGAGTGGTTCGATTCCGGGGTCCGATAACTCTCCGGTTCGCCCGACTTGCCGATCTCGGGGGTTACCGTGAATCCGGATCGGTCGAGGATCAGCGAGGCTTCGGTGCCGAAGAACCGCTTGCCATGCGACCGCTGTTCGGCTCGCGAAGCCGTGCGCGCCGTGTATTGCAGCAGGAATCCTTTCTCGGCGACCGGACCGGGGCCGTACTGCAAGATTCCGTTGAACGTGTCGGGCCACTCGGAATTGCAGTTTTCGAACGCGTGCCGCCCGCCGATCGCTGCCGCGGCCACCGGGTGCTTGACGCCCATGCACCAGTGGACGACGTCGTAATGGTGGACGGCCCAATCCACGTGCCACGCCCCCGCATAATCGTGAAACCAGTAGTGACGATGGCCAAAAAGGTTCGGATTGTACGGTACCTTCGGCGCCGGTCCCAGGTACATGTCCCAATCCAATTCGGCCGGCGGATCGCTGTCGGGCGGATTGCCGAATCCGGGATAGAAGTAGTCGTAGTCCCAGACCTTGACCTCGGAAATTTCGCCCAACCGTCCCGACTGGATGACCTCGGCGGCGCGATGATAGTGTTCCCAGCTTCGCTGCTGGGTACCGAATTGGACGATTCGCCCCGTTTCTTTCGCCACGTTGACCGCCGCGCGCCCTTCGCCGATGCTGGTACCCAACGGCTTTTCGACAAACACGTCCTTGCCCGCTCGGCAGGCATGGATGGTTCCCAGGACGTGCCAATGGCTGGGCGTGGCGACGATGACCGCGTCGACGTCCTTGTTTTCCAACAGTTCGCGGAAATCGCCATAGGCAGCCACCTGATCGCCGCCGGCCTCTTTTCGAGCTTGGGCCATCCGACCTTGATGCACATCGCAGACAGCCACGGCTCGCACGCCATCGACGGCCAAATGCTGGCGAAGGACACTCCGGCCGCGCCCGCCACAGCCGATCAGCCCGATGCCGATCGTGTCGTTCGGGCCGAAACGCGTCGAGGCTTCGGCGGTCTGCAAACCGCTGCCGGAAAGGCTGACAGCGGCCCCTGCGGCCGCCGTGCTCAAGAAGGTGCGTCGAGTCGTAGGCATGATGTTCCTTTCTAGTAACGAACGTCTGGTCGAATCAAGGCGAGGGTTGGATGCGGTTCTGCACACCGTCCCACCAATGGTCCAATTGTTGTCGAAGATCGGCTACCGTGTCAGCCAGGTCTTTGCGGTGGATCACGTTTTCGGTCTCGTGAGGATCTTTCGCCAGATCGAACAACGCGGGACCGTCCAAATAGGTACGCCAGGTTTTCTGCCCCGCACCCGACGTGGGCACGATCAGCTTGTAGTCCCCGCGACGAACCCAGCGGTACCGGATATCCAATTCGGGCCGCCCCAGTTGCGTCGCGTCGTTGGGGTACAATTCGCCGAACACGGGTCGCCGTGGATCGAGATCCGCTTGGCCGCGTGCCACCGGCATCAGATCCTGTCCGGGCAACGCAGGACGCTTGGCCATCGGCACCCCGGCGGCGGACAACATCGTCGGCAGAAGATCCACCGTGCTGACCGGAGTGGCATGCGTCGCCGGCTGGATCACACCTTCCCAGCTCAACAGGATCGGCGTCCGTACGCCTGCATCAAAAGGAGCCCATTTGCTGGTCGCCGTCGCAGCAAACTCTTCCGGCCGACCACGTTGCGGCGTGGTGCTGGGCGACCAGCCGTTGTCGACCACGAACACGAACAGCGTCCGTGACGCCGCACCGGCGTCCTGAACCAAGCGCACCAGTTGACCGACGGTCTCGTCGAATTGAGCGATTGCGGCGAAATAGGGCAACTCGTGTTCGGCAACGTCCGGTCGAGCGGCAGCAATCTGGTAAAACGGCTCGGGCGAATCATGGGGTTGATGAGGAAGGTAGGGGGCATACCAGACCAGCCAAGGGGTCTTGTCGGCTTCACCGTCTTGAATGAAGTCTTCGATGGGCTTCATCGTCCGACGGCCGATCGCCAACCCGATATCCCCGTTGCCGTGAGCCACCCGTTCGCCGCTGGCCAGCACGCGCAAGCCTCCGAAGGTCTGATCCTCTGGCGGAGCTTCAAAGCGCGTCATCCCTTCGGTAAACTGCCCGTTTTCCCACGGGCCCTCCCAGAACTTGCCGGTCTGCAGCGATCGGTAGCCGCGTTCGCAGCCCAGCAACCCGGGCAGCGTCTCCAAGCGTCGGATCAGCTCGAATTCGCGCGATCGAGTCTGTTCGTATTCCTGGCGACTCGTCATCCGGTTGTATCCGGCATTGCCCGGGGGACCATGGTTGAAATGCAATCCGTGCTGATGCGGATACAGTCCGGTCAGCAACGTTGCCAGCGACGGTCGACACACGCTGGAGGGCACGTAGCCGTTGACAAAGCGGGCGGATCCAGCGGCCAAGGCATCCAGGTGCGGCGTGGCGACTCGCGGGTTGCCCATGAACCCGAAATCCGTCCACATCTGGTCGTCCGAGATGATATAGACGATGTTCGGCGGCGTTTCGGTCGCCTGATCAGAAGCCCGGTCATCTGTCGGACCGTTGCCCCGATCGGCTGCATGCGAGAACCAGGGAGCCAGCACGAGACCGACCATGACCAAAAACGGTCCGATGGGAGTCTTCGGTCCTAAGAACGGCGCGCGGTGCGCGCATTTTCGTAGGTTGGGACTCTGTCCCGACCGGGTCGGGGCGGAGACCCAACCTACGTGCGTCGGGTCGGAGACCCGACCTACGTGGGTCGCGGCGGAAGGCCGCGTGAGGAGGGAGTGCCGCAGGCAGCGTTCGTCAGGAAATCGCAATTGCATTTTTGGAAACCCTCGTCCCCATCGTCGATCGTCAATCCGCGACGCTCAGCAGCCCCTGCGGTTCAAATCCCAGCAGTGCCGGAACACCTCGCAGCATCAGATGGATATCTTCCAGGACGCCGATCTCAGGGCGTTCGATCCGCAGCCGCCATACCTGCCCTTCCTGCGAAGGTTGCCGATCGACCGTGAACGAATCGGGATAGCCGATGTTTGCTTGTCGCCAACGGACCTGGCCTTGATCGTCCAGCAGGGTGAGTGTCAGTCGTTCCCCATCGCCCTCGCCTTGCGCCCGAAGGCCAAATCGCTGAACGTCGGCTGGCACCCAGAAGACGAATTCGCCGGTCGTGCTGACCAAATGAATCCGGCCACCGTCCCCGGCCATGCAAATCGGATGGCTGCTTTCCAAAACTTGCACGGTATGCCGACCGGGCTGGCAGCGCACGAGGAACACGCCGGTCGCATCGGCAGTAAAATCGTACTGGCCTTGCTCGCCCAGCCGGATTTCGGTCGGTTCGAAGGATTCCCCTGAGGGGCTGATCGCGTGGACGGACATCGAACCTTCGGTCGCCCGACCCACCGCCTGGTGCCGCAATCGCAGCCGCACCTGGTCGCCTTGGCTGGCCTGCAGCAGGTAGAAAGCCGTGTTGCGTTGACGATGGTGGGGCAATGTCTGCTTGGCATCGCCCGGACCAGTAACCACCGGCTGCAACGGCAAATCCTGCCATTCGACGACGGGGATTTCCAACACCGGGTCGTGAGGCACCCACCGGGCAATCGTTTCCGGATCCAATCGGTATTCGGTGCTCTGATCGCCATGATGGACCGTGACGGTACCCGTGATTTCCTCCAGATTCGAGCCGATTGCGTCGCGAAAGGCCATCAGAGGTCGTTCGATGGGATCTCGAACCGTCAGATTCTGAAAGTGGACGCCGCCGGTAGGTTGCAAGTCGCCGGCCCGCGTCATGAAGCTGATCGGCGCCGACAGGTCGGGTGCATCCGACGAATCCGCCACGACGCAATCGATCACCCGCAACTGCAGACCGCTCACAGGCTTCGATCCGATGCGAATGCCCGCGCGACCATGGTCTTCGAAGCGGCAGTTCACCAGCTCGATCAACCCCCGCACCGGGCCCTCGGGGCCGCAACTGGTGATGATGCTGGCCGACGTGGCGTTGGAGCCTCGCGTGACGCAGTTTTCGATCCGGATGGAGACCGGCTCTGAGGTTCCGTTCAGCGGACGAAGGTACAGATGGATTCCCAACCCCTGATTGTCCTCGATCACGCAATTGCGCATCACGCAATCAACCAGCCGTTCCCAGGGATGATTGGGCTCGAAATCGATACCCGCCGCCGGCGCGGTTCCGGCCGTGTTCTTCAGCACGCAATTCTCGATCAACAGATTTTCCGCCGTGATCACGCTGATCCCCTGCCGGTAATTCCGATCGCACACCACGTCGCGGATAACCACATTCCGGTTGGTTTCCCGCCGGCGCCCTGCCCCAAGGTAGATGCCGTCGCCGCCGGATTCCATCAACGTCAGGCCTTTCACGGTGACGTTGGTACAACCACGGAAACTCAGCACGTGCCGCCATTCCGCCCTTTCGTAATCCGGGCCATCGTAGTCGTCGCGATGCATGCGAAGCGTCGCCCCATAGCCGGTCAACGTGACATTGGTCCTGTTCCAGGCGGTGAACAAGGAATCGCTCCGCCCGCGAAACGCGCCGCGTTTGGCTTGGACCACCACACCCGGTTCGAAAAACAGTTCCTGGTTGTCGGTCAATCGAATCTGATCGACGATCCACGGCCCGGACATCTTGCGAACGATCACCTTCGTCGCCCCCGAGTCGATGGCCGATTGGAGTGCCGTTGTCGATTCATCCGGGCAATAGCCCCACCAGTCGGCATAAGCCTCTTGTCGCGTGCCGTCCAGCACCTCGCCAATCGCTGCCTCGTTGCGCTCCGTCGGTTCGCCCAGAACCGAACCCACCGTGATCAGCATGCTGGCCAACCAGAAAACTGGCAGGCTCCACAAAACGAAACGATTCATGGCGATACTCTCCCAAAACAGACGGAAAACAGCACGTCCATCCCTCATCGTGTCCGGCTCGTGAACGGCTGTCAAGAGCGTGCCAGCCTGTCATGGCCGAACCGATTTGCTGATGATCGTTGCTGCGGAGTTCTGTCAGGTTGTTCATCGTCTAAGCCAAGAGCGTCTTTTGGACTCCCTTGCGAAGTCTGCCTGCCGCTTGCTTCGCATACGCTTCGTTCAATTCGATCAGAATCGCGTGACGATGCAACTCGGTCGCGACCAGGCCCGTGGTTCCGGACCCTGAAAACGGATCGAGCACGCAGTCGCCGGGACGGGTTCCCAACAGGATGCATCGGCGCGCCAGTTCTTGCGGAAACACCGCGGGATGCTCCGAACCGCTGGCGTCCGGCCCCAAAATCCAATAGTTCCGCAGGTTGGCCCCGGACCGCTCTCGCACCGCCTGGCAATCATAGTAGTAGCCCGGTGCTTTCGCGAACAGAAAAATCTGTTCGGTTGCCCCGGACGGACGGTTTCGGACACTCTCGGGCATCGGCGACTTTTTGACCCAGGTGACGTTTGACCTGAGTATCCAGCCGTCTTCCTGCAACGCAAACGCGACTCGCCACGGCAATCCGATCAGATCTCGATCTTTCAACCCCCAGCAGGCCGGTACGCGACAGTTCCGCTTTTGAATCAGTTTTCTGGTATTGCCGACTTTCGCGTTGGGGCCGCATACTCCCACTCCGCCATTTCGAGCATAACCGTCTCCGACGTTCAGCCAAAAGGTCCCGTCATCACGAAGAACTCGACGAACTTCGCGAAAGATCCCCACCAGATTCTCGACGAACTGCTCGGGAGATTCCTCGGCGCCTAACTGCTGCGGGTGGTCGTAGTCCCGTAGTCCCCAGTACGGCGGCGAAGTCACACAGCATTGCACGGACTCCGAATCCAGCGACGGCAAAACGTCCCGGCTGTCCCCGATCAGTATCCGCGTGCCTGTGACGTTCGGTGCATTTGCAGACGATGACCGCTTCATCGGTAACCCCAAGGATCGCGCGAAACGCGCTCACAACACCCTTCCTTACGACGATAAACCTCGCTCGAAATCGTACCGCCGAAGACCGCACGCTACCAGTGGGCGGAACGGTCCTGCTCACGCTCAGCGACATTTGTGCTAGAATATTGAGTTGACGGACCAACGTGG
>SKKK01000070.1 GCA_007121535.1 Planctomycetaceae bacterium | reverse complement strand
TGGAGGCGGTGATGGAAACCGTCGGGCCGCACGGCGAGATAATCGACCATTTCGACGGGCGCATGCTCAACCCCGGCCACGCCATCGAGGCCGCTTGGTTCATCCTCCGCGAGGCGCGGCACCGGGACAACGATCCCGATCTGGTGCACGTGGGCACGACCATGCTCGATTGGATGTGGCGCCGCGGCTGGGACGAGCAGTACGGCGGACTGCTGTACTTCACCGACGTCAAGGGACTGCCCGTCCAGGAATACTGGCACGATATGAAGTTCTGGTGGCCCCACAACGAGGCGATCATCGCCACGCTGCTGGCTTGGCAGTTGACCGGCGACGGGAAGTATGCCCGCTGGCATCAACTGGTCCACGACTGGGCCTACGGGCACTTCCCCGATCCGGAGCACGGCGAGTGGTACGGCTACCTGCACCGCGACGCGCGGGTTTCGGTGCCGCTGAAGGGCAACCTGTGGAAAGGCCCTTTCCATCTGCCCCGCATGCAGTTAGTCTGCTGGAAGCTGCTGGAATCCGCGTGAGCTGCAAGGTCGGTTTGTGCCAGGAGTCGTGCATGAGTGGCGGGCGAGCCGGCGCGGCTGGTCAGCAGAACGGCGTCGGAACAGTCCTTGCAATACACGTGCGGTCCAATGCTCCTGACGCCGATGGCCAAGAAATTCAAGGATTCCGCAGGTTCGGAATGGATATTGTTATATTTTTCGGAGAGATATCCGGCTTCCACGGTTCTATTTGAACTGACAGCGAACACACCGGATGATGATGGCCGGAGTCTTTGCAGACGCCGGATACCGGACCGGCATTTTCAGAAACTGGCCCCTGGGTGACAACGATCCTTTTCGGCCGCACGACCGTGGATTTCAGGAAGTCGTGACCCCCTGGAATCGGAGGCAGGTTCTTCGCGGCATGCAGGCCAACGGGTTCTGGACGGTTGAAATCGCCAGTTGCAGGACTCACCATCCCAGAATCGACCGTCAAGTGGAGGTGACTCAAGGCCCGGGTTGTGCCCCAAGATCATCACATCCGTCGGTTGATCTAGGCGACCCTCGCATAACACCGGACGTGAATCTGGAGCTTCGCGAAGAACTGAATTTAATTCCCGCCGTCGCGGTTCGCCCGGCGTTCGCAGCTCGGTGTGGATCCGCCAGCCGTAAGGAATGCCGGCTTGACTGCGAAAACTCCGCCGCTTGCGCACGAGCCCGCGGCGAGTGGTGGATTTCCCGTAAGCAAGACTAGCCCGCGGGTCGCTGAAAAGAGTCATCCCCCGGACTGCTCCAGCGCCGACACGACAACCACGCCATCGACCACGGAAAAGATTAAGGACTTGTCCACCGAATCGAGAATCAAACGCAATGCAGTCCGGTGTCGGACACCTCGCAAATTGATCGTTACCGGGGCATCCATCGTGACGCCCGCCGCGTCCAGAGTGCGTTCATTCACAAAAACATCGACCTGCGCCGCATCGCTGATGACGTCCAACGCCTGCGATAAGGGCTCCTCGATGAAGACGTAATCTCTGACCGAATCGGCGAGCCGTTTTACGGTCTGTTGGCTGGGCGGCGTGCCATCGTTGCCCCACGGAACCCGTTGTGATAGTGACGGGCTGCTGCGCGTTCCAAGCACCGCGATGCCGTCCTCGTATCGGACTTCTAACGAAGCACTGAGATCATCGGCGATCAATTCCAGCACCGTCGCAACCGATACGTCGTCCAGCCTCATGCTGACCGACGCAGCCAAATCGATCCCGGCGTCCTTCAGCGCATGTTGATCGACGTAGATATTCGCGTCGGTGAGTTCGCGGAGGTAATCGAGCGCTTGGTCTAAACTGGTCTCCACGAAATCCACGGAAACACGCTTCTGAAACTTCGCCGGAACCGGAGTCACTGGGATCCCCCCGAATAATCCCCGCATGTTCGCTTCCATGCCCATGCCCATGCCCGGTCCCATGCCCGGTCCCATGCCGCCGGGACCTTCCATCCCCATCATCCCGCCGCCCATCATCCCGCCGACGCCAGGCGCTGCGGGCCTCCGTCCGAAGAAGCCCAAACCGGCCGCTTCGTTTTCCAGCACGTTCAACTGTAATTGAAGAATCTCGTCTTTGGCCTGCTGTCGCTGCTCCAACTGCTCCCGCAACCGCTGGACCCGCTGTTCGATCGCATCGATCTCGCTAGTGCGCCGCTGCAGATCGCGGTCGAAATAGTCCTCAAGAATGCTGGACAACTGGCCCTTGATCGCCTCTTTCTGTTGGTCGTCGGCCGCATTGCGCAAACGCTGCAGCACGGGGGCCAACCGAGCCTTCAACTCCCGAGCAGCCGGTGGTTCTATCCCTGGAGCGCCCATGTCGTAGCCCATCGGAGCATACGGCATACGGGATCCGCCGGGCGTCCCGCCTCCATATCCCATAATGTCGCCTTCGTCCATGTATTCACCGCCGTAGTCGCCGCCGGGCGGTATTTGAGCGCGCGTCCATGTCAGTCCCAAAACGGCGATTGCTGCCAGAGTGCAGGTCAGTGTGATTTTGTTTCGTCGGTTCATCGGTTTTCTCCATAAGGAACGAGTTCGAGAGTAGTGGTGTTTTCCAATTGGAAGAGATCGCGTTGGACGGCCTGGACTTCGTCGTACCACGGATGGACTGCCGGGGTTTCGAACGCTGCGCCGATGTCGGGCAGCGTTTCCAGCCGGTCGAGTTCCCTTCGAATTCCCGTCATGGCCTCGGCGAATTCCACCGCTGCGCCGGGTCCGAAGGAGTGCAGATGCGAGATGCGCTCGCCGCCCGACACATCGTCACTGCGTACGGTACTGCTCGGCTGGAGCGGTGCTCGTGGTCCTGTCGCATCCGGCCGCCCGAGCCAGGCGAGGATCCACAGCACCGATGCCGCCACCGCTCCGGACGCCAGCAGTACGGCCACGATGCGCCGCTTCGCATTCAGCCACCATCGCGAGCGGCTGGGCAAGCGGCCTTGTTGAATATCGGCCAGCAGATCTTCCAACCAACGCTGCACCTCGGCGGCGCTGCTGGGACGTTTTGACGACTTTTTCTCCAACAGCCGGTCGATGATCGTGGACAACGGCTCAGGAATCTCCGGATTGCTTTCCCGCACCGGCCGATGGCGGCCGTGGCAGATCCGGTTCAGCACGGCCATCGGCCGCTCGGCTCGGAACGGCGGGTGGCCGGTGGCCATGAAATACAAGACGGCCCCCAGGCTGAACAGGTCCGAACGATGGTCGATCGTTCGGCCATCCGCCTGTTCGGGTGACATGTAGTGCGGGGTACCGGCCACGACTCCAGTGTGTGTCAGACTGGCATCGTCGATGGCCCGAGCCAACCCGAAGTCGGTTAGCAACGCTCGCTCGACTCCCGTCTCCAACAACAGGTTCGCGGGTTTGATGTCGCGGTGAATCAGGCCCTGTTGATGGGCGGCGGCCAAGCCGGCAGCCGCCTGGACGCCGATGCGTAACAGCTCACACGTTCCCAGCGGCCCCTGCTGCTCGACGCGCGTCTGCAACGACTGGCCGGCGACGTATTGCATCACGAGAAACGGGACCTCGCCCTCGGATTCGACGTTGTGGATCGCCACGACGTGTTCGTGAACGACGGCCGCCGCGGCACGGCCTTCACGAGCGAAGCGCTGGCGAGCGGCGCCGTTGTGAGCCAGGTGAGGAGCCAGCACTTTGACGGCGACCGGGCGGTTCAGTTCGGTATCAAAGCCCTTCAGGACGATGCCCATCCCACCTGCGCCGATGACTCGTTCGATTTCGTAGCGACCCAATCGACCCAATAATTCCGGATGCGAGGCTGCACCGAGGAAATCGAGCGGTTGGTGCGAGGCCGCATCCAAGGGTCTTGGATGCAGACGATCCGGAACGACCGGTTCCCGTACCTCGTTGCCGTGGGGCAAGGCATCGTCGTCGGCCAGCATTTGCCGCACGTCGCTCCACAGATGATCTTCGCCCGCCAACTCGGTCAAACGCTGACGGCAGCCCGCACAGCACTCGACATGCTCGGCCGCAACGCGGAACGCATCAGTGTCTTCGTCACCGAACAGCAACACCTCCAGCTTCGATTCGTCACAGGCTCCCCTCGGTTTGACGGTCATACGATCCTCACTGTATCAAACGTTAGAAGGGGTCGGGAGTCGTTTTCGGCCAAGGTGTTTTCCATGTGGTTGGTCGCTACCCGAAAACGACTCCCGACCCCGTTGGATTGCCGCTCGGCCGCGCTGCGGGCAAACAGTTTTCCGCTCCCTTTGTTCCTCCCCGTTCACGATTCGAAACGCCGCACCTCGTCCCGCAGTCGCGCCATCACCCGGCTGCGGGCGATGTACACACTACCGCAACTCATCCCCAATTCGGCCGCCACCGCCCGGATCGGGCGATCCAATACGCTGCTCTGCCAGAACGCCGCCCAAGTCTTCTCAGTCACCGCCGGTTGGACGCGTGCCGCTGCCCAGCGGAATACCTCGCGGCGATACTCCCCATCGAACCATTCGGCGGACTCGCTGGACGGATCGCACTGTTGCTCCAACAATCGAGCGACGTTCGTGTCTCCGGTGCCCAGCGGCCGATGCTTGGGCCGGGTGAGAAAATTGATCATCAGGTTGCGCGCGATCCGAAACAGCCAATCGCGGAAGCGGCCCCGCGTTCGGTCAGGCACCCAGCGATCGACGGATCGCGCCACCGCGACCAGAACTTCCTGAGCCAGATCGTTGGCATCCGCATCCTGAAATCCCCGCTTGCGGGCGATTCGGTAGATCAGCGGTTGGTAGATCGCGACAAACTCGTCCCATGCCTCGACATCGTGCGAGTCGGGCAGACGGAGAATCAAGCTGTCACGAGTTTCAGGAATGCTCGGCATTGGGCTCGTTCACTGTTAATCTTTCCCCCTGATGATAACACACAAGCCCCCGGGCTAATCTTTCACAGTTCGGTTCCGACCAAGCGAAAAAACCCAACAAAACAACATCGAAAAGCGTCAAGACGTTGAAAGAATAGAAAGGAGGGCCATGATCCGTCAGAGCCCTGATCTGCTGGCATTCCGGTGCGTCGGGAGTCGCCATGAGGGACATCAAATACTTCTAATGAGGGGATTGCATCAGCGATGAACCTCCGGGCATTTGTTGCTTGAACAGGACGCAGCGGCGGTGGTAGCTCTGCCCAGTATGATGAACGGTCCCCAGGACGCCTCCGAGGAACAGCGGGCGACGGGAACGGATGGCGCGGCGGCTCGGCTGCAGGGGTTGGCCCATGATACGGGGCGGGCCCCCCAACGACTACGGGCAGGACGGCATGTACCCTGCCTAAGACTGAAATGTGCCACCCATTAATTGGAAACTGCCACTAATCTGCACATACAGGCAGAGATCTCCTTATTGCCTGTATTGCTGCGTGGTCACACATCACACACATTTGGTTTGATCCGGATACTAGCAAGGCTCTGTCAGAAAAGGGGTCTGACCCTCTCCGGGCACACCGTATTTGCCGAGTTTTCAGCGTGCTGTCCTTCGATGCCAAACCTGCTTGGGAAGACCCCTGGGCGATTCCGTGGCCTGCCATCATCCGAAGAACCGGCACCGCCGCAGAGCGACCTGGACTGACGACCAACTCGAAGGCCGTTGGCGGTGCTACGACTATGACTAATCAGCAAGCGGGACAAAACGAATTTGCACATCTTCTGGCTGCGCGACAATACCCTGGAAGACAGCAACGATCTGCCCGATCCCGACATCCTGGCACAAGAGATCGCCGACGATCTGCAGACGCCCTTGGATCAGTTTACCGCAGTCGCCGGTGGACTACGGGACTGAGTTCCCCCCTGCCCGGTGCTTGGGGCCAACAAAGACTATCGCCACTGGTTCAAGACGACGAACTGGTCGCTCAGAATAGGATGGACGGCCTCAAGATGTTTGACTGCGGCGACGATGCCTCGGGGAGTAAGGTTGCGACGCGGATTGTTCTCCTTGCGAATGACGATGATTCCAAAATGCTGGCCACCGGCTTGCATGATCAAGTCGTGGAGGGCCTGGAAATCATCGCAATTCGCCGTGGCCGTGATTCAGGCGATACAGCATTTCGAAGACGTCCAGATTCACGTCCAAATCGGCCGCAACGCCGGTCTGCCCGTCAAAGACCAAGCTCAGCCGGTTCGGCATGTGCTCGACGAACCGGGCCCGTTGACCGGCGTCGTCGACCTGCAAGCGGAATCGCTCGCGCGGGAACAGCCGGTAGCTGCGCATCGCGCCGTTCGGCACCTCGCGCACTTGCAGGACCAGCTTGTCCTTCATCCGCTCGGGATCCGTCAGCCCCTCGCCCAGATTGATCGCATGCATCAGGGAAGCCAGCACCTCCGACGGCGGGACGGCGCCGCGGATCACCTGCAGCATCAGCGCTGCCGACCGGTAGGGCAGCATCCTGCGCCAGGCATCGTCCAACCGTTCGAAGAAATGCCGTCGCTTGGCCATGGCCACGTACGACTGGTGTGCCGCGAAACGCGCGTTGCTGGCATCCGCCGTGTGATCCCACGGCAAGTCCTGGTAGATCCGGTTCAGGATTTCGGTGTCGTAGTTGCCGCGAGTTTCGAAGGCCAGCAGCCCCTTCCGCTCTGCCGGCGCTTGAAAATCCAGAGCCCGGTCCAGCCGGGGATCGGTCGCCTTGCCGACGTCGATCTCGGCCAGCAGCGACAACAGCCGGTCCCCGGAACCGGCCTCGCCGCCCATCCAACTGTTGAAATAGAAGCCGTTGGCGATCGCCCGCGGATTGCCCGCGTCGTACAACTTGTGGATCTCGTCGCAACTGCGGATGCCCGCGATCATAGAGGCCAGCGCCGAACCCAAATCGCGCAGCGTGACGTGCAACCGGCCGCGCAGATCGTTCAAGGTGAACAGCGTCTTCATCTCGTCGCGACAGTACACGGTGCGTCCAATTGTAGCCGAGCAGGAGATCAGTGTCATGCCTGGCTTCAGTTCCAGATGGCGTAGCTTCGAAGAATACGCGTCTTTCTTGCGCAGCAGCGGGAGATTTGACAGGTCCGCATTCAACATGTCGCCCCTCCCAACAAATGGAACGCTGTGTTCGCGCGACTCGACATACGTTCGCGAATCCAGTTAGCCCTAACCGGGTGTTTCGGGTTCATCAGCTTCATGCGTCACCTCCTGGGGGGAACCAGCGACAGAGTGTGGCGACAAGCTGTTGAAACGCGGGGTCTTTGCATTGCTTGACCGAGACGCGCTGGACGATGTCGCGGTAGAGGGCCGCGCTGTAGGGGGTCCGATAGCGGCGGCAGACCTGTTGGAACAATTCTTTGGGCTTTGGCGGTTTGTCATGCCCTTCCGGCCACTGATCCTCGTTCCGCTAGGCGTCGCGCAACGATCCGCCCGTGAACCCGACCGCGGCGGCCACGTGCGGACTGTCCTGCCAGATCCACGCCTCCAACTCGGGGGTCGATCACGATCACGTCCGCCCTGTCCTCGCTCCAGCCGTTGGCTTGCAGACGCCCGAGCGTTTCTTCCCGGACTTCAGCGGCGGGACGATCGCCGCCGAACTGCTGATCCAACATGACGATCAGATGCTCGTGGGTCTCCATGTAGCCGTTTTCCTGCAACAGCCGGTGGCAGTGCTTGTAGATGCCGCCGTCGGTATAACCACCCAACCGCGAGCCGACCAACATATCCAATTCGAAATCGAAGTCGAACTCCCGGCGGCCGATCCGCTGGTCCAGGTGGCCTCGGGCCAGGAACCCGTCGACGACGGCCGCCATGGCCGCGTCGGCGACGAAGAACAGACAGTCTCGTTTCGGTGGCGTCATCCCAGCACCCCCGTTGCCAACCGGGTGCCCAGGTCGACTGAGCCCTTCCAGTTCTTCAGGCGCGGATGCACCTGGCCCGCCACGATGCGTGCCGATCCGTCGTTTTCAATAGTGGCACACAACACGTGCGACACGTCGCTGTGTGCCAACACCAGCGGCGATTGGGTCGAAACCCAAACCTGGCAATCGTAGACCGAGCGTAATGCGTCCAGGACGGTCGGGATGGCGCGCGGATGAATCCCATCCTCGGGTTGTTCGATCACCAGGTGAGCGGGCAGCCGCTCGGCCGGCAGATAGGGGATCAGCGTCAAGGCCATCAGCCGCAAGGTGCCCTCGGACAAGCCGGACGAAGTTACCTCGTAGCCGTTTTCGTAGGTGACCACGAAGTACGCGTGGTGGTCGTCCTCGCGCTCGACCGCCCGAATTGTCCGGACCTGGCGAATCCCGGTGCGAACGTGCTTGCACCAACGCTCGAAGCGTTCCGGATCCTTCTTTTGTAGCTCCAGCGCCAACCAGGGCATCGTGCTGCCGTCCGAGGAAATACCGGATGGGTATCCTGGCGGACAGGCGCTTCGCAGCGCGCTCGACTTCGGATCGAAAAACACCGTATCGCGTTCCAGCAGACTGCGGAACCAGTTCGCGGCCGGATATAACTGAACATCGGGCGGCAACATGGCAAGCGCCACCTGACCGGGCGGGACTCGCATCCTCAGTGACGGGCGCATGGGATCGCTCTTGCGAGCGCGGGGCTTGTCTTCCAGCTCTTGGCTGAAGATCGTCGGGTCACCCGTTTCGCGATGCAACACCGACAACCAATGCTCGTGCGGGAGAATCGGCGGACTGTCTCCTCGGACCTTCTGGTCATTGGACGGCGTGCCGAGCAAGCCTTCTGCATGAGAGTTCGGGGCGGGATGCCGTTTCTCCGGGAGCAGGAACAATCGCTCGTCCCGCACCTGCAACTCGATGCCGTTGAAAAGCTCGAGCCGCAGTTCGTAGCGCAAGAACTTCGGACACAATGGTTCGTCGGCCTGGAGAGCCGCATCGGGGGTGTCCGTCAATCGGCTGACGATCTCCGGCGGCAACGCGGCCTCGATCGCAAGCGTCAGTTGGTTGCTGCCTTCCTGGAAGAACAATTCGTTCAGCGTGTGGGCGCGCGGCGTTGTCCAACTGGATTGGGGTTTCAGGAAGGCGTCCACCAGTACCGGGTGCGAACCATGTCGCCTAGCAGGACCGGGATGTCCAGCAGGGTCGTTTTGCCCGCACCGTTCCGACCGGCCAGGATGTTGTATTCACCGAAGTCAACGCCGACTCCTTCGGCGTTGAAGCAACGATACCCGGAAGCTTCGATCCGTGTGATCATGGTTCAGACTCCCGGCACCGGATGCTTCTGGCGGATTCCGGCTTGCATGTAGTTCGGCGAGAACCCGTATTCATGAAAACTGGCCCGCGCGATCCGCTGCCGGACCTTCTCCTTCGGCGAATCCTTCACCTGATTGCCGGTGATATAGTCCACGACCTTACCGTCCTCGATCGACCCGGCGTCGTGCTGCACATTCCCGCCACTGCCCCTGTCGAGCGGCGAGCTGGTAAGCACCGTTCGAGAAATAACTGTCCGATGTCCCCTCGCCCCTCGTGGGAGAGGGCAGGGTGAGGGGGGCAGAAAGTGCGTCAGTTATTTCTCGAACGGTGCTAATCTGTTGGCTAGATTTCTTCTTTCCCATCCTTTTCCCCGTTCTCCGGTCACTGTGACCGAAAATAGCAGT
The DNA here is from genome assembly GCA_007121535.1 of Planctomycetaceae bacterium. Lineage (GTDB taxonomy): Bacteria > Planctomycetota > Planctomycetia > Pirellulales > Pirellulaceae > SKKK01. The sequence continues at coordinate 6,040 of SKKK01000070.1, read as the reverse complement.
TCGCAGGGTGTTTGGCAATCCACTCCAACCATTCGGGGCGTGCTCTGGCAGATCCGGCGCCGATCGGTGGTTAGGGGAACAAACCGCGAATCAGTTTGGCTTTTGCGACTCGGTCGATTCCTTCGATCAGCGCGGCCGGCATTGCCCAGGATGTCCGGGATGATAAAGATACCGCGTCGTTCGAGGATTTCGTCGGCCTCCAGTGTTGTCGAGCAGTTTGGTGGAGGAACAGGCATCGGTCAAGCTGGTGAAACGTCTATTGGAGATGTTCCAGGAGCCGTGGGATCCGCTCGATCCGTTTGCACCGCCTGAAGGCTCGGGGCTGGAAGAAATCCAAGTAAATGCCATGCGAGGCGAGTATCGGGCGGCAGCGGTGAACGTGTACAACGCGACCCGGGAACCGATCGATGCCTGGCTCTCCTTCGAGGAACTGCCCGACCAGATAGCATCCGATGGCGTCACGGTTGACCAGGTCGATTGGACCGAGACGGCCGATCCGGACCAATCGCTGCGCCGTTTGCGTGCCGCCCGCGCAGGCCACGCCGCCCAGCCGTTGTCGTAGACTCACCGTTTGGCCCGCACCATCCTCTGCCAAGTTGCATCGGCTGGACGGATCACGCTGCCATCGTTGTTGCGCAGGCCGGCGGCACCGAACGCCACATTCAAGGTTCCCTCGGGCGGGTCGTGCAGAAAGGCATGGTTGACGTAGAGGACATCGACGTTCGCCGTCAGGTCGAAGAACCGTTCGATCCAATCCGACTGCTTGGCGTCGCTTCCTGCATACGGCGGGTTCGCCGGGTCGGCGGGCCAACTGATCTCCGTAAAGATGACCGGACCGCTCCAATGCTCGGCAATATCCGTGTAGTAGTTGGCAGGAACTTCTGCGGGCGAGCCGAACTCGACGTGCGGATAGGTGGTAAAGCCCACAGCATCCAGCCGGGTTCCAAAGTCGGAGATCAAGTGCCAGTGGGGTGCGTGTTTCCATCCCGCCCTGGCACCCAGGCCGCGCATCTTTTCGAGTTGGAAGACTGTAAACACGATCGTCTGGGGACTCACGGCCTTGATGGCATCGTAACACTCGACGAAATGGCTTACCCAGTCATCCCATTGGGACTGTTCGGCGGGCAGACGCAACGAGACATAATAGAAATTGGTTTCATTGCCCAGATAAACGAATCGCGGCTGATGCGTTTGGCAATACTCGACCACCATGCGGCGAAACTCATCGCGGGTCCGGGTGTTGGACCAGGTGTTGTTGTCGGGCTCGCTGGTGCTGGTGAGGTTCGGGCCGTGACGTTCGTCCCACCAGCCGAAGCCGAGTGCGGCCTCGGCACCGAACTGTTGTTTGGCCATTTGAGCCATGTTAGCCAGTTGCGTAGGTTGCCCGCTTTCGCCGCCCGGGTCGCGCCAACTGCCGTAGTATCCGATCAAGTTGCCATAGGCACCTTGAGGACCGTGCGACTGGAAATACTGCGTTCCAGCGGCGGGTTCGATTTCGCTCGGCCAGCCCCGTGGTGAAAAGTTGGTTCCCAGCCACAGTCGCGGCTCGGATGCGTTGCGACTGTTCGCGTCGTCGCCCCGGGCGCAGCCGACAAATATGCAGCTCAGGACGGAAAATAGAACGAAAAATCGCATTGCCTTACTCTCCATGAAGTCGGTGAAACAATCAGGAACCGATCGACGACGCGAGCTTCGCCGCCACCGCTGGGTTCATCCCATGGTATCAGCTAAGCATCCGGCCAGGTATTCCTTGGTGGAATCGGGCGAAAGGGGTCGGGAGTCGTTTTCAGGTGCCGCGTTTCTCATGTGGCCCCCGAGCGCCGAGCGGGGGGGCCGGCCGGGTCCCGCTCGGCGCTCGGGACCCACACGGTCGTTGGCCGAAAACGACTCCCGACCCCCGTTGCGTTCCCGTGCAAGGCTACGCTCAATTGCCAAGAAACTTTTGGCCGGGTGCTTACAAGCGGACCGGTTTTCGCCGTGTTGGGTGTGCCGCGGCACGTAGGAGAAAATGGGGCGATTGTGTAAAATGCCATGAGAGGCCGTAGCAAAACCGTTCGGCGCGGGTCTCTGACCCCGCCGAAAACGCCGACCGTAGGTCTCCCAAGCCAGTCTTGTTACCGCCTCTTAAGGCCTCGGAGTTCGTGTCCCGATACGCTCATTTACCGAAGAAAGGGTTTGGTTCCATGTCTACTATCTGGTTCAGGTTCTGGTTGCGGGGCGTCGGTTTGGTCCTGCTTCTTGCCGCGACGACACTGGCCGCGGCGGAAGACGTACTGAGGGTCGTACCCGACAAGGCTTTGGGCGCGGTTGTGGTCAATCGCATCGGCGAGACCAACGAGAAGATCCAGGCGTTCGCCCAGCGGTTGAATGCTCCGCCATTCGATCTGTTCGGTACCGCCAAACAAATGGTGGGGGCGCAGGAAGGAGTCGACGACGAAGGAAGCTTGGCGTTGGCGGCGGTCCCCAGCGCAACCCATGGGGCTCCCGTGACGGTGGCTTTTGTGCCCGTCAGCGATTACGCGGCGCTGATCCAACAGTGGAACGCCCAGGTCGGTGACGATGGAATCGCCCGGTTGACCGTGGCCGACAGGCCGTTGGTTGCAGCAGCCAAGAATGGCTACGCTGTGGCGGTTGAAGAAGTCGATAAGCCGACGTTGCAAGCCGTGATAGCCGACGACAACTCCATCGCCGACGCCGCGCCGACACTGACGGCTTGGGCAGATGCCACCGACGCCTTTGCCGTCACCACGCCTGCGGGCGTCAAATTCGCCCAGCAGCAGATCCGGGTCGGCCTGCAGATGGCCAAGGCCCAGTTGGCCACCCTTGGGGAGGAGGGCGAAGCGGCGCTGGCGGGAATGCAAATGTACGACGTGCTGATCGCGGCGATGGACGATGAAGTCAGCCACGCGGCCGTCGGCTTGAAGATCGCCGATGACGGAGCGGTCTACGTCGTCAGCCGCACGATACCGGTGGCGGGTGGCAGGCTGGCTGCGTTCGCAGCGGAAGGCAGACCGCGCAGAGTCAGTCCACTGGCCGGACTGCCTCAGTCTGCGTACTTCATCGCAGGTGGTGGTACGCTTAGCGCGGCGTCGATGAAGTCCTGGCACGAGGCTTCGTTGGCCATGATGCGGTCGTATCCCGGTTGGGACGAGCTGAGCGATCGGCAGATCAACCGGATCTCGCGAATCTCGCTCCGCTCGATGCAAGGCGTGCGTTCCATGGGCCTGATGCTAGGGATCAGCCAAGACGATGAACCGCTGTACAGCCGTATGCTGATGGCGATCAACACCAAAGATGCCGAGGCCTATCTGGACAACTACCAGGCCGCGATGGACGAGATGGCCAAAGTGTTCCAAGATGCGGAGGCGCCGCTGATGCTGTTCGATTTGGAACGGATCGAGATGGACGGCCTGTCGGTGCTGCGCTTGGCGATGGACATGAAATCATTTCTGCCCCCGGGGCAGGTTGCCGAAACCGAGCAGTTCATGGAATCGATGTTCGGCAGCAGCAGCATCAATATGTATCTCGCCGCTGCCGACCAGTCGACAGTGATCGCCGCCTATGTTTCCCCAGCTCAATTGGTCGAGGCCGTCCAGGCGATTCGGGAAGGCAAACCGTCGTTGATCGACGACGCGGGAGTTGCCCAAACGGTGGCCATGTTGCCGCCGGACGCTCAGTGGCTGGGACTGTTCAGCCCACGGGGCTGGGCCGCGTTCATGTCACGGATGTTTGAAACGATTGCGCCGCCAGGAGCGCCGGGAATTCCGGAGATTCCCGAGTTTCCAGAGACGCCGCCCGTCGGCCTCGGTGTGCTGCTGACTCCCTCCGGCCTGGACACCGTGCTCGCGGTCCCAGCAGCCGTAATCGATGCAGCCTCCGAAATGGTTCAGGAAGCGATCGCCGAACAGGGCAGACTGTAGCTAAGCACCCCGCCAGATATTTTTTGGTGGAATCGGGCAAAAGGGTCGGGCGAAAGGGGTCGGGAGTCGTTTTCGGGTGCTGCGTTTCTCATGTGGCCCCCGAGCGCCGAGCGGGGAGCCGACCGGGTCCCGCTCAGCGCTCGGGACCCACACGATCGTTGGCCGAAAACGACTCCCGACCCCGCTGCCTCCCCTGTGCAAGGCTACCTTAATTGACAAGAAACTCCTGACCGGGTGCTTAGCGGGCGCCATTTCGCTCAGTAGTTGGGCGTCGGAGGACGATAGTGCGTCGGGTCGATGGTGCGGAACCAGTCGATGGTTTTTTCCAGTCCGTCGCGCAAGGGAACTTGCGGTTGCCACTTCAGTTTTTCACGAGCCAGTGAAATGTCCGGGCGGCGGCGGACGGGGTCATCTTCCGGCAAGGGCTCCAGGACCAAACTGGAATCCGAGCCGCTCAATTCGATCACCAGTTCGGCCAGTTCCCGAATGCTGAATTCGTCCGGGTTCCCCAGGTTGACCGGTCCCACGAACCCGTCTTCCTGTTCCATCATCCGCACCAAACCATCGATCAGGTCCAGACAGTAGCAGAACGATCGCGTCTGGCTGCCGTCACCGAACAGCGTGATGTCTTGGGCAGCCAGCGCTTGGCGAATGAAGTTGGATACGACTCGGCCATCGAACGGATGCATTCGCGGTCCGTAGGTGTTGAAGATTCTCACCACCCGCACATCGACTCCGTTGTTGCGATGGTACTCCATGAACAACGTCTCGGCGGCTCGCTTGCCTTCGTCATAACAGGCTCGCGGCCCGATCGGGTTCACCGAGCCTCGATAGGATTCCACCTGCGGATGCACCTCGGGATCGCCGTACACTTCGCTGGTCGAGGCTTGCAGCACGCGAGCCCGGCAGCGTTTGGCCATGCCCAGCACGTGGATCGCGCCCAGGATCGATGTCTTGACCGTCTTGATCGGATTGTATTGGTAATGACCCGGGGCGGCGGGGCAGGCCAGGTTGTAAATCTGATCGACTTCCAGATAAATCGGCACGGTGATGTCGTGCCGGATCAATTCGAAGTTCGGTTCGCCCAGCAGATGCGCGACATTGCTCTTCTGGCTGGTGAAGAAATTGTCCAAACAAATGACGTCGTGTCCGGTGCGCACCAGTCGTTCGCACAGATGCGAGCCCAAAAACCCGGCGCCTCCGGTAACCAAGATTCGTTTTTCGCTGGCCACGAAAGATCACTCCGCTGGCGAGATCGTGATGGCATCGGTCGGGCAGACGTAGGCACACGAGCCGCAGCCGATGCAGGGTTGGGAGATGTCGAAGAACGGGGTGGCGATGCGTTTCTTCGGCCCGCGGCTGGCGCTGCCGATGGCTTGGCGTCCGACAACTTCGGCACAGACGCGGACACATTGGCCGCACAGGATGCACCAGGACAGATGGTCTTCGCCGATTTCCGCCTTTCGCTGCTCGATACGTTCCGACAGGAATGCCAGTAGCGGATCGCCAGCGTCCGGACGGAGTTCCACGTCGTGCCGTCGAGCCATCTCGACCAACTTGGGCGGCTGAGGGGCGCGGGCCAGCAGCAGGGCAAGTACGAAACGCCGCGCTTCGAGAACTCGCGGGGTATCGGTTCTGACCTGCATTCCCTCTTCGACGGCCGACGCGCACGCAGGCAGCAAGACCTCGCGGCGGGTCGCTGTGTCGACCTCGACATGGCAGACACGGCACGCACCGGCCGGTTTGAGTTTCTCATGATGGCACAGGGTCGGGATAGGGATGCCGACGCTGGCTGCGGCGTCCAGAATGGAGGTGCCCGGTCGGACTGAGACCCGTTTCCCATCGACGCTAAGCGAAATATGTTTCATGTGATCATCACCTAATCTTTCACTTAATCTTTCACTTAATCTTTCACCTAATCTTTCACCTAATCTCTGCCCCGAAAGCAGCCTCTGGTCTGACGTCGCCCCCGCATCCCTCGCTCCCCGCTGGGTCGCGGTTAAACGAAACGCGATGCACGCGTTGTCGGACCGTGGACTCTAGTGCGTTGTCTAGGCGAAAAATGCGGGTTGTGAGCGGCACGGCGCTAGCCGCCGGTTCTGGAGGCCACCGGCGGCTAG
>SKKK01000663.1 GCA_007121535.1 Planctomycetaceae bacterium | reverse complement strand
CTTTTCCGCACGCAAACGGCCGATTGGTTCGTCTGCATCTCTTTTCCCGTACGGTACCGCCACTGGCCAATTACGGCATAAGATGAACGATCCCGCCTAATTAGCCTGGATGGGTGCATATCGGACCAAACGACTAAGAGCTGTGTCCCTAAAACCGCCGTCAGCGCGCGTCTCGGAACACTATTCGCGCTGCTCCAGCGCCTCAAGGTACGCGCTCATCGCGCCCATGTTGCTGTTGAAGGCTCGGGTCCGAATGCGATCTCCTTGAATCCAGAACCCGCGCTTGTCCATCGCTTCGATGGCCTCACGCGCGCGTTCCATCCGAGATTGGACCGCCTCATCGTCAGGGACCGCTTCGCGCTCGGCGAGCATTCCGTCGCGCCCCAACTCCTGCGCGCGCCGCGCGGTCTGGATCGCACTGTCGCCCCACCCGCCCTTCCACGCGTAACCGGGGCGCAGATTTTCATCGGAGTGGGTAATCACCCGGTCCGGAGTGGCGTAGAGCGGGCGGTTGGTGTGTAACTCATAGAAGCGCGCCCAGCGACCGTCGTCGAGCCGCGAGCGCTCGTACCACTCGATGACCTCATCGAAGGGCTCGATGTACCTGTCATCGCCGGTCTCCAGCCAGACCTCCGTCAGGATCCTGATAACCGAGCCGCTCTCGCCTGCAGTGATCGCCATCGGCTCGAACCAGCGCGCCGGAGCCGGGTGATTCGGGATCAACGGCCCGGTGACGAAGTCGTCGTAGTACTGCTGTGCCCACACCGCTCCGGGCAGCCGCACCTGCAGCAGCCAGTCGGCGCCCCGCGTCACCGCATCGAGGTATTCCTGGTTGCCGAAAGCGCGGTAGGCCGCCAGCAGCGTTCTCATGCAGTCGGGGATTGTGGAGTCGTTGATGGTGTGATAGCGCCGGAGGTCGTTCTCATCCTCCGGAGGGGGATAGGCCTGCGGCCAGCCTCCGCTGGGATACTGCGCATCCAGCAGCATCTGCAGGCCCCGCTGCATAGGAGCTCGGTGGCGCTCATCGCCGCCCGCATCCACGAGTTCGATGAGAAACAGAATCGAACTCTGACTGCGGTTGTCATCGAGGTCGGCGGGCGTGTCGGGACCGTGCGGTTGACTTAGACGCGTGCGCATCCGCCATCCCCCCGTCTCGGTCTGGACACCCGCGAGCGCGTCGGCGATCTCCTCCGCCATCTGCAGATAGTACTCGTCACCGGTCGCGCGGAAGGCGCGCAACAGGGCGCGGCCCAACCAGCCGCCGTTTGGGGGCTCCGTCTCGACCCAGTCCGGCTGATCATCGGGCCATGGGTCGAAGCGTGTGCGCCCGCGATAGCGTGTCTGCAGGTCTAACGAGTATCCGTCGGCGTAAGCTCCCTGATACCCGAGGCCATGGAAGGCCTCGGCAGCCCTCAGCATCGCCTCTCTGACCTGTTCGGCGGACAGAGGCTCATCCTGCGCCTCAGCCGAATTCGCGGTTGCAAGCAAAGACGCGCCGTATAGCAGCGAAAAAGCAGCACACAAAGTCACGAGTCTAAACATCTGTCTATCACTCCCTCTTCCTAACTGCTCATCTAACTGACTGAACTGATAAACTGATAAGAATTTTGAACCGTGGCTGCCAAGATTGCAAGCCTACGGGCTTGTTTTTTGCCACTTTCTGCCATTTTTTTTCTGACTTTTCCTCCTTAGCTGACTCTCGTTCTGGGGAGGGGGGGGCGGCGTGTATTGCCGCTATTGCCGTATACCGGTAGGTTTTATGGTGCAATCATCGTCGGGGACGGGGAGTGGGGATGGCCCGATGGATTTTGCGATATGGGACGAGCCGGCGTGGATACGTTCGAGGGAAAAAGGCTTTTGAACCCCGTCCGTGGGGGTGTTCGTTGCGGCGAACACGCGAAAATGCTGTGGTCTTGGCGCGCACGGTGAGCGCTCCGCTTGCTTGGCGGCGAAAAAAAACGCTCAAAAGAAATCCCGCCGATCGGGTCCGCTTAGAGGAACTCCGGGTCGATTACCAACTGCAGCTCGCGGGGCCGAAGCGTTTCTGACGGTATCGCCTCGGGCGCTGCGAACTCCGGGTCGAGCACCAATTCCAGGTCGCGTGGCTGGTCGGGGACTTGTGGCGTTCGCCCGGGCGGGCCTCGGGCGTTGGCCAGCGTGCGGAGCGGGCCCTGCCAGAGGCCGCAGTGGCGTAGAATCCGCTCGATCACGTCTCGCTGACGACATTCGATGAAGCTGACGATTTTCATCGCGGCGCCGCAGTGCGGGCACGCTAACGGATCGACTTCGTAGACTCGTTGGATCAACATGGCCCAGGTGGAAAGCGAACCGGCACGCAGGCCATCCCCAGCCGATTTCTGGGCGCTGACGGCGGATGGGTCGATTGTGATTTCGTCCACGTTCAAGTCGCTGTCCGAAACTGCGGCCGACTGTGACTTGGCCCGCAGGCCGCGCTGCCGATGCGAGTACCGGGCGTAGTACCGCACGAGGTGTTCGCCCTTGTCGGGGATGTGTTGGGTGACTTCGGCCAGGAAATCGAGGGCGCTGAAGACCTGGAAGTTGCGGCGCGGTCCGCCTCGCAGGTCGGCACTGGCCGCACCCGGGGAAGCGGCGGCAGTGGTCCTGTTCGGCCAGATACAGGACCGATCCGTCTGCGGTCAGGCGGACCACGCGGGCCAGGCTGAACGGACAACGCAGGATGTATTGGGCCAATCCCTGCAAACCGTCCGTGTCGCGAGCGGATAGATAGACGCTGTTCAGTTCGCCCAGCAGGCCCCGGTCGTAGCGGAAAACCAGGCGGAGCCGTTTGGGGATGGTGAAGACCAGTTGCCGGTGGGGAACGGCTTGGCAGACGGTGTGGGCAATCGTGTCGGCGGCCAGCAGGGTGCGTTTCTGATGGCAACTGGGGCACAAGCAGCGTTGGCGGCAGGAGAAGGCCACGAACATCTCGTGCCGGCGATCCGGGCAGCGGACGCGGGCGAAGCCGAAGTAAAGGTCGCCGCAGCGGAGGAACTTGCGGGCAACGTGGCCGATGATCGGCCGCCATGATCCGTAACGCGGGCCGTAACGCTGGTCGTAAGCACCCGGCCAGAAGTTTCTTGCCAGTTGAGGCAGCCTTGCATGGGGACGCAACGGGGTCGGGAGTCGTTTTCGGCCAACGATCTACCATGTGGGAAGCGGGTCACCCGAAATCGACTCCCGACCCCTTTCGCCCGCCTCCACCAAGAAATATCTGGCCGGGTGCTTAGGTGCGCTCGAACTCGGGCAGGTATCGTTCGATCAGTCGATATAGGAGCGAGGCGCGCGGTTGGCGCGGGCGATAGACGGGGCCGTCGGGCAGGACACGGCGACTACGGCAAGGAGTCCTTTTCGGGCGAAAGCGGGAAAACGGGAACGGGACGCTGATTGGAACGTCTGTATGGCAATTTGGGAAGGACAGGAAAGCAAGGGGAGCGCTGGGGACAGGGGGAGGAAAGTGCCAAGCACAGAGGGCATAGAGACACAGCTCTCAGCAGGATGGCTTGGAAACCACCCATGCTGGCTAACGGGGCGGGAAGGTCTGGCTTTCGCCTTGATTGGCCAGCGGCGGCAGGGGACGGGAAAGCAGGTGCAGACCAGGCGAACTGTTGTTTGCGTGCGGAAAGGCACCACGGACTGACGCTTGTACAGGTTACCGGAGCATTGGTACGTCACACGCCTGGATGTTGGCTGATTCGGCGGCAAGCCATAGGCGAGTTTTCCGGATCGACGGGCAGACGGGATCTGTTCGCCCGTCGCCGCTGCTGGTCCGCACCGAGCAACTGGCGGGCGCGCGCGTGAGGTGGAAGCGGCGATGGGTGCGACCGCTGCGCGAGCGGCCGACGATCCGCGAATGAGTGGCCAGCACTTCGCCGCGTTCAAGGCAGCCGGGGGACAAGCTACAATCGAACTTTGTGTGGTCCGGGTTTTCGACGTTCCCCGAAAGTTGGGCCGTAGACCAGCGTCGGGTGTTGGAGGTTTGGCCAAGTGTTTGGCAAGGGGTTTCGCCATGAAGTTTGTGGGGTTCACATTGGTGCTGATAGCCGCCAGTTGCCCGGAGGTTCACGCGGAGCCGGCGCTTTGGTTCTGCCGTAAGCGTCCGGGATAAGCATGGTGTAGGGACAGGGGCAGGATATCGTGGCGGGATACACATGGGGCTGGGTGACGAGCCGAAATTTGAGGCGGGATGGATGCATCGCAGCGGGAATGTCCTGCTCACCGCCATCGGCTCAGGACGCGATGATCGCCGAGCTGGAGGGCCATCGCCGAGCTGGAGGGGCGCAGGTCAATGCCTCGCGTGTCGCCCGGCCTGCTGTGCGGCGCTTTTCCCAAGAGCAGTGCGTCGCGCGAGCCGTTCGCCTGGAAGACGCAGCGAAAGCAGAACGCCCCACGAAAGATCAGACGCAGGGTCTCGGCGACGCCAAAATATTCTCGGCGACAGACGACGTCAGCAAGGCGATTGGCCGGCCACCGACGCTTGGCGGGCCGCGATGCGGGCTCGAACCCAGCGAAGTCGCTTGGCGTCGGAGACTCGCTGCTGCTCCGCGATCCGCTCCTGACGAACGGACTGCGGGTGGGCTGCCGCCCAGCGATCGGGCAGCAAATCCAGCAGATACGGACAACCAGGT
>SKKK01000029.1 GCA_007121535.1 Planctomycetaceae bacterium | reverse complement strand
CCAGCGTCATATGGAGAATCGTGGCTGCATCGATCGTCCCCTGGCCTGCGTTGCCGACGATGTTGCCGTTTTCGCCGTGAACCAAGCCGCCCGAGGAGTTCGCGTCGCCGATCAGGTTGTAGGAGCTGGCGGCGGTCAGGGCGGCCGTAGTTAAAGGAGTGTCAACATCGTTGGGAAGCATACCAGTCCCCAGAAAATTACCGGCGACGATCGTGTTATGGAGTGTGATTGTTCCATTGCCGCGCCGAATTCCGCCTCCTGTTCCCGAACCGTTGTCGTTGGCATCGGCTCGATTTCCGAAGAACGTACTGTGGCTGACAAACAATGCACCCGTACTACCCGTACTGGAGATTCCACCACCGCCGGTACGTGCCTGGTTGCCAGAGAACGTGCTGTTGACCACGTACGACGTCCCGGTGTTCAGCAGTCCGCCACCGTAGTTTGCAATATTCCCGGAAATGGTGCTGCCGGTGAGCAGCAGCGTACCACCGCTTCCCTGCACGATCGCGGCGCCATTGCTGGTCGTCTGGTTCCCGGAGAACGTGCTGTCTACGACGGTTGCCTGACCGTCGGTCCAGAGCCCACCGCCGAAGCCGGACGAATTATTGGAGACGGTACTGTCGGAGATCGTCAGTTGGCCGGCAACGTTGGAGATACCGCCCCCGCTGTTCGAAGCCGTGTTGTACGAAATCGTGCTCCGAAGAATGTTTGCATCTCCGTGGTTGCGGACGCCGGCGCCGTTCCACGCCCAGTTGTCGGCGACGATAACTTCTTCAAGTTGCAACTGGCCGGAGTTCAAAATTCCGCCGCCCTGCCCTGAGATGGAGCCGCCGGTCACCTTCAAGCCGTCCAGCTTCAGCGAAGCTCCGGCGAGCACATGAAAGACGCGGTCTCCCAAACCGGTGGCGTCGATCACCGTCTGGCCGGCGCCGACGATCGTCACCGTGCCGCCGGCGATGATGTCCAGGTCGCCCGTCAGGGCCTCGTCTTCACCGATACCCTGGATCGTCAGGGCATAGGTGCCCGCTTCGAGGACAATGACAACGTCGTTGGGCGTGCTGTTCGCCAGAATCACTGCTTCCCGTAGCGAAAGGTCGCCGTCCTCGGGGTCGATGACATCGTCGGATGTCGTGACGAGCAGCACGTCAGGAACGCGGCTGCCGAAGTTGACGTTTTCGACGGTCTCGCCTGCGCCGATGGTGATCTCGTGCGGTCCGGCAACGGTCTGCTCCCAACCGTCCTGCGGCACGACAGCGACGTAATAGGTTCCGGGTTCCAGCCCTTCGAAACGATAGAAGCCGTTGGCGTCGGTGACGGTGAACGGTTCGCCGGCGTCAAGCTGCCCACTCTCGTTCAGATCGAGAAAGATCGTCCAGCCTTCGAGCGCCGGTTCGCCGCCGTCGCGGAGACCGTCGCCGTCGAGATCGTGCCACTTGAAGCCTTGAATCGCGCTGGGCCCACCTTCGACGGTCAGGACCACGTCGTTTCCATCGCCGCCCTGATAGGTGATGCTGGCGTCAAGCCCGCTGCCGAGGAAGTTGCTGATCACAGCTCCTTCGGGCAAGTCGTCGAATTCGCCAACGATTGGCTCGCTGCCGCCATTGTTGACGATCGTGAACGTCTCGCCGCCCATCAGCGTGGGGCTGCCGGTGAGATTCAGGCTGACGCCCGTCAAATCGATATTGCCGGCGACGTGGAGCTGCCAGTATTCGTCATCGACCGTGGTGCCTTGGATATCGATTTGCAACGTCGAGCCGGGGGCGAACGAGACGCTGGAGGCCGTGATCTCGACGCCGCTGGTGATCGGCTGCACGGCGCTGCCTGGCGCCAGCAGCAGCGTGCCGCCGCCGGTGTCGATCGATCCGGGGTCGAACACGATCGCATCGCCGCTGATTAGAACCAGATGCGTCGAGTTGGAGCGTGTTATAGGCGTGCTTATCGTCAGCGTGCCGCTATCTGCACTGCCAATCGTTAGGCTTTGCGTGAACACACGATCGAGTTGTAGATTGGTCAGTCCGAGTGTTCGCGGATTGCCGGTATTCACATTGCCGCTGCCAAGATTGATGAGCGTACCATCAGTCAGAGGCTGTAACCGGACCTGATAATCGTCTGCCTCAATCGAGGGTGTAGACGCCAGGTCAATCGAATCGGCAGTTAGCGTCACTGTGCCGCTGCCTGCCAGACCGACGACTCGGCCGTTGTTTGTGATGAAGATCCCGGTGCTTGTCGTCGCGGTTCCGCCGGTTCCGATCAATTCGAGGTCGGCTCCCAGCGTCGCGATGCTGGAATTGGAACTCGTGACCGAAATGCCGCGGCTGGATGTGCTAATTGGCGCACTACCGGCGACGCCCTGGATGGTCGCCGCTGCACCATTTCCGGCGAGAATCGTTCCTCCCTGGGTTACCGAGACGCCGTGGTGGGAAGATGACGTGCCGCTGCCGCCACCTGTCCCTTCGACGAACAGTGCGCCGGTGCCGGAAATGATCGAGGAGTTGGTTCCGGCAACAAGCACACCGGTGTTGTTTTCTCCGCCGGTACCGGAAAGATTGCCACCGGATCCTTGGACCGTCAACGCTGCGTTTGTTTCCGCAGTCGTGATCATGCCGCCCGCATTAACGAGTATACCCCGATTCCTAGTGCTCGCGCCGCTGCCGCCACCCGCGCCTTGAACCAGCAGGGCACCGCCACCCGAGGTGGTCTTGATGGCGGCTCCGGACACATAGACGCCGAAGTTAGAACCGCCACTGCCGGACAAATTACCTCCGGCTCCCAAAACCGTAACTGGTGTAACTGGCCCCGAGCTGGTGATCGTTGCTCCGTTTTGAACGAAGACGCCATAGTTGCCGCTACTGCTGCCGGTGCCGCCGCCGGTTCCATCGACCAACACGCGTCCGCCTGCGGACGAGATGTGTGTGCCAAGGAATGAGAGATGCACGCCGTAGTTCGCCGAACCGGATGTGCTGCCGCCTTGGCCGATAACGGTCACCGTGTCGCCGGCGCTCAGGCCGCTGCTGAACACGCTCGCCTCGCCGGCCATGACGACCCCGTGGTTGTTGAGGCTTCGGTCGGCGCCGCCGCCATTACCGTGGACCAGCACCAGTCCCCCGCCGCGGATGTTCGAGCCACTGTCCCGGACGTACACACCGATATTTGTATTTTGGGTGCTTACCCCGCCGGTGCCCATTACTGTGACCGCCCCGGTATTGGCGTTGACGCTCGAGCCGTCCTCGACATGGACACCGTAGTTAGCCGATCCTGCTGTGCCGCCTCGCCCACTAAGCTCGACGTTGCCGTCGCCGGTCGCCGAAATCGTCGCTGCGCTCAGCGAGATGCCAACGAACTGCTCGCCCATCGTCGGTGTCGCCTGCCAGTTCGCAGACAGTTGGATATCACCGTCTACGGCCACAATGCCGGCTCCTGCCGTCAGGACGATGTCGCGCATCGTGATCAGAGAAATGCCGCCCGAGCCGCCGACCGACAAACGGCTGTCCGGAGTATTCAGGCCGATCGTTCCGGCGGCATAACCGGCGAGGCTGTGATCGGGGGCCAACGTCAGCGCACCGGAGAACTCCATCACGCTGAAGCGATCGGCCTCCGAACCCAGTACTATCGTCGCGTCAAAATCGGGTAGATCGCCCACGACCAGGGTGTCGTCGCTATGCCCCGGGGTCAAGCTCAACGAGCTGGCCGGGTTGGCAAACACCGTGGTGGTAAAGGCCGATGCCACATCACCGCTGCTCAAGCGCGACAGCCCGTTGCCCATGATCCCATCGTCGTCCAAAATCGCGGCGCTGGGTTCGCCGTCAGGCAACTGAATGTCCAGGTCCTCGACCGATGCGACATCCAGCAGGATCGATTCGAGCCCCGTGTAGGCGATCGATGAACCGTCCAGGTCGATCGCGCCACCGGAACCATCCAGCAACGATTGAACGATGGTTCCAAACACGCCCCCAGAGATCGTCAGCCCATCGTCACCATCGCCGCCCGTATGGCTGAGTCCGTCCACGGGGATCGGGTTGCCGCCAGAAAAGTCGATGGTCAAATGATCGTCGCCTCCGGCCAGATCGATGACCAGCGAGGTGACCGAGGCCAATGGGATGGTGAGCGTCCGGCCCTGATCGCTCAGCGTGCCGCCGCCCGGTGCACTGCCGAACCACTGGTTGGCATCCGTAATCACCAGGTCGGCGTCGCTCAGCAGGACCGTCATCTGATTGGGCAGGCCGCTGGGGTGAACATCCAGGATGGTCAGCGTGCCGTCCACCAATGAGGCTAGCAGCGTCGGCGCCTGGTACTCGTACGCCCCGATATCCACGCGTGCAGTCCCGTTCAGATTCCCGTCCGCAATCCGCGATTGGCCTCGCTGGTCGGTCGTCAGCGGCGGGGAGAAAGCATTGGGATCGAAATTCGGATCGCCGGCGTCGATTGCGGGACTGCCCGCAATCAGCGCGTGGGTCAGCGAGGTCCCGCCGTTGTCTTTAAGTTCCGAGTCAAGAACCAGCGCCGGATCGATGCCGACGATATTGCCGTTGACACCCTGAGCCAATCCACCGCTGCCGCCGATACCGATCAGGTTGTGGGAACTGCTGCCAGCGACCGTACCACTGATGTCGCTGGGCGTTGACGATCCCTGGACATTGCCGACGACAATCGTGT
>SKKK01000385.1 GCA_007121535.1 Planctomycetaceae bacterium | reverse complement strand
CGTTGCGTGCCCCATGCAAGGCTAACTCAATTGGCAAAAGACTTGTGGCCGGGTGCTTACGCGGGATTTCCGCTAAACTCGAACGAAAACAGAAGAAGCCGGGTTCCGTAGACAAGAGATGATGACGGGGTACCTTCGCAAACGTATTCGAGTCCAATTACTAGTCGCTGGTTTCGCGAACTGCCGGTCGAATGTCGGAAGTGGCTTTCCCGCAAACGACTCCCGACCCCTTGCGTAAAATCCACGGGGATCGCAAAGTGGGATACTCACACCAGAATGTCATGGATCACATGACCATGCACGTCGGTCAGCCGGAAATCGCGGCCCTGAAACCGGTAGGTCAACCGCTCGTGGTTCAGGCCCAGCAGATGCAGAATCGTGGCTTGCAAATCGTGCACGTGGCGCACGCCCTCGACAGCGGCCAACCCAAGTTCGTCGGTCTGGCCGTAGATCAGGCCGGGGCGAACCCCGCCACCGGCCAGCCACATCGAATAGCCGTCGATGTGATGGTCCCGACCCGTCGTCTCACGGACCTCGCCCATCGGCGTCCGGCCGAACTCCCCGCCCCAAATGACAAGGGTTTCGTCCAACAATCCGCGCTGTTTCAGGTCCAGCACCAGCGCGGCTGATGCTTGGTCGACTTCTCGACAAACCTGCGGCAGATGTTCTTCCAGGTTTTCGGTCGGCCCGCCGTGATGATCCCAATTCGTGTGATACAACTGGATAAAACGCACACCCCGCTCGACCAAGCGTCGAGCCAACAAGCAGTTGTTGGCAAACGAAGGCGTGCCGGGCTGGGCACCGTACTGGTCCAAAATATGCTGCGGTTCGTCAGTGATCTCCATCAGTTCGGGCGCACTGGTCTGCATCCGGTAAGCCATCTCGTACGCCTCGATCCGCGTCGCGATCTCCGGATCTCCGACCAGATCTTGCCGATGCCGATTCAGGTCCGCCACCGCCTCGACAAACTGCCGATCCCGCTGGCGGTTCATGCCCGGCGGGCTGGTCAGGCTGAGGATCGGCTCGGGGCCGCTACGAAACGGCACGCCTTGGAACAGAGTGGGCAAGAAGCCGCTGGCCCAAAGTGACGAACCGGCTCGAGGACCTCGCGGTCCGGATTGCAAGACAATGAAGCCCGGCAGATCACTCGATTCGCTGCCCAGCCCATACGTGACCCACGATCCCATGCTGGGGCGACCAGGCTGGGGATGTCCCGAATTGACAAACAATTTTGCTGGTCCGTGATTGAACACGTCGGTGGTCAATCCATGCATCCAGCAAACTTGGTCGACGATCTTTGCGTGATGAGGCAGCAGATCGCTGAGATGCTGACCGCACTGTCCGTAACGCTGGAACGAACGAGGACTGGCCAACAGCGTTTCGTCTCCCTGCAGGAACGCAAACCGCTTGCCCTCCATGGCTTCCTTCGGTGGTAACTGGCCGTGATGCCTGCGCAAAACAGGCTTGTCGACAAACAGGTCCAATTGGCTTGGCCCGCCAGCCATGAACAGAAAGATCACCGATTTGGCCTTTGGTGCGAAATGCGGCTTTTGTTGTGCCAACGATTGTGCTGCGGCCTTCTGATCGCCCAACAGGCATCCGAGGGCAATCGAGCCCACCCCCACACCGCAACGCTGGAAAAAGTGCCGTCGAGTCGTCGCTCGGAGAAGGTCCCGCGAATGGATCATCATCGATCTCCAGTATCGAAAGGTTGGCAAGCCCAAACTCATGTTAGCGAACTCCCCACGCCCTGACCACCGTTAGTTTGATACCCAAAAAGTGTGCGCCGCAGCAGAAAACCATCCCAACATCGCATCCTGCATACCACGATTGTTGGATCTTTGGTCGGTAGCTGACAACTTGGTGGGTGGCACCTATCATCGCCCACACCCAACCACCGGATTCGGAAAAACGACTTGTGAAATGTTCGCCGCTCAATCAAAATCGATTACATTGGGTCACAGCAAAAAGGCTCGGCCCAGTACCCATGGGGGGACGATCGACCGATATTCCAATCCTGGAGATGCCTGTCATGTCAAAAACTTTACCGCTTCACTTCGTGATTCGAAAAATCCTGATAACCGGGCTGGCTTTCGCTTGCCTCTCGGCCGGCACCTTGTGGGCTCAAGAAAAACCCAAACCGCAAACTCCGCCCCAGGCCAGCCCGTTGGCCGGCCTGCTCGAAGTGCTGCGCGTCACGGGTCTTCCCAATCTGTCTGGGCTAATCCAGCCAGAAAAGATGGGCGTCTTGTCCGACAACCCTTTGACCGTGCGCGACAATCCGGTGGATGTCGACATTGATATGAACGTACTTTCGGGCAACGAGGCGAACGTTCTGTCCGACATTCGGATCTTGTCCGGGATCACGGTGAATGTCCAAATCCATATCCATTCGAGTCCTCCGGCCGCGGACGAGGTGCCCGCCGATCGAGCCGCAGGTGTTCGCCCTGCAACTCCGAGGTCCGAGCCGCGACCGGCGCGTACCCCGCGGTCCGATTCGGATGGATCGACTCGGTGAAGCTGTATTTCACCGATCATTTTGAACTGCCGCTGCCGCCCGCACACCGTTTTCCGATGGCCAAGTATCGTCTGCTCAGGCAGCGTCTGCTGACCGGCGATTGGGCCGCGAGTTGCGAGTTGCTCGAGCCTGAGGCGGCGACAGACGGCCAATTGTGTTTGGCTCATTCGGAGGATTACGTCCAACGTGTGGTCTCGGGTCGTTTGACGGACAGGGAGGTTCGCAGGATCGGTTTTCCGTGGTCGCCAGCAATGGTGGAACGGTCTCGCCGCTCGGTAGGCGCCACGATCGCCGCCGGGTGGGTGGCGTTGGTCGAGGGTTTCGGGGTTAACCTGGCGGGCGGTACCCATCATGCCAACCATGATTCGGGCGAGGGATTCTGCGTTTTCAACGATGTAGCGGTCGCGGCGCGGACGCTGCAGCACGAGGGCCGCGTCCAGCGTGCATTGGTAATCGATACCGATGTCCATCAGGGTAATGGAACCGCATCGATTTTCGCCGATGATCCTTCGGTTTTTACGTTTTCGATCCACGGGGCCAAGAATTTTCCGCTGCGCAAGCATCCCGGCGACTTGGACATCGCACTGCCCGACGGTAGCGACGACGCCTTCTATCTCGAAGCACTCGACGCGGCGTTGGATCGCATCTTCGATCTGGGTACGTTCGATGTGGTATTCTACCTGGCCGGGGCTGACCCTTTCGAAGGCGATCGCTTGGGACGGATGCAACTGACCAAACACGGCTTACAACAGAGGGACCGAAGCGTGCTCGAGCGGTGCCGCCGTGCGGGATGGCCTGTGGCGATCGCGATGGCTGGTGGCTACGCGCGGCAGATCGAAGATATCGTGGACATCCACACCGCGACGATCCGCATTGCGATGGACGTCGCCGGCCAGGCTCCGCTGTCGGGCCAACACGGATCCCGCCCGTGAGCAACGACCGGAATTAGCGATCGTAAGCACCCGGCCAGATATTTCTTGGTGGAATCGGGCGAAAGGGGTCGGGAGTCGTTTTCGGAGAACCCGCTTTCCATGTGGTGAATCGTTGCCCGAAAACGACTCCCGACCCCGTTGCGGCCCCGATGCAAGGCTACCCTCAATTGCCAAGAAACTTCTGCCCGGGTGCTTAATGGCCCTGCCGAGTTGCTCAATTTGGTTCAGCAGTTTCAAGTAAACCGGGACACGTATCTGTCGGATTCGTTCACGGAAACCTCCTTGCGCCGGCAGTTCATCGACCCGGTTCATCGACCCGATGTTCGAGTTGCTGGGTTGGGACGTTTTGAACCGTCAGGGCCACGCCGAGGCGTACAAAGAAGTGGTGCATGAGGATTCCTTGAAGATCGGCGGTTCCACCACGTCGCCCGACTATTCCTTCCGAGTTGGGCCGGAGCGGAAGTTTTTCGTCGAGACCAAGAAGCCATCCGTCAACATCAAGCACGACATCGCCCCCGCGTTCCAGCTTCGCCGGTACGGCTGGTCCGCGAAACTGGCACTCAGCATCCTGACGGATTTCGAAGAATTCGCGGTCTACGACTGCCGCGTGCGGCCAGTCAAGACGGACGGCCCGTCCACGGCGCGGGTGATGTACGTCACGTTCGACCAGTACGAAGAACGCTGGGATGAGATCGCCGCCGTGTTCTCGCGTGACGCTGTGCTGAAAGGTTCCTTCGACCGGTACGCAGAATCGAACAAGAAGAAACGGGGTACGGCCGAAGTGGATGCGGCGTTTCTGGACGAAATCGACGGCTGGCGGCTGGTGCTGGCCCGCAACCTGGCGCTGCGTAACCGGGACCTGTCGCAACGCGATTTGAACTTCGCCGTCCAGAAGACCATCGACCGGCTGATCTTCCTGCGGATTTGCGAAGATCGCGGGATGGAGACCTACGGCCGGTTGCAGGTCTTGCCCAACGGGCCGAACATCTACCGGCGGCTGTGCGAGCTGTTCCGCGAGGCCGATCACCGGTACAACTCGGGGCTGTTCCATTTTGCCGCCGAGAAGGACCGCCACGAACTGCCGGACGAATGGACTGTATTGGTTCAGCGGGACGTTGAGTTTCGATGTGTTGGAGTTAGTGAGTAAAAAGACCAAGGACCTTCGGCTGTTTTTTCTGTGAATGGGGGGCCAGCCCCCCAAACCCCCCGGGGTTT
>SKKK01000295.1 GCA_007121535.1 Planctomycetaceae bacterium | reverse complement strand
GGCGCTAGCCGCCGGTTCAGTGAGCGGCACGGCGCTAGCCGCCGGTTCAGTGAGCGGCACGGCGCTAGCCGCCGGTTCAGTGAGCGGCACGGCGCTAGCCGCCGGTTCAGTGAGCGGCACGGCGCTAGCCGCCGGTTCGGTGAGCGGCACGGCGCTAGCCGCCGATGTGGGCCGAAAACCGGCGGCTAGCGCCGTGCCGCTCAGGAGGCTATTGTTCACCAAGTCCTCACATGATTTCGGTCAGCAATCCCTCGGACCTCCAACGCTCGTTCGGTTCCGGCAGCACCCGAGCGGGCAAGCCTTCCGGATGAGGCAGGTCAGCCGTCACGTCGATTCCCGCCAGTTGGTAAATGCTGCCCAATAGATCCAGCGGCCATACGGGCCGTTCGACGACCTTCGAGCCCGTCTCGTCCGTTTTGCCGACCACGTGCCCGCCCTTGAATCCGCCGCCGCCGACCAGAGCCGTGAACGCGGCGCCGAAGTGATGGCGTCCGCCGTTCCAAGGAGGCGCCCAGTCCACTTTCGGGGTGCGTCCGAATTCGCCCGTACACC
The DNA here is from genome assembly GCA_007121535.1 of Planctomycetaceae bacterium. Lineage (GTDB taxonomy): Bacteria > Planctomycetota > Planctomycetia > Pirellulales > Pirellulaceae > SKKK01. The sequence goes on along the minus strand of SKKK01000295.1, from coordinate 4,115 downwards.
AGACCAGGGTGCTGTCCAGCATCTTGCGATCGTGCAGATCCTGGATCAGCATCGCCAGTCCTTGATCCAAATCGGGGCATTGTCGGCGCATCGTGGCGAAGTGGTTGCCATGCGTGTCCCAGCCCCCCGGATAATTGATGACGACGTAGGGCACACCCACCTCGACCAATCGCCTGGCCGCCAGGCAACTCTGGCCGAAAACGTGTCGGCCATACAGGTCTCGCAACTCGCCCGGCTCGTTTCCCAGATCGAACGTTTCTCGCCCCTCGCCCAAGATCAGCTCGTAGGCCGTCTGTTTGGCTTGTTCTGCGGCTGCCAATTGCGGACAGCCGACCATCGTATTGCTCAACGTGTTCATTCGATCCAGCAGATCACGTCGAGCTTTCTGCCGCTGGTCGCTGACCCCGGGATTCATGATGCCTTCGACTTCGAAGCGAGCCGCATTGGGATTCCCCCCGGTGGCAAACGGTTTGAACATCGGCCCCAGAAACCCTTCCTCCGAAAACCGCCCTTGAGCCCGAGTCAACACGACGTAGGGCGGAATCAGGCCCTGATAGCTTTCCCCTTTGATCATCGAGAAGACTGCACCCACGCTCGGGAACGCCAGCCGTCCGCCCGAGGGATGTCCGGTTTGCATCATGTAGGCCGCCGTCTCGTGCCCGTTGTTGCCGTGCGTCATGCCTCGGATCAAAGAGTACTTTTCGGCTTGCTGAGCCAGGCGGGGGAACAGAGCGCCCAACTGGATGCCATCCACGTTGGTGGGGATCACCTCGGTAAAGTCGCCCAGGTATTCTCGGCCGGTTCCCGGCTTGGGATCCCAGGTATCGTTGTGCGACATACCGCCCCAAAGGAAGATTTGGATGACCGCTTTGGCTTTGGCTTTGGCCTGCGGCTGCTCGGCCGCCGGAGTTGCCTCGTCTGCTGAAGCGGCACGCGCCAAGCGATTCGCCATCAGCATTCCGCCGGCTCCGTACAGGCCTTGCCGCACGGCTTCGCGCCGCGACACTTTCTTGTGTTCTTCGCAGGAGTGTTGGGGGTTCATCTTCTCGTTCTCCCTCGTTTTTTTGGTTGGATGGTCGCAACGGGGTCGGGAGTCGTTTTCGGGCATGGATCAACCACATGCTAAGCGGTTTGCTCGAAAACGATTCCCGACCCTTTTCAGACAGAGCTTAGTGCCGGTACTGAAACTCGGTGGTATTGATCAACGCCCAAACGATGTCGATCGCCGCATCGTTTCGCGAATCGGCATTTTGGATGTACGCTGCCAGGGTTCGCATCTCGTCCGGCGTGGGACGCCGTGCCAGGATGGTCAAATAAAGTTCTTCCGCCGTCTCCTTCAGCGGTTGCTTGGATCCCAGCAGCCGCCGCATCCGGGGACCGCGGACGATCTTGTCATGGATGTGTCGCGAATTCAGCGTGTGCAGCCATTGGGAAGGCACCGGGTCGTTCGACCGTTCATTGGCCATCCCCGTCGCCCGAGCGGATCGTCCAAACAAGGCCAGGAACTGGCTGGTCACGCTGCCATCGGCCAACGCCACGGCTGGCATGTCGCGAGGGATGTAGGTATACGGCTCGGGAATCGCGCTGGTGTACAAGTCGGTCGTGCCTGTGAGCTGATTGATCGCGTCGATCAACACTTCCGCGTCCAAGCGGCGAGGGATCGCGCTGGCGAAATTCGCGATGGCTTCGGGCGAGGTATGCCGAGGCGTTGCGGAAAACTGATACGTGGTCGACGTCAGGATCAATCGATACAGAGCCTTCAAGTCGTAACCGCTATCGATGAACTCCTTTTCCAAGTATGCCAGCAATTCGGGATGGATCGGCGGATTGTCATCCCGCAGATCGTCCGGTTCCTCGATGATCCCCTGTCCCAGCAGCCACGCCCAGACTCGATTGACGATGGCCCGCGTAAACCACGGGTTTTCCGGTGCGATCAGCCAATCGGCGAACACCTCGCGAGGGTCGCGATCGGGCGGGATTTCCACCGAGGTGCCATCCGGGAAGACCCCGATCAGCGACTCGCGACGCGGCGTCGGCAGGTTGGCCAGCCGACCGTCATTCGCTCGGGGCAACACCGTCCCCGGGGTTTCTCGACCGGGAACTGCGCTGCCTTCCACGGTGCTCAGCCGCAGCGGATCCCAAAAGACGATCTCTTCCTTCCATTCGCTCGTCGGCTTGTAGCCGATCTCCGAAAAGAACACAGCCATGTTCGCCAGACGTTCCTCGGGCCAGTTGTCCACGCGGGCGCCCATGAACGTCAACACCACCGCGGCGGCGATCGCTTCTGGCGTTTTGTCCTGGACCGCTCGGTAGAAATTGACTTGGCCGACGCGGAAATTGCTGCCATTGGCAGTCAACATCTCGCGAACGAATCGATCGTAGGGCTTGTTCTCCAGCAGCGAAGACCGTACCCAGCGATGATAGGCCTGGGCCGCGTTCGGCCAGAGATTCACCGGAATCTCTGCCTTGATCCGCAGGATGTCGCTCCATTTCATCGCCCAGTAGTCCGCGTACTCGCTGCGCTCCAGCAGACGATCGACCAAACGCTGCCGCTTATTCAGAACGTCCGGGTCGTCAAGAAACGCCCTGGCCGCTGCCGCGCTGGGCAGCCTGCCCGTCACGTCCAAGTAGACTCGCCGCAAAAAGACCGCGTCCGAGCACAGCACCGGTTGAATGTCCAGTTCCGCGAGTCTGGTAAAAACCAGTTCGTCCAGGGGTCCTGCCTGAACCGGCTGTCGGGGACTCTCGAAGATATTCAGCGGAGCCTGCTGTGCCGCCGCCGAGCTTACGAAAAGGCACGCAACCAGCATCAAAACCAGCGACGACTTCATCATATTTTCAGCTCCGGGCAGGAATCACCGCACGCCGGGAAGGACCGAGGCAGACACCTACGGCACAGTGAACGATGCACCTCGCCCCACCCGCGACATCCGCGAGATGAATGCATCGCCATCGTGACAAATGCTTATTGTATCAAAACACCTAGATCTCTGCCAAGTTCCTTTCATGGGGATTTTTGTCGCCAAATCCATGTTGAACATGGAACTGTAAATACTGCCGAACGACACAACCCGTTTTTTTGCCTGAACTTACGTCGAGGCCGTAGAAAAGCGAAAGGAACCAGTTGCTCCGAATCACTGGCTCCCGAAAGACCCGCCTTGATGGTCGTCGTGACGTCCACGCCGCGCCGACGCAATCCGTGTCGTCCGATCCCGCAAGTGAAATTCGGAGATTGCGTCCCGAGGGATTTTCGACCTCGACCTGGCATTCTCCCGTTGCCGTCCAGGGCATAGGCGACAATTCGAGGAACTGCATCCCTTGGTTCTTCGTCGATTCGCAGTTCAGTCCCAATTGTTGGCACCACTGTTCGAGCCGTTCGGGACTGAGCTGCAAGGCACGGGCGGTCTGTTCGACACCCTGTTCTGCGGCGGCTTCGGCAGCCAGCATCCACAGTTCCGTAGGAATTCTCCCGGGCCTACGGCACGCTTGTCGCCAGCGAGCGAATTGCTGCTGCGTCTCCGTCAGCCGTCCCGCCTCACTGTCGTCAGGAAACACGAAAACCGCCGTGAAAATCACACCCGACTCTTTCGAGGGCGGTCAAAACGAACCCGATTCGGGACGCCGCCAGAGCAGCGGGGACCCGATGGCCCCATGGGTACCAAGGCTCAACCCGCCCCCTATGCTGGCGACTCAATCGGCCGCGGAACGCCCATGCGCGTCCAGCCAAGCGCGCAGGTCATCGAGCGATCGCAGGTCGAAAACTGCCTCCCCAAGCTGCTTCAAACGTTCCATGGGCAGTCGATATAGCCGCTGCCGGACGTCTTCCGGGATGAACCCGCAAATCCGGGTTAACTGCCCCAAAAGTATGGCTGCGCCGCCCCTTTCTTCAGCGATGCGTTCCACAGATGTGACGTAGGGCATATCCAAGCTCTCCTCCAAAACAACCAGTTCTTCTTCGAATTTCCGGCTCAGGTCCTCCGGCAGGCTCATCATCCAGTCGATCAGCCGAAAGATCTCGCGCAGTTCATCCGCATTATACCCGAGATCGTACAGGTTGCGCACCAGTTGCCACTTGGCCCGGTAACGCCCGGTCGGATCACCGGCGGTGCGCAGCG
>SKKK01000294.1 GCA_007121535.1 Planctomycetaceae bacterium | reverse complement strand
CGTTCCACGGGGATCACATCGTCGCCATGAGAGCCGGCCGCACTCCAGTCGGCCAGCAGTTTGGCGAACGTTTGGGATTGCCGCTGGCGAATCTCCGTCACCCGGTCGAACAACCGGGCGTAGGCTTCGGACAGTTTGCGAACAGGGTCGCCGCTGCGCAGGCTCAACCGAGCCCAGTCGATGAAGCCGCCTTCGCGAAGGTAGGCGTCGGCCGCTTCCGCAAACGATTGGGGGTGCGTCAGTTGTCCGTGGTCAGTTGTCAGTTGGTGATCCTTCGGCTCGCGGGTTCCACACACTGAGGTGTTTCCTGCCTCGGCCAACTGACGACTGCCAACTGCCGACTGACGATGTCCAAGCCAGCGTACGAGTCGCATGGCCATGTCCACTCGCTCCAGCCGTCGTACTTCCGAGGCAGCCAGATCGTGAGAGCGTGCCGCATGGTGCGCATCTGTCAGCTCGTCCACGAGACCCCAGGAGCCCTGTCGCACCACGTCCAGTAAACGCTGGCCAACGTGAGTTAGCCGTTGGTCAAACCCGAGCGGCGACGTATCGCTCAGATGTGCCAGCGTATCGGCCTGGACTTCCCGCAGGATCTCGTCGGCCCGCTGAATCGTCTGGCGATAGGGTTTCGACTCGGTATGGCGCAGTGCCCGCACGACCTCCGTCGCCGCTGCGCTCCATCGCTGCATGAGTTCCGCTTCCGGGCTGTGGCCTCCGAAAAAACGTTCCTCCAGCTTGCCGGTGGCCTTTTCCAACCGACCGATCGCCGCAGAGTGGTAGATCACCCCCGCAGCCAGTCCCAGCGGCACGGCGTCCGGCCGGTCCAGACGCTCGACGCAGTGCATGATGGTTTCTGCCGCAGGGCCGGCCTTCTCTGCCAACCACTCGATAACCCCTTGGCGAAACTCTTCCCGACACAGACGGAATCGGGCTGTGGCCTGGGTATCGAGGGACCACTTCAGCAGTGTGGTCAGATCCGGCATTTCGATCTGCAAATCGATCGTTCGGTGCAGCAGCAGCGGCCACACTGTCTCCGCGTCCAGGAATCCGCCGCGCGCGGGAGGATATCCTTCGCTGGGAATCGATTCCAGGAGCGCCTCGGCCAGCCAGGAGCACCGCGTTAGTCGGGGATCGACTGCGTGGGCATTGAACAGCGAACGGATAATCTGCCACGGGTCGATCTGGAACAGCCGTCGCTTGGCCAGTCGCAAGAGAACGTCTTCACCCAGATCCTTCTCCTCAAGACTGGTGATCAGGACCTGGGTCGTGTTCTCCGCAGCCGGTTGTCGCAACGCCAGCCGGAAGGACAGCGGTGAATCACACTGGTGGATCACGTAGTCCTGCTCACCGTCTTGCTGTCGAGGCGCTTCCGTCCAGCGGGCTAGCGAATGGATGCCGATCACCCTTGCCTGCGGCACCTTCTGGCGAATCGCGGCGACCTGGGCCTTGATCTGGCTGAACGAGGGGGTAGTCATTGGTTATTGGTCAGTTGTCAGTTGTCAGTTGTCAGTTGTCAGTTGTCAGTTGTCAGTTGTCAGTTGTCAGAGGTCAGAGGTCAGAGGTCAGAGGTCAGAGGTCGGTGGCGCTTTCAGAGATCTGCGCGGCTGAGCTTGGTTGCCCCGAAGGGGCTGAAACATATCAGCCCAGGGCAGAGCGTAGCGCCGCCCTGGGGAAGGGAGGCATCCCCAGCGTAGCCCTGAAAGGGCGGCACAGACGGACGCATTGATTGTTTCGCCCTTTCAGGGCTGATTCCGCACAATGGACCGCATTCCCAGGGCGGCGGCGACCCTCGCACAACTCGCGTCGCCTTGCCCTGGGCTGGTATGTTCGGCCCCTTCTGGGCAAATACATCGTTCGCAGCCATCAGCCTTTCTTCTCCTCGACGCGCCAACTGATTTGCACTTGAATACGGCAGTCATCTCGCAGGCGGCTCTCCAGAGCGGCGAGCTTGTCTTTGGCCTTGCTCAAATCCAAGCCGTCTGCGATCCCTTCGTCGACCAGCACCCAGCCTGGCGGAGGCAATGGCACAGCGGGCGGTTTGATCGGCGGAGGCGTGACCTGGGTCGGCGTATGGGATGGCGGCGTGACCGGCTTCCTTTGAACCGCCTTTTCGAGCAGCCGCATGGCCTGCGCCTGGGCCGATTTCAGCACGGGGGCCAGTTCGACGACGTGTTCGTCCTTGCCCAGGGACTCCTTCAAATCCGTCAGGATGGCTTGAGCGGTTGCCTGATGCTCGTCCGGAAGCTTCTTGATCAACTCGAAGGTCTGCCAGCCGGCCGTAGCCAGGTTGCCCTCCAGTTCGGCCGCCTTGCCGACACACTCGCGCATGGCTGTCTCGCTGGTGGCGATTACGGCCTTGGCCAACAAACCGATGATGGCCCCTTGCTCTGCGGTACTCACTTGGTCGACGATCCGCTGCGTGGCGGTGGCCGTCTGCATGCGGTCGGTCGTATCGGGCGTCATGCCGAGCCCCGTCATCCGCTGCTTAAGACGCTCAGCGTATGCTTGGCACGCTTTTTTGACTTCCGCGGCCTTCTTCTTGCACCCGGCTGCCAAGCTGTTGACGTTGCCGCCGCTCAGCAGACGCGAACCGGCTACCCCGAACAGGCTGCCGGCCCGTGAGAGCGCCAGTTCCCAATCCGCCTCGTCCGGCAGCTTGTCCTTCCGCAGTTCGCAGGCATCCGGCACGTTGGACAACGTGGCCTCGTACGGGGCACCGTGCAAGTACAGCATCTGGTTCGTCTGGGCGGTAAACATCAGGATCACCAGGTTCTGGGCCTCCTTTGGCAAGCCCATCGGTCTGGGATCGTCGATCCAGCGCCGCAATTGTCCGACCGACATCGGGCTGCCCGTGTCCGACGCCTTGCGGCTGAAATGCGTTTTCCAGTGCTGCCCCAAGACGAAGTGGGTGGCGTCGATCCCCATGTCGCCCAGCAACAGCGGCACAGCAATGTGCCGGACGATCGGCCGCATGGTCTTGTCGATCGGCAAGCGACCATCCGGCACCTGAGTTGCCGGGAAGACCAGTTCATAGACCTTCTTCAGCGAACCGGACTTGATCTCGGCCTCGAAATGCGGCGCTGCCGGAAACTCGTGTGTCAACGCCTGATTGAGCAGATGCTGCATCGCACCGGCCAAGTTGGCTGCCACCGGGGGCTGGGGAGTGAAGCCTGGAAAGAGGGACACGTAATGCTCGTTCAGGTCCAAGTCGTGCGTCGTATCGAGCGAGCCCTGCGTCAGCGCATCCAGCCCGTAGGCCGCGTCCAGATGGTTCAGCACCCTCTGACGAAGTTGGCTACGTTGGCTCTCCAGGACGGCCTTCGCAGACTGGCGATCCTGCGGGGATAAGTGATTGGAGAACTGGCCGAACCGCTCGCCCGTCAGAATGTGTTCCAGGATGACCAGCATCCCCAGATCTTTCTGCGCCTCGGTGCTGAAGAACGACGGCAGCCAGCACAGGGTCTTCGTCCCTTGCGGACGGTTCTGCATGAACCGCTGGGTCACGCTCAGATCGTCACGCGGGCCGTGTCCGGCTTCGTCGAACGGAAAGTCGATGATCAGTTTCCAGTCCGCTTCCTCGTTCTCTAGCGACGAATCCGGCAATTCCCGGATGTTGCGGAACAACACCTTGCAGGATCGTTTCGTGTTCTGCCACCAGAACTCGTGATACTGCTCGAATTCACCCTCGCCCTCGATGCCAACTTGCTCGAACAGCATCTGCCGCACACGGCGAATACGATTGCCCTGGTTGTCCTCGCGGCGTGCCTGTTCGATGATGCTTTCCGTGTCCACGCTCGACAACTGCACCGAAATCGTCGGATTCAGTTCCTCGCCGATGCGAATCTCCCCGACATTGGCCGCCCAGGCCCGACAACGCCGCAAGACCTCGCCCGCTTCCTTGCCGGGAATCGGCGATTTGATCGTGCCGTGGTTCAGGGCCGCCAGTTTTTCGGCGTTCAGCCCGCGGAGCGATTCGACTTCAGGAACCAGCGCCGACAGCAGCAGCGTCTTTACCAGCCGATCGTCGTTGCGGAACGCAGTACGTTTAGGATCGCGAAACGGCAAACGCTCGACATCCTCGCGGCGGATACCGTGTTGCTGCTCCAGCATCGGCAGCAGTTTCTGATGGTACAGGCGTTTGGCGTTGTCGAAATGGATCGCCATCTCCTGGCTGAACGCTTCGTCGCCGTGGGCCACCACATCGAACAGATCGCCCACCGGGATGATCTCGCCCAACTCCAGTGTCTCGCGATGATCGACCAGCAACTGCACCATCACCTTCAGCGCGGTCCTCTCACGTTGCAGGACGCTGGATACGGCGATCAAGGTTTGGACCAGCGCCGGGCTGAACGGGTAGACCTTGCGGAACATCTGCCGATCCCCTTCGCGAGTCAGCAGAATGCTCATCACGTTGTCCTTCATCCGCGCTGTCCGCTCGAACGCCGCGTCCATTTCGTCCTTAGCCGTCTGATCCCGGCATTTCAAAACCCGTTTTTCGGCGATGGCCGGCAGGTTGCGATCCTCCAGGGTGATCGTGTCGAAGCGGCCCTGCTGCCAGTCCAGCGAGTCGCTGAAACTAAGCTTTTCAGCTCCAGGCACGTGATCGCCAATCAGTTCCCGCAGATCCCGTTGCCGAGCCACAAAGCTGACGATCGGGATCGGCCGATCTACGG
>SKKK01000113.1 GCA_007121535.1 Planctomycetaceae bacterium | reverse complement strand
TCGCTGACCAGGTGCAGCCCGCCGCCGGGGGGAGTGGTCCAACCGGACGGCGCGTCGGAAACCAGCGACGTGTCCACGTCGTCGATCCGCTGCACCAACGCGCCGGTCGCCACGTCGTGCTCGGATCGCGTCAGGAACCCGCGCGCGTCTTGGGTCCACGTCGGGTACCCGTACTGGTCGAAGCGCTCCACGCGCGTATCGCTGCTCCCGGATCCGTTTTGATCGGCGGAAACGGCCGGCAACACGGTGGAGCGCTGGAGCATCTGGACCGTGTCCGGGTGCCAGAGGTACTGGTAAGCCGTGTCCATCGCCCCGGTGCCGTCGTCATTGCGAAACTCGGTCTGTTTCGACAGCGGATGGACGGTAACGCCGCCGGCCGAATGCGTGGCGTACTCGAAGGCGGCTCGCTTGATCTCCTGGCCGGTGCTGCCCCGTTTGATCTTGCGGAACCGCAGCCGGCCCTTGGCCGCCCCGCCACCGGTGCCGGTCTAGTACTCGCGAACCTGGATCAGGCCCGCGTCGCTGCTGAGAGCCACGTCCAGATCGGCCTGCGAATCGTCGTAACCGATGACCGCCGACGGGTTGGCCCGCTCGATCCGGCGGCCCTGGTGATCGTACCGGCGGTACTCGATCCAGCGGTCCGAGCCGGAGCGGAGTTCTTTGATCAGGATCTGGCCGATGTAGTTCGTGTACACCACGTGCTCGCTGCCGTCCGGGCGCGTTTCAACCGTCTTGGCTTTCCAGTGATTGTATCCGTCGCTGTGCGTGCTGGCGGTGTACGCGAAGCCGAACGTGCGCGAGCCGCCGTCGAGCGATTCGCTGACGACCCGCTTGTCGATGTCGTACTTCAGGTACTGCTCGGCGTACTGGGCCAGAACCGCATCGGGCTCGGCCAGCGGCTCCAGGCCGTCCTCGATCATCCGGGCGTAGGGCTCCGGACCCAACACGAACTTCAGGCCGTGCGCAAAGCCGTTCGGGTCGCCTTGCTTGTAGTACCGGTAGTAATGCACGTCGATGTCGCCCCACCCCTGGCCTTCGGGGTCCTGGATCCGCACCCGTTTCAGGTCGCCGAAGCTTCCGAAGTCTTCGTCCGCACCGTAGTAATCATAGGTGGCGCGACGGATGTCGGTCCAGTCCCCGCCGCCGGTTCGCTGGCGGAGCGTGACCGATTCGATGGGGCCTTGGGCATGGTAGGTGTACCGGAACGCCCGGGTGATTTCGCTGCCGCCCGAACCGGCGGTCTGCTCGATCTGTTCGATCCGCTGATCGTCGGTGTACGCGGTGACCTTGGTGAGCTGGCCGCCGCGGGCCATGCGGGCGGCAAACCGCCCCGGAGGAAATTCGGTCTGGTCGAAATCGTGGAATCGGTACTGGGGGCCGGCGGGCAGGGTCAGCACGAACCGCTGGTTGCCCGGCTCGTGCACCAAGGTGGACAACGCGCCGTAGCGCCCGACGTAGTCGCCGTTGACCGAGTCGAACCACAGGGCGCCGCGCGTGCCGCGGACGACGGTGATCGACCCGTCGGCATGCTCGACCAGGTACGGCCAGGTCTCGATCAGCCAGTTGTAGCCGTTTCCGACATCCGCGCTGGCGGTCAGGCGGTTGCTGTAGATGCGGCGGTGCTGCAACAGCCCCCCGAAGCCGCCGGCCGAAAGATCGGTGACACTGAACTGGAGTTCGCCGTTGAGATAGCGAACGGGTCCTTCGCTGGCATCGTCGTCGCAGCAGCCTTCTTCTTCGGGGCCCGTGCCCTCTGGCTCACAGGGAAAACACGACGTCCCGTTGTCCCCCGGGCAGCATGCATCCTCGTCTTCCTCGCAGGGCTCATGCGGGTCTTCGGGTTCCGGTTCCACGGGCGCCGGGCTGGGGCTCGGCTCGGCCAGCGCCTCGAAACGCGGCGCCTCGGCCGCCAGCGGCTGCGGCATTCCCGCGGCCAGCGGAGCCCGAAGCGCTCGGCGTACCAGAACTCGTCACGCACCCGCTGCCCCGCCAGATGGGCCCGTTCCTCCTCGACGCTGGGCCGCAGTTCCTGGAACACCTGCCAGATCCGCGCCCACAGGCCCTCGGGGTGCTCGGCCAAACGTCCCGAATGCCGCTGGCGGCAACGGTCCACCCACTCGTTCCACACGCCCTGCGTGAAATTCTTGCGGGCCATCCGGAGTTGGTTGGCCACGAAATGCTCCAGCGGCACGTCGAAGCTCTCGAAGCGGCGCCGGAAGCGGTGCGCCACCACCGCCTCGGCATCGTGCAGCACCCGAAAGCCCATCAGCCAGCATTTCAGGCTGAAGTCCAAGTCCTCCACGCCCCAGAATCGCATGTGCAGGTCCAGACCCCACAGGTCCTCGTACAACTGGCGGTCGACCGCCAGCACGCAACCGATCGCGGCCGGCGATTCGTAGAATTGCCGAGCACCTTCCCGCACCGCCCGGAGTTCGCCCAGCGGCAGCCAGCCGCAATGGAAGCTCTCCAGATCCAGGAAATAGCCGTGCCCGATCTGGCTCGGTGTGCTCCGCCAGCGGCGCTCGTCCAGCCCGGTGATGGTGGGCGTCAGCACCGCGCGGCCCTCCAACGCCTCGACCGATTCGACCAGGCGCCGCACCGCGCCGCGTTCGGGCCGCGTATGGCCGTCGGCAAAGATCAGGGTCGCCGCCCGGGCCTTGCGCGCCCCGAGATCCTTGGCCGGCGAAGTGCCCTGGCGCTGTTCGTGCCGCAACACGCGCACGTGGGGGAAGCGCCGCTGCACCTCCTCCACCGAGCCGTCCCAGGAGGCGTCGTCCACGAGGACGACCTCGTGAGGCATCCCTGCGGCCGCCTCGCGCCACGAATGGATCGTCTTCCAGAGTGACGGGCCCTCATTGTGAGCCGCAACGATCAGGCTGAAACGCATCCGACCCTCCAGTATCGGCATGCCGCGTATGTCAAAAGCAGGTTGCACTTCAGGCGAACTTCGTCGCCCCGGTCCCGCCGGCCTGACCGGCCGGCGTGCAAAGCAACCGTAGCTCAGCACCCTGCATTTTCAGGGTGTCGCGGCAATCCTGTCAAACAAGCAACATCCAACCTACGGGCTACACGTTGAATTCCGTTGCAGGGGTGGTCAGCGCAAGCTGTTGCGAATAAAGGGGTTACGCGTTCGGCGTTGAGCAAAAAAAATCGAAAATTTTCGAAGAACTTTTCGGCTTAGCCTGCAAGAGGGGTGCTCGAGGATCGCCCGCGTCGGAACGGCGTCAGACTTCTCGGCGAATTGCTCTTTTGGCTGACCGTGTCGTTTCGGCAGCGCTGCAAAATGTTGGATTTCCGGGCGTCGGATGGGGGATGAGTCGACGGGAGTCCGCCCGTGTCCTTTCGAACGTCGTCGAGGTTGCTTACTGCTGTTCCCGGATGACGTGCGGTTTAGTTCCGTGATCGCGGCGGCGACAGCCAATTTGCCAGGCTTTACTCCGGCAGGCAAACGGGACGCGAGAGCGGTGCACCGCAGGCCGCCTCGGCGTTGCCGCCGGCCAGGAGAACCTGGAGTTGATGGGCATGGGCGACAATTGGAGGAACTGCATCCCCTCGGTCTTCGCCGATTGGCTGGTCAGTCCCAATTGTTGGCACCACCGTTCGAGCCGTTCGGGACTGAGCTGCAAGGTTTGGGCGGTCTGTTCGACACCCTGTTCTGCCGCGGCTTCGGCAGCCAGCATCCACCGTTCCGCAGGAATTCTGCCGGGCCTACGGCACCCTTGTCGCCAGCGAGCGAATTGCTGCTGCGTCTCCGTCAGCCGTTGCCCGGCCGTCTTCATTATCACATGCATCGGTCATTCTCCATTGAGAGTAAAGAATCGACCGACAATCTACCCCACCGCCCACCCCGACTTCACGCACGCTTGCCGAAAGGACACCGCAATCCCACGGCGATGGCGGGTTCCAGGTGCTCATCCAGATGAAATCGGATCTCCAAGGTTCGCGCCTTTCAGTCGGTCGAGCAGTCCGGGACCACTCACCAATCTCAATCGTGAGATCAAGGCGTCGTCGTCCCGGATTTGCTGGTCGATCTGCTCGCGATGATCGTGATATCGATCCGGTGGGCGATAGGCCAGCAGCGTGCTGATCGCTTCAGACCCGACTCGTCGGACGGAATCCAGACTCGCGGGTTTAAGCACCCGGCCACAAGTTTCTTAACGGATCGAAAGTGGTAGGATGGACATTCCTGTCCGTCATTTGCCGCACGACGGACAGGAATGTCCATCCTACATTATGCCAGGAAACTTGTGGCCGGATGCTTACGAGCCATTTCTCTCCTGGCAACGTATTCACGCCACCTCGCCGGCCGCCAATTGCTGCGCCCAGACTGCGTCTTCTCCGGCCAGCGGCGGCCAAGGCGTGCCGTCGTAGATGTAGTCGCGGTAATAGGCTGCATCGTAAACGCGGTGCAGTACGGCTTGCAGGTCCAGCCGCGCGTCGGGATGCGGGTCTTGCAAGGGAATGGGGATCTCCGGCAACCGGTCCCTCAAGCCGACGGGCCAGAACTCGGCCTGCGGCCGGTCCTCGACGCGGCTGACCAGCACGCAATAGTCGCCCGTGGGCGCTTCGTCGAACGGCATCCGCGGCCAGCCTCGCAGCAGGTCCAGTTCGACGAAATGCGCGTTGCTTTGCAGCAATCCCGCCCGCTTGGCCAAGTACCGCTGGCGGTCGTCGCCCG
>SKKK01000395.1 GCA_007121535.1 Planctomycetaceae bacterium | reverse complement strand
GCGCGGATCGGTTTCGCCAAGTACGCGTCCATGCCGGATTTGAGACAGCGTTCCCGATCGCCTTTCATCGCATGAGCCGTCAGGGCGATGACCGGTACATGGCTTTCATCCTTCTCGGCGGCTCGGATGGCTTCGGTGGCTTCGAAGCCATCCATTTCCGGCATTTGCACATCCATCAGCACCAGATCGAACGGCTCTCGCTGAAAGGCCTGGACGGCCTGTTTGCCATTGCCGACCACCACCACTTGGTGTCCCTGGCGGCGGAGCAGTCCAATGGCCAAGCGCTGGTTGATCGGGCTGTCTTCCGCCAGCAGAATCTTTAGCGGTTTCGAGGTTTCGTCTGAGTCGGTCGATTCGATGGCGGGCGGTGTGGATTCTCGCACCGCTTCCGTCGATCCATCATCCAGGCCGAAACGAGCGGTGAAATGGAATACGCTGCCCCGATCCACGACACTCTTGACGCCGATCTGTCCATCCATCAACTCGACCAATCGTTGGCAGATGGCCAGTCCCAAGCCCGTACCTCCGAAACGCCGTCGCGTGGAATTGTCTGCTTGTTCGAATTCCCGAAAGATCGACTGACACTTTTCGGGCGGAATGCCGATGCCCGTGTCGTGAACTTCGAACTGCAGCACCACGTGCTGCTGATCGCGGCGCTTCGGTCGAATCCGCACCGAGATACTGCCGGAATCGGTGAACTTAATCGCATTGCCGATCAGATTCACCAACACCTGATGGAGATGCAAGCAGTCGCCAACCAGATGCTCCGGGACTTCCGGATCGATCTGGCACTGAAAGTCCAGCCCCTTCTGTTTTACGCGAAAAGCGATCGACTTTGTGCTTTCGTCGAACCATTGTCGAAGATGAAACGGCAATTCCTCCATTTCCATTCGCCCCGACTCGATCTTCGAAAGGTCCAAAATATCGTTCAACAGAGCCAACAACGTGTTGCTTGATTCCAGTACCATCTCCAGATACTCTCGCTGCTCGTCAGTCAATTGAGTATCGAGGATCAGTTCGGTCATGCCGATGATGGCATTCATCGGCGTACGAATTTCGTGGCTCATATTGGCCAGAAAGACCCCTTTGGCTCGATTGGCAGATTCCGCAGCCTCCTTGGCTTTGCGCAGAGCCTCTTCCTGCATCTTACGTTGAGTGATATCGCGGATGAAGACAGCGAATCCGACCGCCCCGGTGGACAGCGGAATCGGTTGCGTCACCATTTCCGCCGCAAAGGTCTCTCGATTCTTTCGCATCATCGGGGTTTCCAAGCGTCGTCCCAGCATCGAACCGACTTTGCCTTCGCCCGAGTAACCTAGCAGGTTTTCCCGCAACCGTTTGCTCGACCGGTCGGGCACCAGGACATCGGTCATTTCCTTGCCGATCACTTCGTCCCGATCGTATCCGAAGGTTTGTTCGGCGCACGGGTTGAATTCGACGATGCGACCGTCCAGGTGGATGAAGATGATGCAATCCATAGCGGCTTCGAAAATAGCCCGCTTCCGCGCCTCGCTTTCGCGCATCGATATCTCGGCGCACTTTCGAGCGGTCACATCCCAGAACAGTCCCTGGATGCCGATCACTTGACCCTGGCTGTCGAAGATGGGCGTCTTCATCACCTGGACGTACATTTTGCGGCCATCGGGGCCGGGATGGCTTTCGACGTCTTCAAAAGGGGTCTTGGTCTCGATCACCCGGCGATCGTCGCGCATGTATTTCTTGGCCATATCCGCCGGGAAAAGATCCCGATCCGTTTTGCCCCGGATCTGTTCCAAGGGTTTGCCGACCAGCGAGCAGAAGGATGGACTGGCGTAGGTGAATCGCCCCTTGACGTCTTTGCGGATGACGTGCAGCGACAGGCTTTCGATCAACGAAACGAATTGGGCGCGTGCATCTTGTAAGGCTCGTTCGACGCGTTCTCGTTGAGCGATCTCGGTTTGGAGGCTCTGATTGACCTCACCCAGCGTCGCGGACGTCTGAGCCGACTGGTCTTCCAAACGCATCTCGGTTTCGGCCAACACGGCTTCGGTGGTCGCCAGCCGGTCGGCGACCATTCCGATTTCATTGGTGGTCGACGCCAGGTTCTCTCGCAAACGAGGCAATTGCCAAGTGAATTGCACCACCAGCCAAATCCCTGCCAACGCGGCCCCGCGATTCAGCAGCGCGGCGGTCGTGTCCACGGCTTGGTACGTCTCAATGCTGGCCAACCGCGTTAGACTCAACCACGCCAAGACGCAAAGCAGCGAACAAGTGTAAGCAGCCACCAGCATGTGCCGCTCGTTGTTTCTGACCGCCAACACCAGAACAACGATCGGATACAAGGCGGCCCCGGACAGTACCGAAAGCGGCAGCAGATCCACCCCCACTGCTGCGATGGCCAGCAGCACGCTGATTCGCACGCCCGTATCGGATGTTGGCATGGGGATCGCTCCTCGAAAAGGCATCTTGTGGAGCCCGATCAGCCGCTCAGCGACCGACGCGATTCGGCAGCAGCTCCGCCTTGACGTCGGACGCTTCGGTCTTACGCTCGTTTCGGTTCCGACGACCTCCGCTTGATCAAAGTGATCTCATTTCCCGTCTCATTAAAGTATACCTCATCCATGAAGGTGCGGACCAGCAATAGCCCGCGTCCACTGATCTTTCCGATATTCTCGGGTTTGGTGGGGTCCGGCAATCGACCGGGATCGAAACCCGGCCCCTCATCTCGAATGGTAATCTTCGCCTGATCGCGGGTCAAATGGGCCGTAACAAAGACCTGGCGATCGCAGTACGGAGATTCTCGTCGACGCGTCTCGCCCATGATCTGGTAGGCGCCATCCGGTTGATCCCGTAAATCGGAAGCCAACTCCAGATTCCCGTGCTCGATGGCGTTGATGAACGCCTCGTGCAACGCCGTTCCCACTCGGATCAAATCCGCTTCGTCACACAACTGCCACGCTCGCAGTTGGTTCTGCAGGTAGCCGACGATCGATTCATGTGCCCCGCCCTTGGCGACTCCCAGGACGAAAACGAGATGCGACTCGGACAGGCACGCCATGGCCTTCTGTTCGTCGCGTTTTCCCGTGGCAACACTCAGAATGTCCTTGATCGTGTGGTTCAGATCCCTCGCCAGGTTCTGCTTGGGAACGTAGCTGGCTGCACCGATCTTCAACGCCTTGACGGCGATTTCTTCGCTGCCGTGAGCCGTCATCAGGATCACGGGGATGGCAGAGTGCTGGGACTTGATGTGCCGAACCAGCTCCAGTCCGTCCATTTCGGGCATCAACATGTCCGTCAAGACCAGATCGGGTGGATCGTGTTCGATCTGTTCCAACGCGTCTTTGCCATTCATGGCCTGCCGGGTGTCCATGCCGACCTTCTTGACAATCCCGGCGGCCAACTGACGATCCATTGTGTTGTCGTCGACGATCAGAACGGTTGCCACATCTAACCCCCTCTCGCTAGGGCCTATTCTAACCGACAGCGATGATGTTTGTGTAGAGTTCTTTTCTCACGATCGACAACCGACTGATGGGACCAGCCAAGTTCGAGCCTTCATCAGCTCTCGGCATATTCGGCACTAAAGAACGACTTGCTCTCATTGGGAGTCGGCTTGATGGTGCGAGCCCCTTCCTGCCAGTTGGCCGGACAAACTTCGCCGTGCTGCTCGACGTACTGCAAAGCCTTCACCATCCGCAACGCTTCGTCCACGCTACGACCCAGCGGCAAGTCGTTGACAACCTGATGACGCACCACGCCCTCTTTGTCGATCAGGAACAGGCCTCGCAACGAAATGCCCGCACCCAGCAGTACATCATAGGCCTTGGAGATCTCTTTATCCAGATCGGCGACCAGGGGATAGTCGATTTGGCCCAAACCCCCCTCGCTGCGAGGCAGATTGCGCCAGGCCAAATGAGTAAAATGGCTGTCCACCGAACAGCCAAGCAACTGGACCCCCAGTTGTTCGAACTCCGACGCCCGATCCGAGAACGCGATGATTTCGGTCGGGCAGACGAACGTGAAGTCCAACGGATAAAAGAACAGGATCACATACTTGTTGCCTCGAAACTCGGACATGCTGAGTTCTTGAAAGGTTCCATTGGGCATCACGGCCTGAGCCTTGAAGTCGGGAGCTGGTTGCGATACGAGTACACTCATCTTATTTCTCCTGGTTTCAGTAGCAGATTTGCCTTTTGACCTCGATGGTAACTAGGTAACGGTTTTCTTGGTCCTCCGCAAGGGGCAGGCCTACGACGATGGCTTTTCGATGTCGGGTTCGGGCATGGGGGAACGATCCACCATCTCCTGTTCCAGCGTTTCATTGGTCAAGCGGCGGACCGCTTCGACCAATTCGAGATCCTGCCTGGGGAACACGGTTCGCAAATCGAGTAGCAGCCGGTCCTTGTGAATGCGTCCGAAAAGCGCCGGTGAACCCCTCCTAAGGGATTTTGCCAAGCCGTCAAGCGTTCCCTTCGCGGGGCGCACGGCGATGCACCAGGTCTCGATCTCTTGCATCGGCAAACTGCCACCTCCCAGGTAGGTCGTCCCTGCGACTGCCCGGGCTTCGGCGATCGCAGCACAAGCAGCGATCTGCGGCGCCAGTCGCTCGGCTCGATTCTGCAGGTTCGCCATCGACGTGCTTAGCAACTCGTACAACGGAATCGTCTGTTGGACTCGCTCCCGCGATTGATGCAGTTGCAACGTGCCATATAAGGCAGCCAAGGTCAGCTTGTCAACACGCAACGCCCTCATCAGGGGGTATTTGCGGATCTTGTCGATGTGTTGTTTGCCGCCCAGAATGATGCCGCATTGGGGGCCTCCGACCAATTTGTCACCGCTAAACAGGATGACATCTGCCCCGCTATGCACGCTGCTGGCCACCGTCGGTTCCCCTTTGATTCCCCATTCCGTCAGGTCGTGCAACGCTCCCGAGCCCAAATCATCAATCACAATCACATGGTGCTTACGTCCCAGATCCACCAGATCCGCCAAGGCAGCCTGTTCCGTAAATCCGACGATGGCATAGTTGCTTGTGTGGACTCGCATGAGGGCCGCCGTCTCCGGACCAATCGCCCGGCGATAATCGTCGATCCGTGTCTTATTGGTCGTCCCGACCTCCCGCAGACGTGCCCCGCTGAACTCCATCACCTCGGGCAAACGGTAGCTGCCCCCGATCTCGACCAGATGACCACGCGAGACGATCACCTCTTTGCCCGCGGCCAGCGAGGCCAGGGCCAAAAGCGTCGCCCCCGCATTGTTGTTGACCACAAGCGCGGCTTCCGCGCCCGTCAACCGCCTCAGCATCCGCTCGACATCCGCGACTCGTTGTGCTCGTTGGCCCGAGTCCACATCGACCTCGACCGCCGAGTATCCTCGGGCGATTTCAACGACGGCCTCCAACGCCGACGGCGCCAACGGGGCTCGCCCCAACCCGGTATGCAGCAAAATCCCCGTGGCATTGATCACCGGCCTGAGATTCGGCGTCTGATCGTCGGTGATCCAGCGGGCGATTCGCTCGGCCAGTTCCGCTGGCGTCGGCAGATCCACCTCCGTTGCCGCCGTCTGCACCTCGTGCCGCAGATTGTCCAGGAATTGGCGAACGGTAGAAACGACCGCCGTTCGATTGGCGATCTCCATTGCCCTTCGCAAGGGTGGGCTTTCCAGTAAGTCGTTGACCGAAGGAATGTTGCGCAGCACATTGGACATGATTTCATCTCCCTGTCGCTGTAGGTGGTCCGATTCCTCAAACTTCGAACGCTTTCAACATAATTTAACGACAAGAGCCCTCGATTTATACCCTCCTTGGCTGCGAGTAAGCTGGGGGGTGTCGCTCCCGACTTGTTGATTGTCCGGCGAAGTGCCAGAATAGTGACCGCCGAACGATCCGGCATTCCACTTTGCAAGATGGCAGTCGGCGTCCGATCATTTTATGGAAGGTAAACCATCGATGCAGAAAATCATCGCGAGAATCCAGGACGGCCAATCGTTGAACATGGACGAGATGGCCACGGTGGTCGATACGATCATGCAGGGGCAGCTTTCCGAGGACTCGATCGCCGAATTCCTGCTGGCGTTGCGTGAGAAAGGCGAGACGGTCGAAGAGATCGCCGGTGCGGCTCGGGCGATGCGACGCCACATGACCCCGATCCGAACCAAACGTTCGAATCTGCTGGACACGTGCGGGACGGGCGGGGACGGATCGCAAACGTTCAATATCAGCACGGCGGCCGCCCTGGTCACGGCGGCTTGCGGCGTCCCGGTCGCCAAGCACGGCAATCGGGGGATGACCAGCAAATCCGGCTCGGCCGATGTCCTGGCCGAGCTGGGGGTCAATATCGAGGCCGACGTGGCGACCGTCGAGCGTTGTTTGGACCAGGTGGGGATCGGTTTCTGTTTCGCACCGCAGTTGCATCCCTCGATGCGACACGTGGGGCCGGTGCGGCGGCGATTGGGCGTCCCGACGATCTTCAATCTGCTGGGTCCGTTGTGCAATCCTGCCTCGGCAGCGTATCAGTTGTTGGGAGTGGGACGTCCGGAATTGAGGCCGCACTTGGCCGCCGCGCTGCGACTGTTGGGAGCGACTCGGGCAGCAGTCGTCAGTGGAGAAGACGGATTGGACGAAGTGACGTTGGCCGGAGCCACGAACGTTTCGGAAGTCACCCCGCAAGGAATCCGCGAGTTCGCGTGGACGCCGGATTCGTTCGGCGTCGCCCGAGGCGATCCGGAGGCCCTGAAGGTCGATGGTCCGCCAGCCAGCGCGCGGATGATCCGGGACGTGCTGGACGGCCAACCGGGGCCTCATCGAAATATCGTCTTGATCAATTCAGCCGCTGCCTTGTGGATCGCGGGGCAAGATCCGTCCTTGGAGGTCTGTTGTCAACGTGCCGCTCATGCGATCGATCAAGGGGAAGCCAAGCGAGTCTTGCAGATGCTGGCTGACACCAGTCATCGTTCAGCGATCGAACCTTGAAACCAACACGCGCGCCCGGGGGGGGAACCAACGGATCTATCGCCCCCCGACTCAGCACACCCCCTCGATAAGGAAACCGAAGATGGAAGGGTTGTACGAACAGATTCAGGAAGCAGCCGCCATGATCCGGTCGCAGTGGCGCGAAGCGCCTCATGCGGGGATCATTCTGGGCACGGGACTGGGGCACCTGGTCGACAATATCGATGTCCACACCGCGATCGACTATGAACAGATCCCTCACTTCGCCAACTCGACGGCCATCAGCCATCGGGGTCGCTTGGTGTGCGGAGAGTTGCAGGGGTTGCCGATCATGGCGATGGAGGGCCGCTTTCACATGTACGAAGGCTACTCGCTCCGCCAAATCACAATGCCCGTCCGAGTGATGCGGGCGCTGGGGGCTCAGATGCTGGTGGCCTCCAATGCGTGCGGTGGTTTGAACCCGTACTTCGAATGCGGGGACATCATGATTATCGAGGATCATATCAATCTGATGGGCGATAATCCGTTGATCGGTGTCAATGACGATCGCCTGGGGCCTCGATTCCCCGACATGTCCGCTCCCTACGACCGCAAACTGATTCAGCGAGCGTTGGAGGTGGCGCGCCGCGAAAACATCACGGCTCACCAAGGCGTGTTTGTCGCGGTGCCCGGACCGAACCTCGAAACGCGAGCCGAATACCGGTTCCTGCGGACGATCGGCGCCGATGCGGTCGGCATGTCGACCATCCCCGAAGTGCTGGTCGCGGTGCATGCGGGCATGCGAGTCGCCGGATTGTCGATCGTCACGGACATGTGCCTGCCCGATGCTCTGGGACCGGCGGATGTGAGCAAGATCATCGAGATCGCAAATCGTGCCGAGCCGAATCTGCGAAAAATGGTGATGGGCATCTTGGCCCGGGAGCAGTGATCGGTGGAACCGTCCGATTCCGGTCCGTCGGGACGCCCCCGGGTTTCCGAGGCGTTGTGGCAGCGTGCCCAACAGGTCGCCGGTGTCGTTCGCTCGCGATGGCCGCGCCGCCCCGTCGTGGGCCTGATCCTCGGGACCGGCTTGGGCGGGGTGGCCCGACAGATCGAAGTCCAGGCGGCTTTCGATTACGCAGAATTGCCGCACATGCCGCGTTCCACGGCCATCGGTCATCGAGGGCGGCTGCTCTGCGGCGCGGTGCGTGGTGTTCCCATCGTCGCGATGGAAGGGCGCTGCCACGTTTACGAAGGCTACTCGATCGAGCAAGTATCCCTGCCCGTGATCGGCATGGCCGCTTTGGGGATCGATACGCTGGTGCTGTCCAACGCCAGCGGAGGTTTGAACCCGAGCTTTCGATCCGGCGATGTCATGGTGATCGAGGACCATATCAATCTGATGTTCCGATCGAAAGGCAGCTCGAATGCCACCGGTTTTCGACATCGGGCTCCCCAAAGCGTTTATGACCGTCAGTTGATCCGAAAGGCGATCCGGATCGCCGCCGGACACGGCTTTTCCGCCTATCCCGGGGTGTACGTCGCCGTGACCGGCCCGAACTACGAAACGCGCGCTGAATATCGGTTTCTCCGCAGGATCGGTGCGGACGCAGTCGGGATGTCCACGGTACCCGAAGCGCAAGCTGCCGTGTTCTGCGGGCTCAAGACTTTGGGACTTTCCATCATCACCAATGTCGCGCGCCCCGATGCACCGCATGTTGTCCATGCCGAGCACGTCATTGCCGCCGCTCGAACGGCTGAGAAAAAGGTCGGTACGCTGGTCTTGCAACTGCTTCAGACACATTCGCTCAGCCATCTTGCTTGAAAAGCCATCGAATGGGATGATCAAAGCATGGAAAGAGACCGTATCGAAGCCGATTTGCGGGGTTTGCTGGATGGCGAGGTGCGCTGTGACGAAGCCTTCCTGCAGATGTACGCCAGTGACGCGAGCATCTACGAAGTGCGGCCCGTGGGAGTGGTGCGACCGCGGGGGCTGAGCGACGTGGTGGCTTGCGTACAGTATGCGGCCGAGAACGAGATCCCCATCCATGCTCGGGGCGCCGGCTCGGGTTTGGCCGGCGATTCGCTCGGTCCCGGTCTGGTGCTCGATTTCTCTCACAGCATGCGGCGGATCGTCGCGATCGACCAGGACACGGTCGTCGTCCAACCCGGCGTGGTCTTAGCTCATCTGAATCGGCAATTGGCCAAGTCGGGACGAGTTTTTGGCCCGGACCCGGCGACTCGAAGCGTCACCACCATGGGCAGCGTGCTGGCGGTCGATGCGGCTGGTTCGCACTGGCCGGCTTATGGTTCCGCACGCGACCACGTATTGAGCATGCAGATTGTTCTGGCGGACGGTCAGGTGATCCAGGCAAACCAACACGAGGTGCACGATCCCTATTCCGCGTCGGCGCATCCCGCAGCCCATCAAGTGGCAGGACGCGTCGCCCAGTTGATCCAACGCGAAGAGACGCTGATCGCCCAACATCCAACGCGAGCGGTCTTGGACCGTTGCGGTTACCAGTTGCGCGGCGTCCTGCAAAACGGTCGATTGGATCTGGCGCGGCTGCTGGTCGGATCGGAAGGAACCTTGGGGCTGATCACCGAAGCGCGAGTCCGCACCATCGCCCTGCCCAGATATCGAGGATTGGCGCTGCTGTTCTTCGACCGTCTGGATTCGGCCGCTCGAGCGGCATTGAAGATCGTCCAGCGCGGCGTGGCCACCTGTGACTTGATGGACCGCCGGCTGTTGACGATCGCCCGCGAAATGGACGTGCGCTACGAGTTGCTGATCCCGGCGGAAGCCGAGGCTTTGTTGTTGGTGGAATATGGCGGAAACGACGTCAGCCAAGTGGGCGATCATCTTCGCGGCATCGTCGCCGACATGACTCGTCATCGCCGCATGGCCTTCGATGCGCGGCTGACCATCGAGAAAGACGAACGCGATTTCTACTGGCGTCTGTCGCGGCGAGTCGTTTCGACATTGTACCGGCTGAAGGGCAACACGCGCGCTTTGCCCTTTATCGAGGACATTGCCGTACCGCCGGATCGAGTTCCCGAATTCCTTGTGCGGGCTCAGAATGTTTTCAAGGCGCATGCCGTCACGGCCTCGATGTTCGGACATTTGGGACATGGCCAGTTGCATTATCGTCCTTTCTTGGATCTGGCCGATCCGAATCATCTTCGCATCATGCAGGATTTGGCCACGGATCTGTACGAAGAGGTGTTACGGTTCCAGGGGACGGTCAGCAGCCAGCACGCAACCGGGCTGAGCCGAACCTGGTTCGTCCGGCGGCAATTCGGCCCACTGTACGATGTCTTCCGCGAAGTCAAACGGATTTTCGACCCGCAGAACATCTTCAATCCCGGCAAGGTGGTCGCCGAGGCGCCTCAGCCGCTGATCAAGAACCTGCGCCCCGCCGCGCCCGCCCGTCAAGAAGTCGCGTCCGCCGATTCCGGCAACCCAACCGCTGTGCCGTTGCCCGTGGCCGAGTGGAAGTTGATCTGGAGCGAACACCAATTGGATCGCGAGGCACAAGCCTGCAACGGGTGCGGCCGATGTCGAGCCCAGGGACCCGACGAGCGGATGTGTCCGATTTTCCGCTTTGCCCCACGAGAAGAAGCGTCGCCGCGCGCCAAGGCGAATTTGATGCGAGCCGTGTTGAGCGGCCGGTTGACGCCCGATTGCCTGGCACGCGACGATCTGAAAACGATCATGGATCTTTGCGTCAACTGCCATCAATGCCGTTTCGAATGTCCGGCCCAGGTGGACATCCCCAAGTTGGTCCAGGAAGCGAAAGCTCAGTACGTTTCGGCCAACGGGCTGCGACTGGCCGATTGGTGCTTGACGCGGATGGATCTGTTCGGCGCTTGGGGCTCGTCGGTCGCTTCCCTGGCGAACTGGGCCATCCGGAATCGACGAGTCCGCTGGCTGATGGAAAAGATCATGGGGATCGCCCAGGGCCGCAAGTTGCCAAGGTTCGAGAGCCGACCGTTTCTCTCCTGGGCTCACCGGCACCGTTTGACGCGCCCACCCCGACAAGGCGGCCAAAAAGTCTTGTACTTCGTCGACGTCTATGCCAACTGGCACGACGCGCAACTTGCGCGAGCCCTGTTGGCCATCCTGGAACACAATGGCATCGCCGTGTTCGTCGCGCCGGGGCAACTCCAGAGCGGCGCGGCGGCGATCGCCTTGGGCGCCGCCGAGCAGGCGAGGCGTTTCGCTCGATCGAACGTGCGACTGCTGGCCGACGCGGTTCGCCAAGGGTACCACATCCTCTGTACCGAACCGACCGCCGCCCTGTGTTTGCAGCACGAGTACCCGAACCTGATCGACGAAGACGACGCGCACTTGGTGGCCAAGCATACCAGCGAGGCTTGCTCGTATCTCTGGCACCTGCATCAATCCGGCAAATTGGAACTGGACTTCAAACCGATCAATGCAACCCTGGGTTACCATTTGCCATGCCATTTGAAGGCGCTGCAAGTCGGCAGTCCCGGCGAAAACCTTTTGGGCTTGATCCCGGGGTTGGGGGTCCACCGGATCGACCGAGGATGTTCGGGGATGGCTGGTACGTTCGGCCTGAAACGCGAAAACTACCGCAGCAGTCTGCGCGCGGGTTGGGGAGTGATCTCGGCCCTGCGGGAACCGGGCATTCAGGCCGGAGTCACCGAGTGCAGCGCGTGTAAGATCCAAATGGAACAAGGCACAAGCAAACCCACGTTGCACCCCTTGAAAGTACTGGCGCTTTCCTACGATCTGATGCCCGAACTGGCGACGATTTTGACGACTCGAGGTGAAGAATTGGTGGTCACATGAACGTGCAAGTCAAACTGTTTGCCGCCCCGCGTGACATCGTCGGACGCGATCGTATCGAAGTCCAAGTGCCCGATCCGGCCACCGTCGCCGATCTGCGAGCGGCGATCGTCGAACAATATCCGAACCTGGTCGACAGCCTCCGCCATTCGTTGTTAGCCATCAACAATCAATATGCCGATGATACGACGGTCATCCCA
Source organism: Planctomycetaceae bacterium (assembly GCA_007121535.1). GTDB lineage: Bacteria > Planctomycetota > Planctomycetia > Pirellulales > Pirellulaceae > SKKK01. The sequence goes on along the minus strand of SKKK01000395.1, from coordinate 3,774 downwards.
CCCAACGCCGACATCGCCTGGATTCCTCCCGTAAGCGGAGGCTGAGTCGCACGACGATCTTGGGCGTTGGGTTGATCAATGGGTCGCCGAAGTTGCCTCTGACATCGAATGGAGTCTCACTCTCCTTCCGTCGTCGTCAAAAGGCCAAAGCCTCCGTTGTCGTCGTATAGGCAGCCGAAGACGCTCAGTTGCCTCGTCGCGATACGCGTTAACGATGAAGCGTATCCATGTGTGAAGCTCAGCGACATCCTGCTGCTGTCGACCGTACGACGGGCTCCTTCCAAAGCCGGTCATCGCGTCTGTAGAAACGAGCAACCTCGTTACGAAGACTTCTCAGCAGTTCGTGTTTGGCATCGTCAAATCCCATTGCTAAGCTCAGCGTGAAGTCTCGTGGCAAAAGAATCGGTCATTCCGCAAACGTAATCCGTAACAAGCTGAAATCTGGAATAAATCTCCGGTAGGCCGCGGTTTACGGAATTTTGAAAAACTCGGCGATAGTTTTCCGACAGCAAAGCAGCAACCTTACCGGGAAAGCTCTTGGTTTTGGGTGTATCATTGAGCGGCATCTGCTTGGCTCCTTCCCAGAAGATGTCCATGAGATCACCAATGACTTTTCGGCCCATGAGTTCCAGCTTGAGCGTAGGTGGTGTACAATACACTCGATCGCGGCCGATCTTCTTGAGGCATTTGACGAGCGGCGCAGCGTGACAATCTGCAATCAACTCACCGTTGTACCGGCCGTCCATAATTGCGTCGTACTGATCTTTGAAACTCGTTAGAACGCTTGGCACAAGTGTGGCAATTGCGGCAGTACGAAAGGCTGATACGTAGACATCATCTGGAAGACCGGGCGGAATCTGAGCCCGTCCGGCCTTCAAAATCTTATCAAGCCGTTTCAGCGTATCGGTGACCACGCCGCCGCCGTCTTTCGTGATTTCGTTCCTTAAAGCGTCCCATGTGAGTATTCCCTTCTTGACTCCGTCTTCGATGTCTGCCACGGAGTAGACGATATCATCGGCTGCCTCGATCAGAAATGTCAGTGGATTGCGACGGCTAGCCACTGCCGGCCCAATTGCACACCGCTTGTCTGGAAGCACGGCCGCCCCAGCGACCGAAGTCCCACCGGACGCATGGCTTGCTTGTCACCACCCTACGTCCTCCGGTACTTCTCCGTCGCCCGTAGGCTCGCCTTCGAGCAGCCAGGCCAGGTTAAAGCAGGCGACCTGGATGCCGTTGTAACGGCCTCCCGGCGCACCCTCGAACAACAGGTAAATGCGCCCGTCGGTGGGGGTGTCGGGGCGGCCGGCCGCCAGCGATGAATAGGCGCTCGGCCCGGCATAGACCAGTCGCTTCAACGGCCATGTTCGGCCGCCGTCAAAGCTGGCCCATACGGTCATGCGCAAGCGATCTCCTCCCTGCGTGTCGGCGTTGCTGAAAACCAGGATGTCTTGGTTTTTCACGGGCAGGCGCACAAGTCCGCCCATTAGGCCATAGCCCCGGCCGTATCCGCCGCCGTCGTACAGGCTGTCGACCACTTCGAGGTCGGTCCAGGTTTCGCCGCTGTCATAGCTGAAGGCCATGCGCCGCTTGTCCGTTTTCGGATTGTGTGTCCGGGAATTGTAGTACACGCGCCCGTCGGCAAGCTCAACCAGCGCGCCCTCGCCGGTCCAGCCTTCGGGAAAGAAACCGCTGACCTGCCAAGTCCTGCCGGCGTCATCGCTGTAAATGGCCGTATTGTAGTTGCCGGCCCAGTGTTCCCGGTCATTGCTGCCGTACGGCTGGTACCGGGCGGGCAAGAGAAGCCGGCCGTGCAGGCCGCCGTCTCCGTGACGGATCGTAATTCCGCTTTCCGCGCCACCCTGGTGAATGCACCCGGGGTGTTGGGCCGGTTCACCGAGTTCAATCATGGCGGCGTTGGGTTTCAGCTCGATGCGTTCCTCCCGCCACGTCTTCCCGTGATCGGTGCTGCGCCAAAGCCTGTTTTCGCCCCGGGTATGTACCGACAGTACGTCGCCCGTGGTTTCGTCGACAACGAGAAGGCCGGGAGGCGCCTTTTGTGGCTCTCCCCAGGTCTTGCCCCCGTCCTTGCTGCGCCGGAGCTGTCCGGCGCCCCTGGCCAGGACCGTTCCGTTCACGCCGACCGTAATGTTGGGGCCGCGGGTGCGGCCGTTGCCATAAAGCATCTGCTTCTGGAACAAGGGCTCGCCCAGAAAGGCATTGAGTCTCCCTTCCATCGGCCTCTGCTTTTCCGCCGCCGGCCCCTGTTGTTCCCCCTTGCCGCCGGCGACCGGCAGGGTAGCGCCGCCCGTCTCTTGGGCAAGCGTGCCGGAATGCAGCCCCCATAAGACCGCGAGCCCGAACACAGCCGCCAACAACACTCGCATACCGTTTCGCATAACGCTTCTCCTTAATCAAGGCAGCCGCCCGACCCCTGCTCATCTCAAGGCCGGACGCTCGTGGCCGTCGGGCGTGACCTGCTGATTGAAAAGTTTCCAGAAAAATGGCTGGCTTGTCTCCACCCTACGTCCTCCGGCACTTCGCCATCGCCGGTCGGTTCGCCGTCAAGCAGCCAAGCCAGGTTGAAGCGCGCGATGCGCCCGCCGCCGGCGCCCTCGTACAGCAGGTAAATCCAGCCTTCGCTTGGCGTGCCGGGCCGGCCGGCTGTCATCGACGAGTAGGCGAACGTTTCCTTGTCCACGACGCGTTTCAGGGGCCACGTCTTGCCGCCGTCGAAGCTGGCCCAAGCGTGCCCGTTGTGGCGTCCGCCGGTCGAGACGATATTGCTGAACACCAGAATGTCGCGGCCTTCGACCGGCAGGCGCACCAGCCCGGCCATCAGGCCGTAGTCGCGGTTCTGGTCGCCATCGGGCAGGACGTCGCTTACCGAAAGATCCTCCCAGGTGCGGCCGCCGTCGTTGCTGTGAGCGATGTGCCGCCGGCGCGGGTTCAGGCCGTCGGTGGAGAGGTGCCGGCGCGAATCGTAGTAAATCCGCCCGTCGGAAAGCTCGGCCAGCGCTCCCTCGCCGGTGCCGAACGCCGGAAACGGCCCGCTCGTCTGCCACGTCTTCCCGCCGTCGTCACTGTAGATGGCGCAGTTGTAGTGCTTCGGCCAATGCTGCCGCGCGTTGCCGCCGGGCATGACCCGGGCCGGAAGCAGCAGCCGGCCGCGATGCTCGCCGTGCCGCAGCGTGATGCCCGAGTCGGCTCCGTGCGTACTGCCCCGGCCAGGAATGAAATCGTTGCCCTCGATCGCAGGCGGGGTGTTCGGTTTGACGATAGCTGTGTTCTCGCCCTCATGCACCCATGTTTTCCCGTGATCGCGGCTTCGCCAGGCGTGGCCGCGCTCCCAATCGCCATCGGTGCCGTCCATGAACACAATCACATCGCCGGTGGTTTCATCCACGACGGCGGCGCCCAGGCCGCGACCTGCATGTTCCGGGTTGTCGCCCACCTCGATTTCCAGCCCCCAAGTGGCGCCGCCGTCCTCGCTGCGCCGCAGCCGGGGCAAGGTATTCTGGCCCCAGAAGGCCAACACCGTACCGTCCATCGCTACCACCACACTGGGGAAACGCCCGCCCTGGAACAGCGGCTGCACGTCAAGCTGCGGCTCGCCGAGAAACGGCTCCAGCGGGCCTTCCTGGGGTTTGGGCGGTTCGTCAGCGCGTAAACGCTCCATCCGGATGAAGCTCACGCCAAGTACAGCGGCCACGATAGCCGCCACAAGCGCGGCTCGGCGTCGCGCGCCCGATACATCGTTCCGTCGGAAGGTCATTG
>SKKK01000268.1 GCA_007121535.1 Planctomycetaceae bacterium | reverse complement strand
CCGTGCGTACAGACCGACTGAAGGCAGCCTACGAGATCGAGTTTCGCTACACGTTGTTCCCGCTGCACCCGGACACGCCTGACGAGGGTCTGACGCTGCAGCAACTGTTCGCTGGTCGATCGTTCGACATCGAAGCCGCCCAGACGCGGTTGGCAGACCTGATGGCAGAAGAGGGCCTGCCTTACGGACGGCGGACGATGACCTACAACAGCCGCTTGGCGCATGAGCTTGCCAAGTGGGCGGAAACGCAAGACGGCGGCACGGCGATCCATGATGCCCTGTACCGGGCCTATTTCGTCGATGGATGGAACATCGCCCAGATGGACATCCTGTTGTCTGTAGTGCGGCAGTTGGGATTACCGGAAGACGAAGCTCGCCAGGCATTGGCTTCGCGACGGTTTCGGGCCGCTGTCGATGCGGACTGGCAGCGGTGCCGGGACCTTGGTATCACTGCTGTGCCCACCTTCCTGGTCGGCAGCCAAGGCGTCGTGGGGGCCCAGCCATACGAAGTGCTGGAGACGCTGGTGGTAAACGGCGGGGCGAAGAAACGGTGACTACAGACTGCCAGAGGAGGCGAACATGACCTACATCATGGTGGACATCGAAGCGGATGGCCCGATCCCCGGAGATTACTCGATGGTCTGCTTCGGGGCGATCGTGGTCGAGCCGTCACTCGACCGGACGTTCTACGGCCGATTGCAGCCGATCTCGGACAAGTGGATTCCCGAGGCCCTGCAAGTGAGCGGATTCTGCAGGGAGGAAACGCTGGGCTTCGATGAGCCCGCCGCTGTCATGCAGAAGTTTGCCGACTGGATCGCCGAGGTCCGCAGCGGTCAGCCCATGTTCATCTCCGACAACAACGGCTTCGACTGGCAGTTCATCAACTGGTACTTCCACCACTTCCTCGGCAAGAACCCGTTCGGGCACAGTTCCACCAATCTCGGCTCGCTGTACAAAGGTGTGGTCAGGGACATGTTTGCCAGCTTCAAACGTCTGCGCAAGACGAAGCACACCCACCACCCGGTGGACGATGCTCGGGGTAACGCGGAAGCGATGCTGCAAATCAAAGACCAGTACGATCTGAAGATCCGTTTTGAGTGACCGGCAACGTGAGCACAATGCTCCGCATGGAAACCAACGCCGAAGGAAGCCCAAATGGTACTTGATGAAGCCATCGACATGATCAGATCAGCGGCCCGGCGACACGCTGTGCCTCGTGGGAAGCGTAGCAGGCGAAACCTTTGGGATACGGTAATCGCTCAAATGGCGGAACAGAACTCGTTCGACGGAGAATTCGCCGACACCTTCTCGGACCTCATTCGGGAATTCTTGGCTGGACTGAGCGATGAAACTGTCATCGACTTGTGGTGCCAAACAGAGTCAGGCATGGGCGACGATCCTGAAGAGCAGATCGCCGAGTGTGTGCGAATCGAACTTGAGGACGAGTTGCTGCATGAGGTGACCAAGACCGCTTGGGAAGAGGCAAGCTGACGGTTACCGAACAAACCAGAGGTCGTCCCCGTGGGGTTCATGCTTTCGTCCATCGAAAAGGCGTCGTATATCCCAATTCGTGCAGGCGGCGGACGAACCGTTTCCGGAAAGTCGAGATTGGCTGCCTGACGGCTCGGTTGCTGTGTCTGGCTGACGATCCGCGTGCAAATTTACAAGAAACTTCCCACCACAATCAAAGCGGCGCCAATGGCATACAGACCGTGGGAGCGTACCAACTCGTGAACGGCTGCATCCGGCAACTCCAACGTGACCAGCTTGCGTTTCAACGTTGCGTGCCATATCCCCAGTAGAATCACAGTGACAGCGATCTGGATCACCGTTGCCAGCCAGCGAGGGTCGGGCCATGATTTCCGGATCGCAAATGCTGCCGGGAAGGCAACACAGGCATAGATGCAGACCGAGTTTGTCATCAGCACCCGGATGTCGCGAGCCGAACTCCTTTTGTCGTCGGAAAGCTGTGAGATCGCGTTTTCGCGGATCTTGTGCGCGAAGTAAACGGACACGAAGCACAAAGCGATTGTGATCCACATCAGTTCCATGAAGGGCTCCTTATTCCGTATCCGTCTGGGTTGCAGGCGTTGCCAGTTCGTCCGACAGCGTAATCTGGAATTTTGGCAGTCTAATCCCAGGAGTGCAGCGTTACAACAGATAGCAATGATGCCGAATTTGGAGACGCAGCCCAGTTCCTGACGACCGGGAAGGATGGAAAACAGCGGCGGCAAACGACCCGCCAGTCACGCCTCCACGAATGACTCGACACCCAGCCATTGTCGCACAAGAATCACCACGGGGACAACCGGCACAGTGACCAGCAGCGGCAAAATCACGGCCAGCGGGTAGTGCCATCGCCTGATCGGTATCGCACCTCGATCTTCCGGCACCGTGCAGGCGGGCAAATACACGATCAACCCGTACACAAACACCCAGGAGCCGCCGATCAGATTGGCTGGGTTCATGCTGGCTTCGGCGATCGATCCGGTGATTCCAAACAACAGCAGGACCTTCAACGGCGAAAAATCCCAGCGACTCAGCATCCAGGCCCAAGCCACAAACATCGGCACGAACACCACGACGCTGTGGAAACAGACGACGACAAAGTAATTGGTGGAAGCCGTGATGTGGGCCTCCTCGGGCGTCGTGCCCAGCAGTGGAGCCAGGTTGGTCATGCTCGTGGTGATGACTTCTTCCAGCAGGGCCATCGCCGTACAAAGCAGTACGAAACGGACCCGCCAGCCGATCGGGATGGCCGTCAGCTTGGGAACCAACCAGCATCGCAACCAAGGCGTCAGCGAGCCACCGATGACGACCCAAAACAGGATCAGCCCGTCCGCCATCAGGATGATCGCTCGCTCCCGGGTGCTGCCGGAGGACAGGACGTGGACATTCAGCAGCGTAACCAGCAGTCCGCTGTAGATGCTGATGGCGATTAGGAGCCAGCGGGTGATGCGGTCGTCATGATCGTGAGCCTGAATCGTGGTGTGTGCCATTGGTATCTCTCGTCCAATCCAGCGGCCTGATCATCCTATTCGCACCGGCGACAATTTCTATGGATCGCCTTCCCGCTGCATCCATCCGCTTCGTCAGCTACCTGCCATTCAAAGAGGCCCCCGACGAACGCACAAAGCAGACACCAGATCGGGAGCATGACGGGCCACGCCTCGCGGACAGCGGGCTTGAAGGCCAGGAAGAATACGAGGGCCCCGACGCCTGCGGCTTGGACCGCACGCAACAGGACACTCCGCCAGGTTGCTCGGGGATTAGTTCTTTCCAGCAGGCCCATGATCCGTTGATTCCAGGTGTACCACGCTTTGCAGCCAGTCAGGCACGCCTCCGTCATTATCCACGGCGGACGCCCCAGACGGCAAGCGACGTCGTCTGCGGGCGGGTCTTCGTCCTGATCGCGATCATGGTCCGGAGGAGCCAGTTTGCTGACAAACGAGGGGATGCTTTTCAAGAAAATTTCCCGAAATTCTCGCCTCGTTGTGTACTAAGGTGTTACACGGCCGGCGAATGGCGAATAATGAATGCAGGGCGATCAACGAGACTGGCGAGCGGTTGGCGAAGATGGATGAACAGGATCGCCCGGGCCTGGTGGTCTTCGTGGTCATGACGGACGGAGAGGAGAACTCGAGCAGGGAGTTCTCGAAGGCCGACATCAAGGCGATGATCCAGCGTCAGCAGGACACGTACAATTGGCATTTCACGTTCCTCGGTGCGAATCAGGACGCTTTCGCCGAGGCCGGTGGCATGGGAATCGCCGCCGCGGGTGTGGCCAATTTTGCAATGGACAAGATGTTGGCTGCCTACGCAGCGACAGGCGAAAAGGTCTCCCGCATGCGTCAGCAGCATCGAGAAGGTGACGTCGTCAGCAACGAGTTTACCGAGGAAGAACGCGGGGAGATGATCTGACATCGCTTCGCGGGTGGGAACGTCGCTGCCCAAAGGCTGTTTATTCGTCTTGCACCTGCGCCGATGCACCGCGCCGCCCTGTCTGGAACCAACGGGCGCACCGATACGTCCCGAAAAGCGGCAGGTCCAAGGATCGTCAACAGTTGCAGACAAGAAGGTCTCGACTTTTTTGTGTTTCTTGGTTGTTTCCAGCGGCCAAAATCTTGTGATTCCGATGAGAGTGAAGTAGAATCCGACTTCAGATAAATCCTTCGACTGCCTGGAAAGGTCCAGATTTATTCGGCTCTGCCCAGGGCAGCCCCTTTTTTCAACCGGGGCTGCCTAGTACTTGGAGGGATGTGACCATGATGCGATTCTGTGTTAGCCTGCTGTTGACGTTGGTTTGTCTTTCGCACGCTCATGCGGGCAAAGTCGCGTTTTTTGACTTCGATCCGGACAGTCCGGATGGCTTCAGTCGCCTTGGCGGCACCGTCTTCAACACTGCCCCGCCCATGTATAATCCCCAAGCGGAGGGTGCCAGCGGTTACGGAGGAGCCTGGACGCTCGCGGAGACCGTCACGGCCGACCCTGGAGATGTCATTGCTGCCGGGTTCAAGTCGTCCGAGTTCGATCTGGCCAAGATACCCGGAGTGACTTTAGGAGACTTTTCGGTTTCTCACTTCGACATGCTGAGGCTTTCCTTTGATGCCCGTATCATGGGAGATACTCAGCTCAACGCATTGCGATTCATCTCGGGTGAACTGGGCCTGCCGCGTGGTACAAT
>SKKK01000645.1 GCA_007121535.1 Planctomycetaceae bacterium | reverse complement strand
TTCAAGGGCAAATAATACTGTCCGTCGGCGTGATAGCCGCGTCCGCTGGGCAGGCTGCCCTCGGGCAACTGCAGTGGCCAGCCGGCGGCGACTCTCCCGGTGTTCAATTCGATGGCGGTCAGTTGCCGGTCGCCTACTACGACGGCCACGCCGCGATCCACGCAGGCGAGAAAAGCTGCGTTGCTGCGGTCCAGGGACCATCGGTGACTTCCATCCAGCAGATCCAGGCAGTGCATCTGAAGACTCTCCGCCGGCGTGATCAGGACGCGTCGGCCGGACATCGGGGGACGGTGCGAAAGCGCCCAAACTGCTCCGCGTGCTCCTGGCCGAGGCCATGGCAACAATTGAGGGTTCGCAGCAAACCGCCATTCAGGGTGTCGCGGGCGGCAGTTTTCGATCACGGAAGATCTGGCCAGCAGGCCGGCGGTTTTCAGGAATCGGCGACGATGCAGCGTTGGCATGTGGGCGTCCTGCACCAAGGGATGAAAGATAAAGGAAGAACGATAGCTCAGGAGAAACCGGCAGCTCAAGGGCGCACAGGCCAGTGGGTCGATATCGTATTCCCGCTTGATGAGCATCGCCCGCGTCTCAATGGCGGCGATCATGCCGGGCACGACGTCGTCACGGCTCTCGTGGAAGGAGTGCTGCCGCAGCAAGTTTCCCGCCTGGGGGGCATTTGCTCCGCACGCGAGGGATTGCGGTTTTCGCCCTGGGCCTGCAGATTTCAAAGCTTGGGGCCTCGATAAGCAACCTCGATAAGCAACCTTGATAAGCAACCTTGATAAGCAAGATGTCCGCCCATTTCTGACCGATGCAACTAAAGGAGAAAGCAGGATGTCGCATGATTCGAATCGTCGGGATTTCATTGGCAAGATGGTGACCGCGGTCGGCGCGGTCGGGGCCGTTGCCGCCGCATCGAATGGCGCGGGCGATTCGGCCGACACGGGCCCTGACGATTTGATCAATGAGCGTGGTATGCCGTGCGGCAAGATCGAGGATCTGACGTCACCGAATGTGAAGAGAAGCAGGTCGCCCCTGACTTCTACTTCAAGACGTTTCATAGCGATCGCTACTGGTCGGCGACGTTGCCGGAATTTCGCGAGGAGTACTGCTGGTATATGGGACGGAGCAGCGAAGCCGGCCGCTACCACGACAACATGTGGTGCATCGACCCCGACAAGTTGATCGAGGTGATGCGGAACGTGAAGGCCGCTTGGCTCGCGTTCAAAGTGTTGGCTGCCGGTGCGCTCCCACCGCGTTCCGCCTTTTCTTACGCCTTCCGCCACGGAGCCGACTTCATCATCGTCGGTATACTCGACTTCCAGATCGAGCCGAACGCACAGCTCGCCAAAGACATCCTCAGCAGGCTTCGCGACCGCGATCGACCGTGGCGGGCATAACGAACCACAGACATCTCGGCCGCGCTACGATGTGATGCCAAAGCCCGCGCGGTACGTCTTGCGGATCAGCGGTTCGGCTTCCGGGGCGTTGGTGGCCTGCATGCCGGCCGCGTCCCACTCGATGGGCTTCTGCAGCCGTAGCGCCAGGTCGCCCACCAGCAGGGCTTCCGTGTAGGGTCCGGAGTAAGCGAACCCAGCTTGGGAATCCTCGGGCTTCCCGTCCTTACAGGCCTGAATCCATTCGGCGTGATGGCCGATCGAACGCGGGATGGTCCTGGGTGGCAGCTCGGCGTCCCTCATGCGGGATTCCGGAACCAGCCTCGGGGTGCCCGCCCAGCCGCCGCCCAACAGGGTGCCCCGGTCGCCGACGAAGTAAATTCCGTTGTCCGACAGTTGGCGATCCGGTTCCAATTCGGCGGGGCGCGGCGGCATCTGACCTCCGTCGTACCAGGTGACCGTCACCGCGGGCCGATCCCCGCAATATTCAGCCGCTCGCTGGGCGGCGGCTGATCAGCCCCCGCCACGACCCCACGCGGAACGATGTGAAATCCGGCGATTGAGCCGGCAGCGGCAAGAAAACGTCGGCGGGTAAACATGGTCTGGTCTCCTGAGGGATTGGAATTCTGAACGTTTGGGAATCATCTTGAACGTCGTCGCCCAAAATTGCAACCAAACACGATCATCCTTTCTTTGCGCAGCGCTCAGCCGGGGACGATCGCGTTGTGTTGTCTGAGCAGTTCATGAAGCTCGTTCCGATCGACGGCAGCCGGGGTGGTGGCGTTTTGGATGGCCAACGCGGCCGCGGCCCCGGCAGCTTGGCCCATGGCCATGCACGAGGCTTGGACGCGGAGCGCGGAATTGGCCAGTCGGTCGCTCGAAACGCTGCGGCCTGCCACCAGTAGATGACGACTGCCCCGAGGCACTAACGCACCCAGCGGCACCGTGGGCACGGTGCCGGGCGTCAGCGGCTTGGGGACCACGCCACCCCGATCGTGCAGATCGATGGGATAGAACGAATGGCATACCGCATCGTCGAAATGCCGACCGGAGGTGTAATCATCGTGGGTGATCGTCGCCTGGCCAACGATCCGATAGGTTTCTCGGACCGCCGTTTCTTGCATCATCCGCTGGACCTGGGCACGCTCGCATCCCGGCAAACTGCGGATGAAGCGAATCAGCCGCAGCACCGAACGGCGACCGGCGATGTTGGCCTGAGTCTGCGAGTCGGCTGTGGAGGAATCCGCGTCCCACACGTGTTGCGCATTGACGCCACCGCCGGCCAGAAAACCGACAAATCGCCTTGGTCCCCGAGTGTCGCTATGTTCCAATTCGCCATCGGCCAGCGCTTGCAAGAAACGTCGCTGAATCTCGTCGGCATCCAGGTCGTCGATGTTGTACCCGCCCAGCCGAAAGATCAGGGTCCCCGGTTGCGTGGTCTCTTCACGCATTCGCGAAAACCCGGCCAGTCCCACGATGTCAGCACCGCCCGTGCAATCGATCAGTTGCTGACAGACGATCGAGTACCGCAGGCCTTTGCCGACGATCTCCAGGCTCCAACCATCCTCGGTAGCCGTCGCGGACAGGGGAAACTGGTAGTAACCCAGTGAGACGCCTGCCAGTAAACAGGCTTCTTCCACCAGGGCCGCGTACAAGGGGCCGTTGATCCGCACCTGATGCTGCATATGTGCCCTCGGCGGACGGCTGAAATCGGGCATTCGGCCGCCATCCAATCGGACCGCCTCCTGGACCATCTCCCACCCGATCCCGGCGATCACCTGCTTGCCCCAAGCATGAAACAAGCCCGGAAAATCGACTCCGCCCGTGGTGGTCGTACCGCCCAACTGGCTGCCCATCTCGATCAGGGTCGTCCGAGCCCCGGCGCGGGCCGCTTGCAGGGCAGCGATACAACCGGCGGTGCCGCCGCCGATCACCAACACATCCGTCTTCCGGCTGCCGACATCCGACACACGCTGGGCGCGAGCTACCAAGGGACTGACAGCCAATGCTCCGGCCGTAGCAGACGCGGCTTTCAATAAATCACGACGCTTCATGGCAAATCTCCACGCGGGCTGATATTACTGCACCTTAGGTTGTAAGCGAACTTCGTCGCCTCGGTACTGCCGGCCTGACCAGTCGGCGTACGAGCAACCGCTGCTCGTAACCTTGATTGTACTTCTGCCGAAGACCCTATCAAGCTCTACAAGCGTGCTACGCACGATATGTCCGCCCCTCACTGGGAATCTCAACCGGAAGAAAACCAGCTTCCTGGCCGACGATCCAACTCGTGGTTGACTGGCGCGATTACCGGGCTCTCTTTGATTCTCAATGAATTCAATCTGTTGGCCTCCCAGAATCTGCTGGAGAAAACGTGTTTTCAGCATCGTTCTATGCCTATCAGTCCTTGCTGGCCGATGCGAGGCAAAGAACGCGGCCATCACGTGTTGCCAGGAACAGGCAACCGCCGGCGGCGGCCATGCCGTCCCAGACGGGAGGATTTGGCAGGGGCGTGTGGGCATGGGGGTGGCCATCGGCGGTCGAGACGGCCAGCAGAGTCGCCTCCGACTGGCCGGCCAACGCGGCTTCCGACCCCAATGCGTCCTGCTCCGGCCCGGCTACGAAAAGCACGTCGCCGGCTTGCAGCATGGCCCAGGCTTGGGTGGGGATCGGCCGCCACCAGCGGAAACCGACCGACGCCTCACCCCGCAGGCCAAGCTGCCGGTATTCGACCACGGTATGTCCCTCGGGCACGCCGGTTTCCTTCGGCGCGGCGAACAGGGCGAATTGCCCGCCGGGCTCGAGTCGCGGTTGTTCGTAGTGATTCTGCCCATAGCCGTAGATCACCTCGTCGTCTTCCACCAGGATGCGGCCCGACGGGTACAGCGTGCGGCTGAGTTGCATACAGTAAAACGCGCCCTGGTGCAACGAGGTATACCTTGGGGCGTAACTCCACTGGAGGCGGTTGGTCGTGTCGCCGCTCAAGTAGCCATCGGCGCCGTGCAGGTGGGCGATCGCACCGTCCCGCCGATTACCGTTCAGATCGAATACCTGGTGCCGCAGGAAGATCGCCTCGCCGTTGCTCGACAACACGTCGTTCAGGTACCCGTCGATGCCCTCCTCTCGCCCGGCGTATGCATCAACGCCGTCGAATACTTGCGAGCCATCGGGTTGGCGGGAGTCGAGGGTCTTGTGGAACCGCATGTTGCCGGTATGCGGCTCGATGGCGACCAGATGCATGCCGCCGTCGAGGTAGGACGAGCGGCCGGCCGCGGCGTACAGCATGTCGT
>SKKK01000112.1 GCA_007121535.1 Planctomycetaceae bacterium | reverse complement strand
GACCCGCGACGAGATCCAACTGGCTCCCGAGCACCTGTTCCAGCCGTACTGGATACCCGAGTCTTCACCGGAGAACGAGCCGCGCAAGTGGACGGACGCCACCGGCACGCACGTCATCGAAGCGGTGCTGCAGGACGTAGTGGACAGCGCCGTCCGTTTGAAACGCCAAGACGGCCGCGAAGTGAGCGTACCCCTTGACCGCTTGAGCCAGGAGGATCAACAATACGTACAAGAGCGATCGAAGTCGGATAAACAACCACCCAACCCGTTCGACTGATCGGAGCCCCGTTCCAATGCGATTGCCCACCGCTCTGAATTGGCCTTTGCTTTCGTGGCCATTCTCTCGTAAGCCCAAGCAGCCACCTTTGGCAGACGCTGCTTCGCAGTCCCAGGCACCGCCATGCGACTCGTGCGAAGAAAGGGCGACGTTTCATCTGACGTGGCCGGAATCTGGGCGATCCGTGCGTGAGAAACACTTGTGCGAGAACCACGCTCGTAGCGTCCTCACCGCCTACCAACCCGACTCCCGAGGTACGCCGAGATTACCCGCGACATTGGACGACGCTACCGAATTCGAAATCGATTTGATCGTACTCTGCGAAATCCAGGACGAGCAACTTGTTTACCTTCGGGAAGTCGGTGGCCAGCGATTCTTGCCGATCGTGATTGGGATCTTTGAGGCTGCGGCTCTGGAGCGGCGTCTGAAGAACGTTACATTTCCGCGGCCGTTGACGCACGATGCCGCTGTGGACATTCTGACCACGCTGGGAGGTCGGCTGGTCCACGTACTGGTCGATCAGTCTATTGACAATGTCTGGCATGCACAGCTTTGCCTTCTTCAGAATGGACTGCGTCTGACCATCGATATTCGCCCCAGTGACGCATTTATGTTCGCAGTGTTGCTTGAACGACCGATCTTTTTTCGCAATGAACTACTGAGTCCTGATAATCCAGCCGTAGCGACCGGCAAATCCCCTCGAGCACCTGGAGCAGAACCGTGAAGCATCATCACAGAGATCGTTTCGAATGCAGGAGCGCCCAGTGGCGGTGACCGCCGGCACATACGGAACCCGGTTGGACAGCCAACCCGCGACGGGGTCGGGCACCGTGGACCGCGTGCCCGATTTCGTGAACCTATACGATTACGATCACCAAGGCAGTTTGGTTCCGGTTAGATGAACAGAGACCGCGATAATACACAAAGAATGGAGGGCTGCGTCGTGAATTTGGAAACGCTGATTGCCCGCTGCATCGTGCTCACCGTGCTGATGGGTTTAACTGCATGCCCGAACAACCATGATTCCATGGATCGCGCCCTTGCTGCCGTCGATCGCGCGAACGAATTTATCAGCGAACATAGGTACGAACAGGCGATCGCAGCACTAACAGACGCCGCCGAGATCAACAAGTATTGTATTCTGGCACATTACCTACTGGGATGGATTCGCGCGACTTGTCCGGCCCCGCAATACCGCGATGGGGAAATGGCTCTACAGCATGCCCGCGCGGCTATCGCCGCCGATCTATATTTCGACCAATTCGACGACACCGACAAACGCACACGGTGGGCACTCCATGCCTGCGTAGCGGCGGCCTATGCCGAATTAGGACAATTCGACAAGGCGATCGAAGCACAGGAGAACGCTCTGCTGTTGGTCGAGTATGTGCCAGTTGAGGACCGCGGGATAGAAGTCCGGCAGATCGTGGAACTGAGGGTCCGCGCTGCCTTGGAACTGTACCGGGCCGGTAAACCGTTGCGGACGTACAGGACATACTTGAGCAAGCTCAGCGACGACTGGGCCAACGCGGTTCTTGAGGCGACGGACAAGGAGCAAATACCGGAACTCGCGAACTGACGGCCCTTGACAGAGACAAAGAGGCAAAGCATGACACACGAAAGAGGTAATACAGAAGGCGAGCGAGCAAAGGGAGGCGTCGGAAAACAGGGTTCTGAAAACACTTGGCACCGGGAAAACTGGTATTCCTTTTCTTTTCTGCGAACACTCCAGGTCTTCGCCGTCACCTGTGCCTTATTGTGGTTTTTGTTTATCCTTATACTCCTGCCCAGCACGGGAGCCACGCGTCCTCCACCTCTGACACGCGAGGTGGATATTTACATCACCTTTCTTAACGTCCTGATTGTCTTGCTCGTCGTACGTGGCTGGCGAGCCCATCTGCTCTTCGTCCCGATTTGGCTGGGGCTCTTGTGGTTGTTCTTCATGTAGGCTTAGATTTTAGTGAAACGCGAATAGTTTACTGGATTTGGAGGTTGACCATGAACCACCATCGAAAGCATCTGCGACGTGTAGCGGTGGTGCTGGCTACGGTTGTGATCTTGGTGGCTGGGTGGTTTGCAGCCAAGGTCTACTGGTTCCACAGTTGGGTCGGAGAGCGGGATGCCATTGTGTGCGTCGTAAGGTCATGGGAAGGGCGCGCTCCTAGCGGTGTCTCGGACGTCTTTTGGCGCGATGCGTGCAGTACGGTCGCCACCTTGGTAATCAACGCGACTTCTGACGCCGTTCCCCTGAGCGAACTTCGCGGATTACGCGCAGATGTTGAAATACGTAGCGAGCAGTACCCTATCAACGTGGACACCCTTGAGTGGCTGGTATTTCGGTTGGGTGAGACAGGGCCGGAAATGTCGGAACTTGTTACACGCTTCCGACCGTGGTGGGAGTACGTGCTGAATCGCGTTGGGGCAGAATCCTCGGGACCGGATGTGGAAGCGGTCTTTTTGGAATTGGATGACTGGAGAACTCGCTTTCCTCGCGGCGAAGAGTCCGAAGGGTTCGTTTGGCATGACGTACTCGATACGTTGCAGACTGCTGTGGTCCGGATTTACGGTTTGCCCAGATACGACGGATCGTCTTGACGCGAAAGCGCTTCGAGCCCACGTTGACGCGCTGTCCGCCCAGCCGATCACGCCGGACACGCTTCGGGCGGTAGCCTGTTATCTTGCCGAGTCAAGCGACCGTGGTGCAGAATACTTGCAACGAACGGAACACCTCTTAGGGGACGCGGCATCACTAAATATTGAGGAACCGAATAGGCAAAGCACAACTGGCCTTGAAATAGAAAGAGAATAGACGGGGAAATTACAGACTAGCCCCCGAGACATCTGCTTGCCGGTAAAGACGGTCTCGCAACACTGCAACGGGTTCCAGGCGGAGCCGATGGCGGTCCGCCGCTCGCTGAGTTAGTCGAGCGTGCAAGACCTGACGAAGTGTTACGTCGAACTTTGAAGGAATTGAGAAGCAAGTACCTGATTTAGGACTCGACTAAACAATGTCGCTTTTCGAGAAAATGGAAGGTTTTATCGGTAAGGAAATGACGGATGCGAGTACAATTGTCGCATCGATCGACGGTGACGTTTTCACATATGGAATAGTCGTCGAGTTCAGTTCGCGATTCCTAATCTTCAAGGCGGAACCTGATACCGATACGATTTCTGTTCATGAATCGCGTGACCTAGTAGAATGGTTGGAAGGACAGTCCGTTTCGGATGCACTTTCCTTGGAACCATGCGATTTTCTGGCGACCTTCAAGGGCAAGTTGCTGACGAACGTCTGGCAGTGCCAGAGCGGCGATAATTATACGGATGCAATCGATTTTGGTTTCGGTGATTTGAGTTTCCCAAACTTAAAGCTGTTCTGCATTACGTCGGAACTTCATGTATTGTCAATTGCTCCGGCTTAGCCCGCGACACCAGCGAAACCATGAACTCGAACGTAGCGGCTGGCATGGTCTCGGGATCGGACGCCACCTCATCTTCGTGGGCACTGATGCCGTGACCGCTGCTTATCGTCACGCGAGCCCCGCTGCTTCCCCGGTGATTGATTTCACCCTACGAAGGGTACTCAGTTGCCTGTCTACCATCTCGGATCAATCCCCGACCGGCACCGTCGACGGGGTGCATCACCCTCTCGTGGTGGATTCAAAATTTTGCACCGGTGCCGAAAATACGTGTCTTTTGGGGGCTTGTGGAAACGGCGCGAAGCTGTGAGTCAAGGCGCCAGCCACTACGTCCTCAATTGGGTGGCGTTGACCCCGCGCGGCTCGGATGCAATAATTCGATGATTACTCCAGCACAGGAACTGCCACCGTGAACGTTGTGATTCAGACCGAGGCTCCGCCCATCCGCCAAGACACATCCGGCGCGCTGCGCGTTGGAGATTCCCGGGTCTTGCTCGAGTTGGTGATTCAGGAATTCCAAGATGGGGCGACTCCGGAGATGATCGTGCAACAGTACGACACTCTGACGCTGCCTGACGTGTACGCTGCCATCGGCTACTATCTGCGTCATCGCGCGGAGATTCAAGCCTACCTCGATCAACGCGAACGGCGCGGGAAGGAGGTTCGGTCGCGAGCGGAGGAAAAACAGCGTGACCTGCAAGACATCCGGCGCCGATTGCTTGCGGCACGTCCAACCTGATGCGAGGTGCTGCGTGTTGCGTTTTCTCGCAGACGAGAACTTCAAGGGGGCAATCACCCGCGGACTGACGAGGCGAGAACCGGACCTGGATTTGCTACGCGTCCAAGACATCGGGTTGTCGGGAGCCAATGACCCGGACATCCTCGCATGGGCGGCCCAAACCGGTCGGATTCTGCTCACCCATGATCTGGCAACGATCCCGGATTTCGCCCTCGAACGCGTCGCCGCAGGCGGCTTGATGTCTGGTGTCTTCGTCGTACCCCGCCGG
>SKKK01000168.1 GCA_007121535.1 Planctomycetaceae bacterium | reverse complement strand
CAAAATACCATTGCGGGGCGAATGTGATCTGCAGCGTTGTGTCATCCTCCCACGCAAACCCCGTCGGCGTCACATCGCCTTCCGGGCCGGTGAAGCTCACCACGCCCTCGGCGAGCGAAAACGAGGTGGTGTCCATCCTACGACTGAAAGACAACTGCAACGAGTCGACCGGCGGCGAGACCATCTCGTTCGGGACGTGCCGCGCCACCTGCGGGCCACTGATCGAGAATTCTGCCTCGTATCCTGCATCCACGTCGAGCGCGTTGCCGAAGGTGTCGTACACGGTCGGTGCGAGCACGAAACTGTACTGCCCCGCTGCCACCGCTTCGAAATACACTTCCAGCGTCCGGTCATCGAACCACGCAAACCCCGTCGGCGTCACATCGCCTTCCGGCCCGGTGAAGCTAACGATCTCCTCGGCGAGCGAGAACGACGTCGTGTCCATCGCACGACTGAAAGAAAATTGTAGCGAGTCAACCGGCGGCGGCACCATTCCTCTTGGCGAGTGCCCCGTTACCTGCGGCGAACTGATCGAGAATGCCGCGACGTACGGTCCGTCCATCGGGTTCGCCTCAGCGTCGAGGATCGCCGGGCCGAGCACCATCTCGTAGTGGCCCGCAGCCGTTTGCACAGGGAACGTGATCTGCAGGACCTGATCGCTAAGCCACGAGAACCCGGAAGGGGTGATCGTTCCCGCCGGCCCCGTGAAGCTCTCGATGTCGTTTGCAAGCGAGAAGCTGCCGATATCCATCGGCTGGGGAAAGCGGACTTCGAGGGCCTCCACAGGCGGAACGATGCGACCCGTGGGAACGTGCCACATTTTGGCATGCCCCAACAGCACGGACAATGTCTTGTTGCCCCAGTTCGCGGTGACCAGGTCCGGCGCCCCGTCGCGGTTGAGGTCGGCGATGGCAATAAACGCAGGTTCGGAACCGACAGGGAACCAGCGCTGCGGTTCGAACGTCCCGTCGCCACGGCCCAATAGCACGGAAACGGTCCCCAAAGACGTGGAATTCGCCGTGACAATGTCCGGCACCCCGTCGCGATCGAGATCGCCGACGGCTACGAACCAAGGCAAATACCCGGCTTCGAACGAGACCTGCGGCTCGAACGTCCCGTCGCCGCGCCCAAGTAGCACCGAAACCGTCATGTCACTCTCGTTCGTTGTGACCAGATCCGGGACACCGTTCCCATTGAGATCGGCGACCGCAACGGCCGTGGGCTTGGCCCCGACGTCGAAGGGGACGTGCGGCTCGAACGTCCCGTCGCCAACTCCCAGCAGGACCGAGACGGTGTCGTCCGAGGCGTTGGCCGTGACGAGGTCCGGAATCCCATCCCCGTTGAGGTCGCTGACCGCAACGCGATAAGGGTCTAACCCCACCTCGAACGTGACATGAGACTCGAACGTCCCGTCGCCGACTCCCAACAGGACCGAGACGGTTCCAACGGAATCCTGCCAACTGGAATAGTGCGAGGTGACCAGATCCGGCACGCCGTTGCCATTGAGATCAACGATCACTACCGAGTTGGGCTTGAATGCAACATCGAACGGCACATGCGGCTCGAACGTCCCGTCGCCAACTCCCAGCAGGACCGAGACGGTGTCGTCACGATCGTTTGCCACGACCAGATCCGGCACGCCGTCGCCATTGAGATCGGCAACCGCCACCGAAGAGGGGCGGGAGCCGACTTCGATCACCGACTGTTCTTCGAAGGTCCCGTCGCCACGGCCCAGCAGGACTGACAGGGTGTCGTCCCTGGCGTTGGCCGCGACGAGGTCGAGTACGCCGTCGCCCGTAAGGTCGGCCACGGCGACCGCGCTGGGCCACTCGCCAACTTCGAGCGTTGTTTGCCCGAACGTCCCGTCGCCGCGCCCCAGCAGGACCGAAACGGTGCCATCGTTGTAGGGCCACAGCCAGGTGGAAGGCATGTTTGTCGTGACCAGATCCAGAAGCCCGTCGCCGTCGAAATCGGCCACCGCAACGTGGTAGGGCCGCCGCCCAGCCTCGGATATTGTTTGCGCGTCAAACGTTCCGTCGCCGCGGCCGAGCAGCACCGAGATGGTGTGGTCCCATCCGTTTGTCGCGATCAGGTCGGGGACGCCGTCACCGTCGAGGTCGGCCACCGCGACCGAGTAAGGGCCACTGCCGACGTCGAAGATGGCCTGGGGCTCGAAGGTCCCGTCGCCGCGGCCGAGGAGCACCGAGACGGTGTCGTCATCATAGTTGGCCGTGACCAGGTCGGGCACGCCGTCACCGTTCAGGTCGGCCACCGCAAGCCACTCGGGGCTGCTCCCGACTGCGAAGCTGGTGTACTCGTCGAACGTTCCGTCGCCGAGTCCCAGTAGAATCGAGACAGTGCCTTCGTCGCTCCAGTTTGTCGCAGCCACGTCCGGAATCCCGTCGCCGTCAAAGTCGGCAATCGCGACGTGATACGGCCCCGGCCCGGCCGCGAATGTGACCTGCGGCTCGAAGGTCGCGTCGCCGCGGCCGATCAACACTGAAACGGTGTCGTCTTCCCAGTTTGCCGCGACCAGGTCGGGTACGCCGTCATCGTTCAGGTCGGCAATCGCAACGGAGTACGGCCCGCTGCCGACCTCGAACGTGACCTGCGGCTCGAAAGTCCCGTCGCCACGACCGATGAGTACCGAAACGGTATCGTCCCAGGCGTTGGCCGTGACGAGGTCCGGTATCCCGTTGCCGTTGAGATCGCCGACCGCAACGGACCAGACTTCCCGGCCCACCTCGAATGTGGTCTGCGGCTGGAAGGTTCCGTTGCCCCGGCCCAGCAGGACGGAAACGGTGCCATCCCCTCCATTTGCGGTGACTAAATCCGGCACACCGTCACCATTGAGGTCGGCCACGACAACGGAGTACGGCTCTTGGCCCACCGTCAACCGCTCGCCGGAGAAGAGCCAATGCGCGGAAGAGTCTTCCGCGTGAAGGCCGAGCGGGGCCATCCCGGATTCACCGCCCATCGGGCTTAGTATCGACAACACGCGCCGATCTTCGAGCGGCTCGAAGCGTAGCGGGCGGGAACGGATGTGTTTGCGGCTGGGTGATCGGGTACGGGTGACGGTAGCTGCGGACGACCGCCCTGGGTGACGTTGTCGGGCCATGACTGGGCTCCTGATTCGCTAGACAAGAGACTTCCTCGCGGGAAGCGTGAGACCCAGCTCGGTATCCTCACCAAAACAAAGTCTTGCCAACGCACCAATCGGCCTGAGCCACCTCCTGTCGCTGCGCAATTCCGCCGAACTGGCGCAGACAACCACCCTACCAATATCCATCGTACCAGGACTCCTGTCAAGGGGCAATCAACCACTACAGGTCGAATTATCGGAAATTCTTATTTCGCCGATTGACGCTCGTCGGCCAGCAGTAGCTCCGAGTCCTCACCCGGAAGACAGGAGGGGCTGGTGGAACTCGGAACGCGGAAGGCGGAAGTTGGAGGTCTGGCGCTGGAAGACTCGGATTTTTGGATGTGCGGTTTATGCGGGTCGGCGCGGATTTTCCGGATAATCGGCCGATTCCCGATGTGTTTTTCCTGACTCTTGCATCGCGCCGATAACCACGATGGTGCCGGGCGACGGGGTGTCTTCCGACGCTTGCGCGGGTGTCGTCGAAAGACGCCCACGATTGGATTCGTGCCGGTCGCCTGCGGCCGGTCGCACGACGAAGCGAAAGGATTCCCGATGAGTTTCCAAGGATGGATAGCAGCATGGGTCGCGGTGCTGGCCGTGACCATGGGCTCGGAGTCTGGCCGACAGGCGGTTGCGCTCGATCGATCCGGGCACGAATCCGATGTCTTGTGGTTCGAGCGGCAGCCGACGGATGAGTGCTGGTGTGGCACCGGGGCTGCGGAGACCTGGCAGGTGACGGCATCAGCGTTGTTCCTGCACCGACGGCGGCCAGCCGCGTTGGACTTGATTGAGGACGCCATCGACGGGTCATCGGTCCTGAACGCCAGCGATTTCCACCTGGGCGTGCAACCGGGCTTCGAGGTATCCATGACGCGCCGGATCCGCGGGCCGCTGGCGATCGAGGCTCGGTACTTCGGTATCGACCAGTGGCATGCCGCGGTTACCCAGCCGACGGACCAGGGCAGTTTGCTACAAGTGAACTTTTCCGCGCCTTTCGGGTTCGAAGCCGGGACGGACATCGCGGCCTCGCATCGTTCCAAGTTGCACAACGTCGAGGTGAACGGCCATTATCGCTGGACCGACCGCTGGACTTGGTTGGCCGGCTTCCGCTACGTCGAGCTGGACGAGCGGCTGACAGCGGAACTGATCGAGGCCGACGAGCCTTTCTCGTTCCAAACCTCGACGCGGAATCGGCTGTACGGCGGCCAGTTGGGCGCTCAGGTGCTGCTGTGGGATGCGGGCGGGCGGCTGACGGTGGACGCCGATGGCAGGGCCGGCGTGTTCGGCAACTCGGCGGCGCAGCACAGCCGGTACGACTTTGGCCTCGTTACGGAAACGGATCGGGGCAGCACGACGCCCGTTTCGTTCCTGGGCGAGATCGGCGTCTCGGCCGGATACCGGCTCTCACAGCGCTGGTCGGCACAGGCGGGGTACCGGCTGATGTGGATCAACCAGGTGGCGCTGGCCACCGACGGTGTTGCCGCCAGCGATTTCCTCTTCGGCGGCGGCATCGATGCAGGCGGCGCTACGTTCTATCACGGAGCCACCGTCGGCCTGCAATTTGTCCGCTAAGCACCCGGCCAGGAGTTTCTTGTCAATTAAGGTAGCCTTGCAGTGGGGCCGCAACGGGGTCGGGAGTCGTTTTCGGGCAACGATTCACCACATGGAAAGCGGGTTCTCCGAAAACGACTCCCGACCCCTTTCGCCCGATTCCACTAAGAAATATCTGGCCTCTCCGAGCCGTCAGGCGGTTTTAAGACTCACCCCGGCAGCAAGGCGGCGACCGCGATGCGGCCGACCTCTTGCCCCTCGAGCATCACCGGCACCACGTCGCCCTTGCCGTATGTCTCGCGGCGAACATAGCCCGCTTGATCGACCGGAGACCAGTACACCTCCACACACCGGTCCACCAGATTGACGATCCAATAGACGGGAATACCGGCCGCGGCGTAGATACGCCGCTTGGCATCTCGGTCTTTGGCGAGCGACGTATCGGCGATCTCCACGACCATCGCTACCTCGTCGCCGCCGGGATGTCGATCCAGCAGGTCGATGCGGTTCACGTTGGCAACGCTCACGTCCGGTTCCGGCTCGCTGTCAGCCAGCGTGATGGGATCCTGGGTATCCACGAACCAACCGGCAGGAATCGCGGCTTCCAGTGCCAAACGCACCAAGCGACCGGCGGCACAATGACGAGGGCTCTTGTTCATCTTGGCCACCAGCAATCCTTCGAGAAGTTCGACTTGATCGTCGGCAGTCAAGACGCCCGCCTGAATCATCCGGTGGTACCGTTCGATACTCATCCGCCACAGCGGATGCGGCACAGCCCCACCCGCCGACGCGGTGTCCGTAAGCAACGTTGAACTGGACATCATGACACTCCGCCCGCTCCCCATTTTCCAACATCCCGCCAAGCGACCGAGCACAACTCCGGCAACCCTCACCCGGCTCCGATCAGACAACAATACCGAATGATAACAGGGCCAACCGCCCCTGAGAACCACGACACACGGCCAGCTTCCGTGACGCCACGACTTGACGCCGCAACCGTTGGTAGGATCGATCATCAGCCAACTTCGGACCGAACCCCGTGACTTCGCCGTTGTTGACCCATACAATGGACCGCTGCAGACTGGCCGGTAAATTGGAGGCCGTAACAAAACGGTTCGGCGCCGGTCTCTGACCTCGCCGGCACCGCCGATGTCCGACGCGAAATCGGAATCGAAGCACTCCAGCGCGTCGAAGGCATCGAAACGTGCAAGAGGATGGTAGCCGAATTCGCCAGAATTCGGAATGCTCAAAAAAGTAGCCGACTTCTGGCGAATTCAGCCACGATACTCCTCCACGGCGTCGCATTCCCCCCGGCGATCGCTGGCGAAGCTGGTCGACTGTCGACGGAATGGACGAATGAGTCCATGAACCAACGTCTCCCACGTTCGACGGACAACGTTCAACGTTACTTTGGCGCACTATACCCCTGGTCAAAGGTCACCCATCGCGGCGTTCGGCCATCTTCTACCAGGGGAATCAAGTCCAAATCGGGATGCCGCCAAGCATCGGCGAGGGCGGAATGCAGGTGATCGAGCAGTTTCCGATAGTCGGGATCATCCGCGTCGGCAAAAACGGCCGGTCCGCAACGTGACCCGCTGCCGGGAGAGGCGGCTAACGGACCTTGCAAGAACAGACTGGCCGATGGGGATTGCATGTCGACCCAGTGTGAGCGGAATACTAACTCGGGATGCTCGTGGCATGCCGCGCAGCGCCGCTCGAATACAGGATGAAGAATGGTATCGTCCAATTCCATCGATACGGAACGCGCGTCGGCGGGTGGCAAGAGAATATCGCCTTGGGGACTATAGCCGTACGGGGCTTGGACGCTGGAACACACGATGCGGCAACGGTCGTGGATGGGGGCGTTCAGATCGACCCAAGCTCGCAAGTCGATCCATTGTTGCTCGCTCAGGTTCAACGTTTCCCCGTGCGCTTCGTCTGTCAGGATTTGGAAAAGGGGGGCTCGATGCGAACCGAACTGATGAACTTGGCTGACCCAAGCTCCATCCATCGCCGGCGAAAAAGCGGCCAGGGACTGCAGCCGCTGAGCGGCCTGAGGATCGGTGACATCAAGTTGGCCGGCGGGCTTCAGCCCGGTATGGCAACTCGCACAGGCGTGATCCAGGATCGGGCGAATGTCGCGGTGAAAGCTGACCGGTCGATCGTCCCACGAGACTCGCGGTACGGGCGTCACAGCGGGCAGGCTGGCGGCTAACGATACTCCCGTATGTGCCGACGGCGCAGTCATCTGTTCCTGATGACACCCGGTACAGGAACGCACCTCGCCAGACTTCAAACTGACCCAGGAACGCATACGCCGGATTTCGCGCCCGTGGCCGTCGAGCAGTTGGAAGTACAATGACCGATCGGCGGGGACCGAAAAATGCGCGCTGCCGTCCGGTTGCAGCAGCACGTCGCCGACGATCCGCTTGGGGGTCCAGTTCTCGCTGTCACATCCGTCATGCCGGTACACGGTCTGGCCCACGCAATCGAAATAGGGCAGCACCATCGATTCACTGACTCGCAGATAACGGGGAGCGTCCTGGGGCGTTTCGAAGACGGCGTTTTCCAATCCTGACAGGACATCGGTCAGCAACAGCAGTCCTTCCCCTGCCTGGTTGTGGTAACCGATGGGTGACGTCGGCGGCGATTGGGCGGGCGGCGAGTCACAGCTTCGCGGAAGAATAGGTGGTCGAGTTCGTGGCCGGAACGGCACCGGGTGATGGGAAGAGAAGTCCGGGTCGCGGTAGATCAACTCTTGGTTGCCGCTACCATCGACCAAATACAAGCCGAAGCCGTTCACTTGGTACTGGTCGGGCGAGTAATCATACGAACAGATCGCCAGATCTTCGGCCAGCGGCCAAGGGTCGGCGAACCAACCCCGTTCGGCGTTGGTGGTCGGCATGCCGCTCATCCCTTGCCATGAGGTCCAGGGCAAGAGGGGCTGGACGGCATCGGGGTTCCGGATACCCAGCGAGGGATCCAGCACGCCGAGGACGCCGCGTTGAAAGTTGTAGTGCTGCGAAACGACCAACATGAATTTGCGGCTATTGGCGATGTTCCGAGCATTGGTGTGCATGATCGGGTTGCTGAGATGCTGGCCGTAGATCGGTTCGGGATAGGTGCCGTCCGGTCGCATGACCCAGAAGGCATGCGGATTGTTGAACGAGCGCTCGTTGTACTCCCATCGCATATAGCCGATCCGGCCATCGTTCAGCAGACGCGGGTTGTAGTCGCCCGTCAGATTGTTGTCCAAGCGTTCCAGGCGACTACCGTCCGGGTCACAAGCGTACAGACTGGGGTGGATTTCGTGTTGCCCCTGGTTGCACTGCATGCTGGATCGGCTGCGGTTGGACATGAAAACGATTCGTTCGTCGGCCAGGTAGGCGGGCTCGGCATCATGCACCCGTTGGCCACTGGTGATTTGCCGGATGGTGTCGCTGTCCAGGCACAGTTCGTAGATCCACCCCGAGCCCATCTGCTGGAAGGTTTCGTGGCCCGGCCGAACGGGATGCCGGGAAAAATCCTTGTCGCTGTGCGTCCAGGCGAACACCAGGCGACGGGCATCGAAGTGCAAATCGAATCCCCGGACGTGGCCGGGAGCCAGACGGTCTTTCAACAACGGACGGACTGAGCCAAAGGTTTGACCTGTCCGATCTACGGTCAGCACCTGCAAGTCACCGCCGGGCGATCCCACCCACGGCAAAGCGATGCTGGAGACATCCGGGAAGATCAAACCATCGCGACGCGTGTAGAAAAGCAACGCTTCGACATCCCATGCCGGGTGCCGCCAAACGATCTGGCGCACCGCCCATCTCAGTTCCAGATAGGCGTCCAACAACCGTTCGGTCGGTGCATCGTCCGGCAGAGCCTTTAGGCGCCCCGCCGCATAGTCGAGTTCCGCGACCGCGTCGCCGACCGACACGCCCTGCCGTGCCAGACGTTCGGCTTGAGCGCGGCCTCGATCCGCGCATATCGCTCCGTATCGCTTGAGCAGCGGACCGGAGATGAATCCGGAAACGGGTCTTGGATTCAATCCATCGCGTGCATCCATCGCGGACAGCCACTGACCCGCAGCGCGCCGCTGTTCGGGCGGCAAGTCCAGTGCCACCACGCGATTCACCGACCAGGGGCTGATACTGCTTTGGTCTGCAGGACGACCGGCGGCCAGGTTCTTTTGCGGATCGGCGGTACCGTAAACCTCCACTTGATCCAGGTGGTGCCAGATGGCTTCTTCGCTGATCAGTTGAATTCGCACCCATCGCGCCGACACCTGCTGCGGTGCAAAGCGCACGACCAAAGGATCGTTTTCGATCGCCCCACCGATGGGACTGCCGTCGTGCCGGTATCGCTCCGTCCACGTGTGGCCGTCGTTCGAAGTCAAAATCGCCAACCGGGTAGCATTGGCGACGCCGGGCGGGTAATCCAAGCGGTTGTAGATCACCACTCGTTCGATGCCATCCAAACCGGCGTCCTCCAAGTCCACCTGCCACCAGGGATGAGGTTCCCGGCCGGTATGGAATCCATACTTACCATCCTTGATCCCATCCACCGCACCCATCGCATCGGCAGACGTCGAAACGGGCCCGGCTCGCGCCGGAAGATCTCGCAAGGTCCGGATCTGATACAGCAAGAACTGTTCGACGTAATCAAGGTCGATCAACTCTCGGGTGCGACAAGTGGACGCCTCGATGTTCGAACCGGACGGCGTCGTTCCGCCATCGGACCAACCGATCGCGCACCACAACACGCTCAATACCCAGCAGGAGATGGCTAGAACCCGCATGCGAACCTCCTTCAAGCAACCAAAGCCTTGGCCATGATGCCCGTACCGTTTCCTATTGTGGCTCGGCCCTACCGGAAAAACAATGCTGTTTCGGTCCGAATTCACGCGCTACGGCAAATGCCGGCAAAAGCCGCCATCGAAACTGAGGCCACGCGAGATTCGGAACGGAACGTCAACAAACTCATGCGATCTGTCGAGGCCTTGCGAGCCATCTACCCGGCCGTGCCGGAAAAACATTCACGGACCAGACGTTGCCCCGAACGATGATGCTTGCCGTTGCGCTGTGCATCCGCCGACATCGCGTGCGGCGAACCGGCAGACGAACTGCGGCCAAGATTGGTGGGCGGCACCTTTTCGGAAGAGTGCGGCCTGGAATGGTTTGTGGTATATTGGGCGGGGTCAAGTGGCGGTCGTGATGCTTACCAGGAGAAAAACAGATGACGAAATGCTTTGGGTCGTTGCGGGGATCTTGCGGCGGGGGGCTTCTTGCCGTATTGTTGGTCAGTCTGTGGTGCGTTGGGGACGTTCAAACGGCGGGGGCTGATCCGCCCGCGTGGGATGTGCTCGACGGGAAGGCAGGCGAGGCGCCTGCGGAGCAGATGATGGTCCGCTACCTGTTGGACCAGGCCAACCAGCAGATGCAGCAGGCTCGACAAGCGATGCTGGACCGCACCGATCCCGAGCAGATCCGGCAGTGGCAGCAGACGATGCGAACTTGGTTCGTCGAAGCAATCGGCGGCTTGCCGCCGATGGACACCCCGTTGAATGCCCGAGTGACGGGCACGCTCCAGCGGGACGCGTATCAGGTCGAGAAGGTGCTGTTGGAAGCTCAGCCGGGACATTATGTGACGGCGGCCCTGTTCCTGCCCGACTCGGAACCTTATAAGCCGCCGTATCCTGCGGTGCTGCTGGCCTGTGGACACGCCCAGAATGGCAAGGCGAGTCCAAGATATCAACAAGGCGCCGCGCTGCTGGCTTTGAATGGGATCGCCGCTTTGATCTTCGATCCGATCGACCAGGGCGAGCGGATTCAGTTGCGCGACGAGCAGGGGCGCACCGTGGTGTGGGGCACGCAGGCTCACAATGCGTTGGGAGTCGGATCGATGCTGCTGGGTAACAATACGGCTCAGTTCATGATCCACGACGCCATGCGCTGCCTGGACTATCTGGAGTCGCGAGCGGACATCGACGCGAACCGGCTGGGGATGACCGGCAACAGTGGCGGCGGGACTCAAACGTCGCTGGTGATGGGCATCGAGGACCGTCTAAAGGCGGCAGCGCCGGCGTGCTACATTACGGATTTCCAGCATTGGCTGGGCCGGATCCGGGAGCGGGGCGACGTGCCGGGTGACGCCGAGCAGAATGTAGCGGGCCAGTTGGGTGTGGGCTTGGATCACTGGGGATACCTGGTCATGCGGGCGCCGATGCCCGTGCTGGTCTGTGCGGCGACCGAAGATTTCTTCCCGATCGATGGGACGCGAAGTTCGGTCGAAACAGCCCAAGTTGTCTTCCAGCGGTTGAATGCCGCGGAAAAAATCGACCTGGTGGAAACCGTCGGCCCCCACGGTTGGCATACCCGGCTGCGCGAAGCGACCGTCGCCTGGATGCTGCGCTGGCTGGTCGGCCAGGAGCGAGAGGTGCGTGAGCCGGAGGATCTGGAGGTCTTGACAGAGGCCGAGATCCAGGTGACACCGACGGGGCAGGTGATGGATATCGAGGGCGCGCGGGACGTGTATGCGATCAACCGGGACCTGATGGTGCGTCTGCGGCAGCAGCGCCAGGCGGCCTGGCGCGACCGAGGGCAAGCGATGTGGGACGAAGTGCGACGTATCACGGGCATCCGGCGGCTGGAGCAGTTGAAAGTGCCCGAACCGCGGCACGTGGGCCAGTTCCAGCGCGACGGCTTTCGAGTCGATCAATGGGTAATCGAGCCGGAACCGGGAATTGTCCTGCCGGCGCTGGCGTTCGTTCCGGACGACGGTGCGGAACAAGTCGTGTTGTGGCTGGACGAGCAGGGCAAGTCGGCGGACGCGGCGATTGCCGGTATCAAGCAGCGAGTGGCGGCGGGCCAAGCGGTGCTGGCCGTCGATCTGCGGGGGTTGGGCGAGACGCGAAGCGAGCAGAACCAGTGGTACGGTGCGCGCAACGGTCACGACGGCGCTAACGTCGCGGTGGCGTACATGCTGGGCCGCTCCTACGTGGCGATGCGGGCAGAGGATATCCTGGTCACCGCTCGGGTGGCTCGCAGCCTGGTCCCCGGCGATGGCGGCGTGCATCTGGTCGCCCACGGTGCCCAAACGGCCATTCCGGCTCTGCACGCTGCCGCCCTGGAACGCAGTTTCTTCGGTGCGGTGGAGATCCACGGAGCATTGCCGTCCTTCGAGCAGGTTGTCGAGAAACCATTGGCTTCCGATCAACTGGTCCACACGGTCCAGGGAGCGCTGACCGTCTACGATCTGCCAGACTTGCAAGCAGCCATCGACTGAATGCCAGGCTACCACCGGTCACGGAATGGAAATGGGCGTGCGAGAAACTTCGAAATCAGGCCAGAATGCGACAAACTGAACACGCTCGTTCCGATTCAGCCACGCTGATCTTGCGGGACTCCACTTCAACAGAATCAGATATTGATGCCAATCGAGTTCCCAATCCGGTGACGGGATTTCGTTCTAAACTGTGAGACATAGCATTGAAGGACCAGACGCGGCCATTAGCCATCGGGGTCGTTCAGCAGTTTGTCCAATCGTATTCGCAGTTCTGGACTCAGGCGATTGAGCCAGCTCCGGTCGATCAGGCCGATGGATATCAAATCGCGGAGATGAACACGGTCCTTGTCTCGAAAGGAGGTCAACTTCATCGCGACCAAGCGCTCGAACGGTAACGTACGGACGTCTTCCATGAGTTCGTACCTGTCGATTTCTGGAACCGGTTCGGGGTATTCTTCGCGGACTTTCTTTCCCGCGAATACGACGTGGACTGCGTCACGCGCTTTGGCGTCCGCGCCATCCAGAAACATGGTGACTCCGGCAGTTCGTCGATAGATGAATCCCTCGACCGCCAAAGCCCGGATGGCTCGCTCCAAATCCGATTCATTCATTATAATGTCCACGTCGCGCGTGTTTCGGACGACCGATTCGTCGACTTGGGAAACCCAGTGCTGTACGGCGTTACCCCCAATGACCGCGTACGGAATGTTGGCGGAATTCAACGCGCGAGTTACACGACGCAGGCGGTCCTTCACTTTTTCCACGGCTCGTTCAATCCTTTCCCAAAGTGCGTCGCCAGTGTATTTGATTTCAATCATCGTCTCGATCCCTTGCCTAAGCATCGCCCCGACGCCTTCCGATCGGCAAATGAATTGGTGTTGCGTTTTTCGGAAGGGGCCGGGAGTCGTTTTCGGAAAAGCCGCTTTGTAGTTGGTTGATCGTTTCAGCGGGCGCCTTCGGCTGCCGGTTAAACGGTTGGACGGCGTTTTCGATGCAGCGGAATCTGCCGCCCTTGGCCTATGGGTTTTCATATGCACGTGCGAAAGCATCTATGAAAGGCCGTACGATTTCTGTCATGTCAGCATCCTCTAACAGCGATTCGACATCGGCGCGGTTGCCCGTCAAAGGTTCCAAGCACAACGCTGCCAAAGTCCACAGTAGTTCTTTCGTCAGCCGTTCATGAGGACTGTCCGTCAAGCCCGACCGGTCCTGCAATTCGACTGCAACGAGCAATTCCTTCAAGGCGACGTGCAGCAACCACCGCAGTTCTTCCTCGATGGTCGGAAGGTATTGCAGCGCACGATTCGCCAAGATCTGTTTGGCTACCAGACTGTGCGGTCGAAATCGGAGTGCCATGTACTTTGCATCCTCGCCGCGTTCCTGATCCAAGGCGTCCAGTACGTCGTCACGAAGTCGATTTCGCTCACGCACCAGCCGCACATCGTGATTCAGACTGAAGAAGTCGATAACCAACTGCACACGTTTTCGCGCGGCTGGGGACAGGTGCTGCTGAGGCGTGATCAAACATAACGATTCTTCCCATCGGACCCGCAGCCAATCCTCTACCGGATCCCACTCAGGGTGCAGCAGTAATCGTCCTTCTGTCCGCAGACGCCGGCGCTGCGAATATGTGGTCCGGACTCGAGCGCCGGGCCGCAACGGAAAACGGTCTCGCTTGCGAACGCGATTGCACAGCGAACAACTGAGCAGGTAGTTATTCAGATCGTAGGCCAACCACCAGTATCCGCCGTGATCGGCATCTTCTTCTACCTTTCCTTTGGGCCGAAAATGTTCGACGTCGCCTCGGTCATTGCGAGGCAAATCGCAACCGCAGAACGCGCAGACGCGCCAATGCCGCGCGTACAGCAGGCCGCGCACGTCCGGTAAGTTCCAATGGCTGGGAAAGGTGAGTCGCGCGGTGGAATCTTCGTGGCGGTCATTGACGTGTCTTGCGGCCAGTCGGCCGCCCACACCCTCTTTGGTCAGAGTCGGCGATAACAGGCTCGTCGGCACCAACGTCCTCATGGCTTGTATTTCTCCAGACGCGATTTCAGGGCAGCCACCCGGCGACGAGCGTCCTTTTCATCCACCTGGTCGGATGTTTCCAGGAGGACCGCCAAATCCGATTGATCACCGCCCGATCGCGCAGTCTCGCGCAACTTCTCCTCCATGACCAGACTGGTCGCCGGAGTTTCCATCAGCCAGTGGATCACCTCGTCGGTCGTCCAGCCGAGAATCTGCCGGTCCAAATCCCGCAGGCCGTTGGGCTCGCTTCGATCCAAGGCCATGATCTCGTGACGGTCGAAACTGGTCAGAATCATTGGCGAGTGCGTCGAGACGATCCATTGGACCCGCGGCAGCACTTTTCGCAACGCCGGCACCAGTTCTCTTTGCAGCGACATATGCAGGTGCAGATCGATTTCGTCGATCAAGACGACCGCTTCGATGTCGGCCGGACTGGCTTGGCTCGCCCGCTCGGGGAACCGCAGGCACCATGCCTGGCACAGATCGGCCATCCACGCTACACTCGATCGGAATCCGTCCGGCAACTCGACGGCGTCCAGTATCTCTCCTTCGGTACGGAACGCCACGCCGCCGTCTCGCGGCTCAATCCGCAAATGCTCGCCGAAAACCTCGCTCACCAATTGCGCAAACAATCGCAGAAACCCCGTATCCTGGTTTCTTGCGGTCAACAGAGATTCCGCGCTGGCGACACTTGCCAGCGGATCGAACAGCGTCATCTGCCGTTGTGCTTCGTCGCTCTTGTCCGCGTGCCGTGTATCCGTCGCTTCGGACAGATTCCGCGTCGCCCCGTAGGAGACGACCAGCAGCGATCGGTCCATCGCTGCCGGTTTAAGCAGACGCCGCGCCCGCCGGCCCGACCGAACCCCGTCCGCTTTGATGGTGATCCATTCGTCGAATTCGTTGCCGTCCATGTCGCGACAGTGGATCGTCACTTCCAGATCCTGGCGGCGACCGTCATGCAATCGGCGCAGCCGCTCGAGCGAGCCGTGGCCCAACTCGTGGACCGTCGGCTGACTGAGCAGTCCGATACAGATCGCTTGCAAGATGGACGATTTTCCCGAGCCGTTAATACCGACCAAGCAAGTCCAGAAGCCGCCGAGTGTCGAGGGACGGTCCAAATCCAACGAGAGTTCCTCAAAGCAACGGAAGTTTTTCATCCGAACGCGCAGGATCTGAACGGCTGGTTGCTGCTCCGGCGGCCTTTCCCGGGGTTCAATCCGGCCTACTGCACGCGTTGACGTGAGCGACTTCCCTGCTAAGTGCGTTTTCAGGGGCGCCAGTGCATTCTGGTTGTGGCTGTGGAACCTCGTGCGATCGACCGCCCAGCGGTTCAGCACTTCGATCAGGAACGGATCGTCGATTTGGACCATCGCGAGCAGCCGCTCAGCGTCCTCGGGGACCGCGAACCGGAGCGTGACTCGCGGCGGTGAGATCTGTTGGTTAAAAACCGAGACGAATGCAGACGGCATCCCGATCGCTTCCGCAATCTGAAGACGCAACGATTCCGGACCATCGCTGCCGAATGTCTCCGGTTTCGAATCGGGGACCAAGCGAATCAGGGTGGCAGCATCGCGGTGTGCATCGACCCACTGTCGCCGTCGCCGCTCGTCTTCCAGCTTCCATGCCAGCACTTCCCGGGTCCGTTCGGATGCTCCAAACTCGTGCGAAGGTCGCCCAAGAAATTGCCGCAGGCATTCTTCGAACGGTTCCACATCCTCCGCATCCGGCCAGCGCAGATCGACCCAAGTTCGGTTTCGGAGGAATTTGATCGACGGGGCAACGTCGGCTCCCGGAGCCTCTTGGAGCGCTGTCTCGCGCACCGATTCCGGGGGGTCGGCCCGCGGCAGCCGCGCCATCGAGAAGCGGGCTTGCCGTTCGGCGAACGCAGCCAGCACCTTCGCTTGTGACGTATCGTGCCAAACCTGCCGTTCGCTTGAACCGGCAGCCACCAAAACCGCTCGTATCCGGTCCGTCGATGATGCAAGCGTCTGTTCCCAAGTCTGACCCGGTACCGCTTGCCAGACGTCCAGCCAGGGACGCAGCCCCAACGCTTGCAGCCATTCCGCCAACCATAACGCCGCGTCGCGGTCCGTAGGCGGATACGCTAAGTACAAATCGAACGCTCCACTGCGTTTCTTACCCTGGATCGCCGTGACGGCCAACTGACGGTGCATCCCGGAGCGCGCCTCGGCATCGATCCGAGCAATCGCTTCGCGATCACGGTCGCTGGGCGCCAGCAGCAGATCGTACAGCGGCGATCGCGTATCGCAATTGGAACAAACAATCTGATCATCGCCTCGTTCCAACCGGCGTTCGACCACCCGATCGTCGAACAGATAACCGCACTTACGACAATGATACGCCCGTCGGCGAACGATGCTGCCTGGCAGGGCCTTGCGCAGCAAGTGTTCGTAGACGTACTCCAGAAAGACGCCCTGCGATTCGATGGTCACCCCGTCTTCGAAGAAGACCGACAACCGGCCACGGCCCTCGTCGAGGTCCTCGAACAAGATCGCACACCGCCCGCCGTCCGCAGGTTCGTAGGCAGCCGCGTTGCGATAGAACTGTCGGCTGCCGAATCCCGAATGGTGAGCCAAGCGGACGGCCAGCGTGGCGAAGATGCTAAGCAGCGGGCCGGCAAAATCGTATCGGATGCCATACGAGCTGCTGCCCGGAAACGGCGCTTCGCGGGTGTATTGGGACGGAAACACCAAATAATCCACGCCGTCGATGCGCTCGCGGAACGCGATCTCCCGATCCAAGAACCGCTCGATTACCATTACCAGCACCTTGCGTTCCGCGTCGCCATCGGTCAGACGCTCGGCCGGATCCAGCGGGAAGCGGCCTTTCAAGATGTCGGACTCCGGTAGATGTCCCAGTCCATCCGGTTCGTCCCGCGCTGCCAGGATAACCGCCGAAGCGTAGGCATCTACGAATGTAGGCTCAAGCAGTACGTCGATATCCGGCGTTGGTTTCCGGTCGGTGCTCTGGTAGCTCAGCAATTCGATCACATCCGCTTCGTGCAGCCGCTGCAGGCTGGCGGCGAACTGGTCGAACGTCCGCTTGCCGTCGGCATCGGGTACGTTGTCCAGCACGTTCGAATGCCGGACCTCCTGCCACAGTTCGCCCGCGGTGACCATCAGCGGCTGGTTGGGGTCGGCACGGCGCTGGCGGAGGAAGATTCGAAGATCGGAAAGCAACCGGTTCGACGAGACGATCGGCAACCGTTCCCACGGGATCGCGCGGCGGATCGCGTTCAGCAGCTCCTCGCGCCCTTCGCCGGTCAAAGCGCTGGTCCGGTAGAACCCGTCGAAGCCGTGTTCCTGCACGAACCGCTCGATCCGCTCGCGGCTGACGCCCACGCCGCCGCGGTCGACGCGCGCGGCCACCAACAGTTTCTTGATCGGTACGTTGGATCGCGCCTGGCCGAGCGCCTTTGACCAGTACGCAGCGCCGCTGAACGGATCGGTCTCGCTGCGGGCGTCGAACAACACCAGCGCCACCACCGCATCGTCCAGCGACAATTGGTGGACTAAACGGTAACCGGGTTGCCCGGCCAGGTCCCAGAGCAGTGTCTCGTGCGCGATCTGCCGCCCGGGAGCAACCGGATCGTCCACCATCTCAGCGTCCAGGACCGTCGCACGGCGAGCGTGCGTCGACTCGGTCTGCTCGAACCGGTCGTCCTTCAAACGGATCGCCAGCCCGGATTTGCCCACGCCCGTATCGCCGACCACGACCACCTTGGCGTTCGCGTACCGGATCGTATCAGGCGGCTTGGGTGAATGCAACAAGCGAGGAACATCCAAACGCCAGAGCGAGATGCATTGACCGCCGTCTGTGATGGCGGCAAGGATGGGCTCGGTGGGATGGAATTCGAGTGATTGCAATCTGCCAGAAAGCCCTTCTTGGTGAATCACTTCGACCGGTTCAAATCTGTCGAAACGCCAGAACCGAATCGCGTCCTCGCCATACGACGCCGCCAAGCTGCCACAGGACATGACGGACACACACCAAACCCGGTCCGCATGGCCCTCCAGCATGGCGATTTGCTCGCCCGATTCGGCGTTCCATATGCGCAACGAGTGATCAAACGCTGCCGTAACAGCGTGCTGATCGTGATGTAGCCAAGCGACACACGAAAGCGGTTCAGAGTGCCCAGACAATCGGCGCAGCATCCCACCGGAAGATACGTCCCAAATCGCAGCGGTACAGTCTACAGATGCCGACGCCAGCAATCGCCCGTCGGGGTTCCAAGCCACACGACCGATATCGTCACCATGTCCGTTCAATGTCCATTGGGTCTGTTCCGTCTGGACATTGACAATGGAAATGGTCTCGGCGGCACTCCCGACAGCGATTGTCGAACCGTCCGGGGACCAAGCTAATCCGAATATCAAGCGACCAAGTGGAGAACGAAGTCCGGTCCTGGGTTGCGTTTCATGCCTGTCGATCAAGATGAAGCGGTTGCTGTGACCACCAACAACGAATCGGTTGCTATCCGACGCCCAAGCCAAGGCGTAGATGCGTTCGATGTTCGTCAACCAAGTGGATTCGTGTTGAATCTTTCCCCGAGACGCGGTCCACAACGTCACAACTCCGGTCACCGTTCCTGCAACCAGCGACTGGCCATCCGGCGACCACGCGAGACTGGTAAATTCTTGGGGGCTTCCGAGGGCGTGCAACTGCTGCTCGAGCGTAATACCCTCGGGCAGATTATCTCGGCTCTCCGGATTGTTGACGGATGTTGCGAAAAGTTGTCGTTTTCGAGCCATGATGAATCCTCACGCCAGTCAGCACGACCGGAGCCGATCAATGGGGCCGATTTAGGAGCATTCACTATTGTTGCCGTCACCGTATGACACTGCAAGAGCCGAGCCAAAGGGCAGTGGGGCGTTCTTCTGAGAAGCAAATAGCAGTTCAGCATCGCATAGCTCAACCGCTCGGGACTCCGCAGAGTTCTTGAGCGAGATGCTGAGCTTCCTGCTTAACCGATCCTCCATCGCGAAATGGGCTCAACGAGTTGGCCGCGTGGAAAACGGATCAAGTGGAACTAGTGGATGCGGCGTCGGAGCGACCGGGGCGGATGTGGAGGTGGCAGCAGGCGGAGCGGCCGGGTTTCCAGGTGTCGACGGTGAAGGCGAAGCCGGCGGCTTCGAAGGTGCCTTTGTCGATTTCCCCGGCGATGCGACAAAGGGTTTCTCGTCGCGATTCGTCCAATCCCAATTCCTCCCAGGCGGTCTTCAAGGGGCATTGCTGCAGCTCGATGTCCAGACCCTGCGAATCGCAACGGATGACGTTGGGTTGGAACAAGCGCCCATCGTCGGGGACGTTTGCAACGAAGGCCTCGCAGAGTCCCGCGAAGTCGTCCGGTGCGTAATCGCGAAACTGCTGGCCGATCTGCTGACCGCGACGCAGGATGGCTCGCTTCATGATCGCTTCCGCACGCTGCTCGCCGACCTCCTGGCTGAGTTCCTCGTAGATCAGCGCATACAAAAGGGCTCGATTCTTGAACGAATCCAACAATTGCCGACGAAGGGATTCCTCGCTCATCGTGCGGTCCTCCGGTTCATGAAGCCAAGCATTGCTGCAAGTAACGGATACTGTCCCCGGCCAACGCCTCGACGCCGGGTTCATAGTCGAAGACCTCGACCGAGACCCAACCTTGATAATCGATCTCGCGCAGCGCGGCCAGGATGGGCACAAAATCGATCTCTCCCATCCCGGGACCTCGACGATTGGCGTCGTTGGCATGCACGTGTTCCAGGTACGAAGCGTTTTGGCGGATGATGTCGGGGATCGGGCGCGATTCGCTGGACATGGCCTTCACGTCCAGGTGCAGGCGGCAATGGGGCGAAGCGACTTTGTGCATCAGTTCGACGCCCAACTCGGCCGTCAGCAGAAAATCGCCCTCTTCCGGGCTGAGCGGTTCGACGGCCAGCACCACACCGCATTCCTCCATTGCGGGCATGGCGCCCTGCAGGACAGCGGCGGCATAGTCCATCGCTTGGTCCAGGGTCACGCCGGGCAGCAGATTGCGCTGCTGGGGCGAACCCAGGACCATCACCCGACCGCCCAGGTCGCGGCACAATCGAGCCAAATCGGCCAGGTATTCGGTCGTATTGGCTCGGACCGCCCGATCGGGACTGGTCAAGTAGAAGCCTTCGGTAAAGGCCAGCAGCCAATGCAGTCCGACGACCTGCAGATCCGCCGCTTCCGCCTGTCGCCGGACGTCCTGACGTTGCTGGGCGGTGATCTTCCGCGCATCTTTGTTCATGGTGAAGGGCGCAAATTCGATGCCCGTGTAGCCCAGTTGACGAGCGAACGCGAACGCTTTGTCGAAAGGCCAGTCCCGAAAGGTTTCGTTGCAAATGGCGAATTTCATGATCATAACCCCGGTAAGAGTTTCTGGCGGGATCCGGTAGCACGCTTGTTGTTCGGTGTATTTGTGGACGCGGTCGATGCCCAACGCTTGCCATCGGTCGTGCTGGGAGCGCTGACCAAAGGTTCCTCGGCGCCCTCCAATCGATCGCCGACGCAGATTCTGGACAAACGACGCTCGATCTTCTGAGCATAGTCGGCCGACAGCTCGAATCCCAAGTAACGGCGGCCCAGTTTCTTGGCGACGGCCAACGTGGTCCCACTACCCGCGAAGGGGTCCAACACGATTTCGCCCTCACGGCTGCACGCTCGCAGGATTCGTCCCAGCAACTGCTCGGGCATTTGGCATCCGTGAAATCCCTCGCGTTCGTGGAACGTCCCGGCGACTCGAGGGAAGTACCATGTGTCTTCGTCGCCGGAGAAACCTTCGCGCAGATCCTGCGGTCGTAGAATCCATGTGTCGTCCGGCAGCCGCCCGCGTGGATCGGCACGCGCGTCTTGGTAGACCAACTGACGGGCTGAAGGTACGCGAATCTGATCGACTTCAAAGGTGTACCGCTTCGGGTCTTTGACCATTTGGAACAGATGAGCGTGCGAGCGTGCAAACTTCTGCTTGCAGTGGACGCCGAACGTATAGTACCAAATCACCCAACTGCGGCAGACCAGCCGGTGCTGACGCTGCATCAGCACCTTCAACTCGGCCGCGTATTCGTCGCCGATGGCCAGCCAAAAGGTGCCATCGTCCTTCAACAATCGCACGACCTGGCCGATCCAGCGGTCGCACGAATCGAGGTAATCGTTATCGTCCAGATCGTCGCGGTACACGTCGTACTTGTAGCCGATGTTGAACGGCGGATCGGCAAACGCCAGATCGATGCAGCCCGGCGGCAGTTTGCTCATGCCCTCGATACAATCTTCGTTGTGCAGGCGGTCCGTCTGAATTTCCATGAATGCACCCCAAGCGAGCCGAAACCAAGACGCCAAGCGTCATGAATTGAAAACGGTGATCGACCGCGTGAATTGTGGTCCAATCGGCAACGGCTGGCAAGTGGGCTCGGAAAGCTTAGTATGACATGCCCCCATAACGTCTCTGGTAAGGCGACTCGCAAGAAAGAAAAGACGCAGGCAAGCAGAGCGTAGCCGAATTCGCCAGAATTCGGAACAGAGGGTAGCTGAATTCGCCAGAATTCGGAAGGTTCATGAATAACCGAATTCTGGAGAATTCGGCTACGAAACCCCTTCACGGCGTTGTCATTCGTGACGGAGGGCTTCGATGGGGTCCATCAATGCGGCTCGCCGAGCTGGATAGACGCCAAAGATCATGCCGATGCCCACCGAAGTCAGGAAGGCCACCATGATCGCCAGCACACTGATCGCCGTCTCGATCTCGCTCATCGAAGTCACCGCGATCGGGATCGCGATGCCCAGAAAGATGCCCAACAAACCGCCGGTTGCCGAAAGCACGGTGCTTTCCACCAGGAATTGTGCCACGATGTGAGTGCGGGTCGCTCCCAAAGCTCGGCGAATCCCGATCTCCCGCGTCCGTTCCGAAACGGTCGCCAGCATGATATTCATGATGCCGATCCCGCCGACCAGCAGCGAGATGCCCGCGATCGAGCCCAGGACCAGATTCCAGATCCGCTTCTCTCGTTCGGCCTGCTGCAGCAGTTCCAGCGGGACATGGATCTCGTAATCGTCGCCGGTCGGGTGGGTGCGACGGAGGATCGCACCAGCCATCGCCGCCGTCTGGCTGACCAGCGTTTCGTCGTGAACGGTCAGCGTGATCTCACTCAATTGCACCCGTTCGATTTCACGGCTGCCGGCGCGAAGGATCGTTTGCAGTTCGCCGAAGCGGCTGCGAGCAGCGGTCAGCGGCACGTAGATGTCGTTGTTGAAATCCGCGCCCCCGATGGCGCCGGGGCGGGCCGAGCCGCTGTCCTGCGTATCCAGAATGCCGACCACGCGGTAGGCGCCCGATCCAAGCAGTACGGTCTTGTTCAGCGGATCTTCGAAGCTGAACAGCCGTTGTGCGGCGCCGGCGCCCAGCACAGCGACATTTGCCATCGTATCCATGTCCAGATCGACCAGGAACCGTCCACGACGCAACGGCACGTTCTTGACAAGCTGGTATTCCGGAGTTGTGCCAAGCACGCGGGCGTTACTGACTCGGTACCTGCCATGTTGAGCGTCTTTGCGCAGCAGGATCGTGGGCACGGCCCGACGAACGGTGGGCAAGGTCGCTTGCAGGCGTTCGAGGTCGTCGTATCGCAGACCGTATTCCAGCACGCGACTGGTCTGCGATTGCGACGAGTTGCCCGTCGAGGCATCGCCCGCATCGTCTTGCCCCGGCTTGACGCTACGAACGATCACGTTGGTGGCGCCCAACTGTCGAATCTGCTCGACCGCATGACGTTTCGAGCCCTCGCCGATCGCCAACATGGCGATCACCGAACTGACTCCCAGAATCGTGCCCAGCATCGTCAGGAGACTGCGCAGCTTGTTCAGCATCAGGTTTCGCACGGAAAGCTGAAAGATCTTAAGCCACATCGTTCAAGGCGTCCTTCGGGATGGCTGTCATCTACTCTGCTGAAACAGGCGTGGGATCATCGGCCATCGGAGCCCCGGAATCCTCGACGGGGGCTTCATCCAACCCTTCATCGCTTCGATCCCTGCGATGCCTGGTTTCGTCAAAGATGGCCATTGGATTGAGCACCACGCGTTCGCCCACTTCCAGCCCCTCGACGATTTCCACGAACTTCTCGTTGCTTCGGCCCAATCGAAAAGGTCGACGCATCGGCAGCCCGTTCTGCTCCACGTAACCCCACGTCTCGTTTTCGATTTGAACGACCGCCTGGACGGGGATGCTGATCACGTCTCGGAGCCGATCGACGTGGATTTCGACGACGGCCGTCATGCCGGGCTTCAACTGTTGAACCTCTTCATCGATGGTGACCACCGTCTCGTACACTTTGGTGTCGCTGCCGAGAAATCCTCCCGGATCCGGCAATACAGCGACCGAGCGGACCGAACCACGGTACGTCCGGTCAGCAAAGGCATCCAAACGGACCGTCGCTGACAATCCCGGTTCGATCTGATCCACAACGGATTCGTGGACCGCCGTTTTCACCTGCATCTGATTCAGATTGGGCAGCGAAAGCAAGTGCTGACGCTGCCGCACGGTAGCGCCTTCGCGGATTTCCACGCGGTTCCATCGGCTCGCCGAAACGGCATAGGCCACCATGCCATCCTGGGGCGCGTAGATTCGGCACTTTTCCAACTGATCCCGGTAACGCTCCAGCCGCTCTTCTTCCTTATCCAGTGCCTGATTGGCGGCATCCAGCGCAGCCTGAGATTGAGCGGTCAATGCTTCGTTGTTCCTTCGAACCTGCTCCAGGCGACGACGAGCGGTCTCCAGTCGACCGTGCAATTGCAGCGACTGCATGTTCAAATCGTAAGTCTGCAATTTCGTCAGCGAGGCCATTTGAGTCTTCAAGCGATTCACCCGGGTGGCGAACTCGTTTTCGGCTCGCAAATAATCGTAACTGATACGATCCAGTTCGCTCTTGTTGGCGTATCCCAACTTGAACAGGGTTTCGATGCCTCGTTTTTCGTTCTCGCGCAGCATCAGATTCGCCTGAGCCGAGCGGATGTCGTTGTTCACGTCGTCGATCAACCGTTCGATCGCATCGATCTCCAAGCGCCGCGTTCCGCTCTGTTCGTCCGTGAACATCTCGACTTCTAGTTCGGCCAGCCGCACGTCCAATTCGGCGTCGGCCAAGCTGGTTTCGTTTTGAGAGATCTGATTCTCATGCTTTGCCTGAGCCTGGATCTGATTGGCCCGAGCCCGATCGGTTTCCAGGATCTGCTGATCAAGTCGTTCCTGGTGCGCCGCCGAATCCAACTCGACCAAAAGTTCACCTGCCTTGACCGAGG
Organism: Planctomycetaceae bacterium; assembly: GCA_007121535.1. GTDB lineage: Bacteria > Planctomycetota > Planctomycetia > Pirellulales > Pirellulaceae > SKKK01. The sequence continues at coordinate 62,476 of SKKK01000168.1, read as the reverse complement.
TTCCATTGGGAATTAGCCAGACGATGGGGGTGCCTGACACGCCAGAGGACCGAATTTCATCTACCTCGCATAGGATCTCGATGTTGACTTGGCTCTCCAGATTGCCCCGTTCGGTGACGACGATGGGCAGATCCCCGCGCTCGACTGTATAAAGCACCAAGTCATGCGAGGCGCGACTGAAATGACTGCGAAGGCGATTCAGGGGGCCTGCTAATCCAACGGCAACGACCAGGACGAAGGCGACGAACAGCCATTTCCACGGAATCCGCCTGCGTCGGCCATATCCATATCCATCCTCGGGAAATTCCTCGAGGTCGTACGGATTTGAATCGGCGGGGCTTGGCGTCTGATGCTTTGCCGCGGGATCGGCGGCCGTTTCCTGCTGGGATTTAACAATCATGATGTTCCTTCGAAGTGAACATTGATGGAAGGCGGGCACCCCTGCGATTGCAACAGAGGGGTTCAATGTCTGCGGTTACCCTTTCAATTCTAGCCTCTTTCTAACCCCTTTTACAACCCGGCAAAACGTTGCTGGTTTCGACTGTTCTCGCAAAATAGGCATGAATGGTTACATTGAATTCAACCATTAGAACCTTTTTTCTGGCCACCATGGTCGCGGAAGTGGAGCCTCGATGGTGACTTCATCACGAGTCATCGGGTGTTGAAACCGCAAGCTTTTCGCGTGCAAGGCGATCCAACGACCTCGCGGATCGTCTGTGGCTGGGCCAAACAAAGCCGTGCTGCCGTACAGAAAATCGCCCAGGATTGCGTGGCCACGGCCAGCCGCTTGTAGCCGTATTTGGTGCATGCGACCGGTTTCCAGTCGAATCTCCAGCAACGAACGGTCGGGCATTTCGGCCACGCGTCGAAAGTGCAGCACCCCTTTCTTGGCACCCGGATGGTCGGGATCGACCCGCTCGGCCTTGGCCACATCCGGGATTTTTCGCATGAAATCGGTCCAAGTTCCCGAATCATCAGCCACTCGGCCCTCCACCAGGGCCCAATAGACCTTTTCGATTTCGCGCCGTTGAAACTGGTCCGCGACGCGCCGCGCGGCGCGCACGTTCTTGCAAAGGATCAGTGCTCCGGAGACGGGCCTGTCCAGGCGGTGCAGGACGCTCAGATAGGTTTTTCCGCTCTTATTGTCACGCTCCTTTACAAACTGCTTCACACGCAGCTCGAGACTGTCGATGCCCGGCGGTCCTTGCGTCAACAGTCCGCCCGGTTTGTTGACCACCAGACAGGGGCCATTTTCGTACAACAGGTCAAACCCGACAGGCGACATTCCAACCCCCCATGACTTTCCCCGAATCGACTGTTTTTTGGATTCTGACGGAAATATTTGTACGGTTTTCCGCCCAGTGTCGCACAAATGTAGGTAACGAGGAGGAAGAAACCGATGCGACTGACACTACGAACTTTATTGGCTTATTTGGACAACATTCTGGACGAAAAGGATTCCGCTGAGCTTCGGCAGAAGATCGAGGACAGTGATTTTGCAAAGGGGCTGGTGCAACGCATCCAGAGCGCCAGCGGACGAACGCGACTGGGCGCACCTTCGGTGATGGGCAAGGGGATCGGGTTGGATCCGAACACCGTGGCGGAGTATCTGGACAGCACGCTGCCGCCGGAACGCGTGCCAGACTTGGAGCGAATCTGCCTGGAATCAGACGTGCACTTGGCGGAGGTCGCATCGTGTCATCAGATCCTGGCGATCGTGCTGGGCGAGAGGGCTCATGTCGACCCTGGCTTGAGAGAACGCATTTGTCGACTCGGTTCGCCTGACGCCGATCGAACCGGGGCAGTGGGTGGCCAGCAGGCCGTGGTTGACAGCGGCCAGATGGTTCCCGACGGCCCTTCAGGCAACGTTGGCGCAGCGTTGGAAGACATGGACGAATCGGCTGTATCCCCTGTCCCTCCCCCCACAACCGGCTCGACGGGTCGCCGGAAAATACCGGGCATTCATGTCGAAAGGAAGAAGGTACCCGACTATTTGCGAGCCGGCCAGCGTTCGAACTGGAAACCGTTGTTAATCACCTTATGTTTAGCGTTCCTGCTGTCCGCCGTCGCACTCCGAGCGATGGGGCCGTTCGATCGCAGTCACCCGTTGTTGCGTTTCGCCGGCGGTGGGCCAGCGCCGGTTGCCCAGGTGGACCGTTCTGATCGGACGGTCGTCGACGAAGATCCGCTGCCACGGGATTCCGAGGAGACTCCGTCGCCGGATTTGCATCCTGACGATCGGACAGATGAGCCTGCGATTGCAGACCCGGACGCTCGGCAACCTGACGACAGCAGTGATGCCGACGTGACGCGCGAACCGCATATTATCGACGAACGGGAACCTGCCATCCCGGGTCAGGCCCCCGATCCCAGCGGTCCGATGGATGATCCCGTCGATGAAACGCCAGAATTCCCTGCGACGACTCCCGTCCCCTACGACGCGGAAGACGATACGACACTCGACGAACCACCGGCTGAGCAACCCGACCTGGCCGAGTCCGTTCCAGCAGTGCCGGACGAAGAAGTTGGGGAACCTGTGGAAGTCGGTTTTGTGAAGATGAAGGACCAGCATTTTCCCGTGCGCATCGATCCGGGAACTCAGGAGTGGTACCGCTTGCCGGCTCGTTCCAAGCTGTTTTCTGGCGACCATTTACGCATCCTTCCCAGCTTCCAGCCAGAGATCGTTCTTGCTCCCGGCGTCCAGGCGACATTTGCTGGAGCTTCCTCGGTGCATTTGACGGCTCCCACATCGGAAGGAGATCCGACGCTGACCATGGATTACGGTCGCGTTTTTCTTTCCACGGCAGGGGTTCCCGGCGCAAGGATGCGGCTGACATTGGGGGATCGATCCTGTGTCGTGACCTTCTTGGATGCCGCTTCGGAGATTGCTGTGGAAACGCGAAGTTTTCTGCCTTTGGGCGCCGATCCCGAAGTCGATCCCACGCAGCGAGTCATCCGAGTTTTTTCAGTGATCGGTCGGATCGAGTGGCAAGATGATCCCCAAGCTTCACCGGTGCCGGTAGCCGATGGCCAAGTCCGCGTGCTGGTGGATGACAGTGCCGAGACCATTTCAGCAGGCGAGTTGCCGGCTTGGATTCTCGGGGACGACTTGCGGGAGATTGATCGCAGTGCCTCGGCGATTCTGGCAAACGTTCTGGTAGCCGATCGGCCGGTCACGCTTTCGTTACGCGAACGGACTCAGGACCGTCGCACGGAGATTCGAGCATTGGCAGCCGTCTCGCTGTCTCAGTTGGACAGCCACGAGGCCTTGGTCGCCGAGTTGGACGACCAGCGGCAGCGGGCGCATTGGAGTGGTTCCTTCGAGGCGCTTCGCTCGGCGATCGCTCGCAGCCCCGAGACAGCGGCAGCCGTGCGCGAAAAATTCGAACGCCTCTTCCCCAATGCGGCCGAACAAGCTTATCCGCTGCTGTTCGGTTTCAGTCAGCAGCAGCTTGTCGAGGGCGCCGATGAAACGCTGGTGGAGCTGCTTGAACACCACCCATTGTGCGTGCGAGTTTTGGCATTCGAAAACCTTCGCCGCATCACAGGAATGACACTCCTTTATCGCCCCGAGGCATCCGAAGATTTAAGGAGATCTCGCGTGCGTGGCTGGCGTGAGCGATTGGACAATCGCACCATCATGTTTGATATACCCCCCACGGCCACCTCGGAAGAGTGGTAATCGATGGTCTTTGGGGCGACTCCAAGCTGACGCCAGGAAAACGCGTTCGCAAAAACGCCTTCCTCGGAACTCGTCGCCCCCTTTCTGCCCCGCCGATCAGTGAATAGACTGAGGCGTTTCGCTTGCTCATGGGGGACAGTGCGAATTGGATTTGTGCCCGATCGGCAAGGGCTGTAAAATGATTTTGGTCGCATCTTGTCGATCCAAAATGAAAGCAAGTCATTCAGACATCCGTTTAGTTAAGGAGAGAACTGCGGTGCAAATCAACATCTCGGCACGGCACGGTCACCTCAGCACTGAAACCCAGGATAAGATTCGCGACAAACTGGAAAAATTGCGTCGTCTTTATGATCGCATTTCTGCGATCGAAGCGACGGTGGACCTGGAACATCAGGAATCGAGGCAGGTCGAGTTGCGAGTGTCGGTCGAGCGAAACGATAATTTCGTCTCTTCGGAAGTTGCCGCCAGCGTCATGGCGGCGTTGGACGGCGCCATCCATAAAATTGAACAACAGTTGCGCAAACACAAGGACAAACGTCGCGACCGTCGGTCGCAAGGGCTAGGACGCGTTGAAGTCCCGGAAGATCAACAGATCGACCTGCAGTGATATCCGGTATGGCCGTTCGAGGTGGCTTCCGGTAGGCGAGCATGATCGAGGCGGGTCCTGGCTGCGATTCAACATTTAGAGAGGACTTGGATGATGAATTTTTCGGACTTCATTGAAGTAGGCGCCATCAGGGCAGACCTGAAGGCGTTGGACAAGGAGACAGTGATCGAGGAACTGGTGGAAGCATTGGTGCAGTCTGGTGGGATTCAGCCGCAGGACAAGATGAGCATCGTCGAGGCGGTGATGAAGCGTGAAGAACTGGGGAGCACGGGAATAGGCCGGGGGGTCGCAGTTCCCCACACCAAGCACGCGAATGTCAATCGTCTGATCGGAACCGTCGGAATCAGCCGTGTGGGGGTCGAGTTCAGCAGCTTGGATGGCGAAAAGGTGTTCATTTTCTTTTTGCTGGTTTCCCCACCCGATCGGCCGACGAATCATCTGCGGGCATTGGAGAGCATCTCCAGGCAATTGCGGGATGACACCTTCTGTCGGTTCTTGAAGCAAGCGCAAACGCCGGAAGACATCCGGCAATTGCTGGAGGAAGCAGATAACGACCGAAAGTCAGACAAAAAGAGTTAAAAGACGAACGATCAAATGTAGTGAAGCCCGTGATGCGGGTGGTCACCATTTTAGCGAGCTGGGCATTCGATGTGGAATCGAGTCGTATCCAGGGAAGTCACTGTGGTCAATCCCCACGGATTGCACGCACGGCCTGCGGACGCTTTCGCGCGACGTGCCAGCCAGTTCGAATCGGTGATCAATGTCGTGAAGCAGGGTCAGCGGGTCAATGGTAAGAGCATATTGGATCTGTTGATGTTAGCTGCTGAAGAAGGCACCGTATTGACAATCGAGGCACAGGGTGGCGACGCGGAAGATGCGATCGAGGCCTTGGTGAGTCTGATGGAGCAGGTGAACGCCTACGACGAGAGCGGGAAAAGCTCTCCCAATCCATAACAATACAATACAACGCACACACAGTGCGGCCAGTGCGAGCGGAAGGGCTCGTCGTCCGTTGCGGTCCGGTGATGTCGAGCCCGGCGCTGGCGACGAACCGCGGGTGACGTGACGGCTGGCCGAGGAACCTCATGCAACAAATTCAAGGAATCGCGGTTTCGCCCGGGTTGGCGATCGGTGAATCGCTGATTATCGACAACGAGGGATTTCGTTTCCCTCATCATTTGATTGTGCCGACGGCGACTGCGACGGACGGCGAGGTGCGACGCTTCGTGAATGCCTTGGACGAGGTGGGGGTCGCGATTCGTGCCAGTCGTGATGCGGTCACCCAGCAGTTGGGCGAGCGTTATGGCGCCATCTTCGCCGCCCACATTTCTTTGTTGGCCGACCCACGGCTTCGCGAGGACGTGGAAAAGAAGATCCGCGAGGACTTTTATTCTGCCGAGTATGCTGTAAGCCGCACGCTCAGGGGGTACGCCGATCACTTCCTGAACATGGACAATGCTTATCTGGCCGAGCGGGTGCATGACATCTACGACTTGGAACGTCGTCTGCTGCAGACCCTGACCGGTCGCCAGCGCGAGGATCTCGACCGGCTGGACACGCAGGTTGTCGTTCTGGCTCATAATCTGACGCCCGGCGAAACGGTGCACCTGAACCGTCGCTTCGTACTGGGCTTTGCCACCGAAATCGGCGGCGCCGGCGGCCACACGGCCATCGTAGCTCAGGGGATGGAAATCCCAGCGGTCGTCGGCTTGGGCCGGTTTCTGTCCGATGTATCCAGTGGCGACACGGTGATCGTCGATGGCGACCAGGGCATGCTGATTCTGCGGCCGGATGAAGCGACGTTGCAACAATACCGCCAGCGCGTCGAGCGGCGTCTTGCGACCGTCGAGCGCTTGCGGGATTTGCGCGACGTGCCCGCCGAGACGCTTGACGGCGTGCGGATTAAGATGCTGGCGAACATCGAGTTTCCTTATGAATCGGAAGCTTGCTTGGACCGCGGGGCGGACGGGATCGGGCTGTACCGCACCGAATTTTTGTACCTGACGGCGAAAGTCGAGCCGGCTGAGGAGGACCATTATCGCGCGTATGCCGAGGTGGTCCAAGCCATGAAGGGACGTCCGGTGGTGATCCGCACCCTGGATCTGGGCGGCGACAAGCTGGGATTTTCTCAAGAGGATCCGGAAGAGAATCGCAATCCCTTTTTGGGCCTGCGAAGCATCCGCCTGGCGCTGGCCAACTTGCAGCTCTTTCGCCCGCAACTGCGAGCCATCCTGCGAGCCAGCGTTCTGGGCGATGTCCGGGTCATGTTCCCGCTGATTTCAACGATGGACGAACTGCTTCGTGCCAAACAGTTGTTGGTCGAGGAGATGGACGAACTTTCGGCGGAAGGAATCGAATACAACCGGGAGATCCCCGTGGGGATCATGGTCGAATCCCCGGCGGCTGCGGTGATGATCGACCGGTTCGTCGAGGAAATCGATTTCCTGAGCATCGGCACGAACGACCTGATCCAGTACACGCTGGCCGTCGACCGGGGGAATCCCGCGGTGAAGGATCTGTACCAGGCCAGCGATCCTGCGGTGCTGCGACTGATCCAGCGGACGCTGGAGGCGGCTGACCGGACGGACGTCCGGGCCAGCATGTGCGGCCAGATGTGCAGCGACCCGACGTATACCATGTTGCTGCTGGGGCTTGGCTTACGCGATTTGAGCGTGGCGCCCAGCAGCATTCCGGAGATCAAGCAGATCTGCCGCAAGGTGACGATCCCGCAATGCCAGGCCGTCGCGGAACAGGCATTGACGATGCGGGGGCCTCGCGAGATCGATGCTTACTTGAAGGCCGAATTAACAGCGGTCAACGCCGCGAGTGACCGTGGAAGTTAACTGTCCGATGCTACGTCAACGAATACGCGTACGATTCCGAAAACAGGGCGATCTGCGATGGATCAGCCACCGGGACTTGGTACGCGTCTTCGAGCGTCTGATGCGGCGTGCGGGCCTGCGTTTGGGAATGAGCGAAGGTTTCCATCCCAAAGCGCGCATGACCTTTCCGTCCGCTCTGGCGTTGGGCGTCGAGGGATGGGATGAAGTCATGGAATTTGAATTGGCCGAGCCGTTGGCTGCGGAAGAGATCTCGCGCCGTCTGGCAGAACAGGCTCCGGAGGGGTTGCACCTGACGGAAGTCCGGTGTTTGCAGCCGCACCAGCGCAAGGCTCGGCTTCGACAAGTCACCTATCGGATGCCGATTCCCCACGCGCGGCATGAAGCGCTGGAAGCGCGCATCCAAGAGCTTGAGAAACAACCGTCGTTTTGGATCCAGCCCACGGGCGATCGGCAGGGCAACTCGCCGGCCAGCGGCCTGGACCAGCTTGATTTCCAATCAGGAACGCTCCAATTCCGCTTGCAAGGCAACCTGCAGGGAGGCTTCTCGCCTCGGCACGTCTTGCAGGCTTTGGGCTTGGACGATCTGCAGCAAGAGGGCGTATGCCTGACGAGAAGCGAGGTGGAAATCGAGGGGTAACCGTACAACTTTCACGGATAAAGAATCAGGTCTATGAGAAAGGAAATGCTGATCAATGTGTCGCAGCCGGAGGAATGCCGGATCGCGATCATTGAAGACGGAATCCTGGAAGAGCTGTATGTCGAACGAGCCAGCCAGGACAACTATGTAGGAAACATTTACAAAGGGAAAATCGTCAATATCGAGCCGAGCATCCAGGCGGCTTTTGTCGATTTCGGCGTCGGCCGCAACGGCTTTCTGCACATCAGTGACGTCGAACCGCAATACTTCCGCCAAGGCGGTTTCGATCCGGCGGGCGTCGATCCTCCCGGGGGCGGTTCGCGCCGCGACGACCTGGATGTCGGCGACGACGACGACCACCATCATCAGACGCAACGACGCCCGCGGAGCAATCGGACCGGTCATCGGCCTCGTTTCAAACCACCGCTGCAAGAGATCTTCCGCCGCGGCGACGAGGTTCTGGTCCAGGTGATCAAGGAAGGGATCGGCACCAAAGGACCGACGCTGTCCACGTACATCAGCATCCCCGGTCGGTACCTGGTGCTGATGCCCGCGTTGGGACGCGTGGGCGTGTCGCGGAAGATCGCCGAAGAAGACGAACGCCGAAAGCTGCGGGATACGATGCTCGAACTGAACCCGCCGAAAGGGCTCGGGTTTATCGTTCGTACAGCGGGTGCGGGACGCACGAAGAAGGAATTGTCGCGGGATCTGGCGTATCTGCTGCGTTTGTGGAAGGTCATCGTCCGGCGGCTGAAGAAAGATGCCGGACCCCTGGACATCTACGAAGAAAGCGACATGATCATTCGCACGATCCGTGACATGTGCACCACGGACGTCGATGCCATCTACGTCGACCAGCAGGCAGCCTACGAACGAGCGCGGGATTTTCTGCAACTGGTCATGCCCCGCCACGTCCATCGCTTGCACTGCTACGAAGGCAAGGAACCGCTGTTCCACAAGTACAAGCTGGAAAGCGAGATCAGCCGCATTTACAAGCGCGAAGTCCCCTTGCGTTTGGGAGGATCGATCGTCATCGACCAGACCGAGGCGTTGGTGGCGATCGACGTCAACAGCGGCAGCTTCCGAATCGATGATACGGCCGAAGAGGCCGCCTACCAACTCAATCTGGCCGCGGCCCGCGAGATCGCGCGGCAACTGCGTTTGCGGGATCTGGGCGGGGTGATCGTCAACGACTTTATCGACATGCGGCGTGAAAAACATCGCCGCGCCGTGGAACGTGCGCTGCGGGATGCCATGCGCCGCGATCGGGCTCGCACCAAAATCCTGCGCACCAGCCCGTTCGGCCTGATCGAGATGACTCGGCAACGCATCCGCCCCAGTCTGAAACGCAGCGTCTACACGGATTGCCCATGCTGCAACGGTCGAGGTGTCGTGAAGACGGCGGAGAGTATGGCCATCGAAGTCATCCGCATGCTGATGCTGGCCAGCCAGCAGCCCAACGCCTGCCGCGTCACGGTGCGAGTCAACGACGAGGTGGCGTCGTATCTGAACAATCGCAAACGGCGCGAGATCACGCTGCTGGAAGAAGAAGGCCGGATGACCGTGCAGATTCTCGGCAGCGAGGGCCTGTTTCCGGAACACCTGGAACTGGACTGTCGCGATTCCGAAGGACGTGAAATCAAACTTCCGATCTGATCATGTTCCATAGCGGCCAACAGCACGATGCCCACGACGAAGCGATTGGACGACCGATCCTCGGCGATGTTCCAGCAGCCATTGCGATGCATTCGCGCGACGTGGTGACGATCGCAGGAGTCTTTCTGCTGCTTGCTGCTGGGCCGGTTCGAGCCCAGCGCGAACCTGCGACCCCACAACTCGTGCAACACGACGCCCGTTTCCCGGCTTCGCTGGAGCGGATCGAGCCGAGTTGGGATGTCGTCGTGCGATCCGAGGACCAGGTCCATCATGTCCCTGTCGGGCAGCTTGTCGCGTGGGGGGCGTTCCGCGACAGCGACCGCGGGCCTCAGATCATCTTGGCCGACGGCTCCTGGCTGATCGGCGACGTGGAGCAATTCGACGAAGATCGGTTGGAAATCTTTTCCAACTTGTGGGGTGACGTTTCGTTGCCGAAGAATCAAGTCCGTGGCGTAATCTTCAATCCGTCCGTCGATCCCCTGCAACGCGATCGCGTTCGTCGGCAGATCGACGATTTCCAGGGGGACGATCATCGCTTGTGGCTGGAAAACGGCGATGTGATCGCGGGTAGCGCCCGGCGACTGGTCCAGGAAGAGATCGGACCGGGGGAACTCTTGATCAGCCTGGTCTTCGTCACGCGAGACCGCGAGTTGCGGATCGAATTGGAAAAGATCACCGCGTTGGCTTTCAGTTCGTCGCAAGCTCAACGCATCGCGACACCCGTTTCCTACACGCTGCTGGGCCTGGCGGATGGTACGCGGCTGCACGCTCGGAAAATCGAACTCTCCGAACGCATCGCGCGGCTGACATTGGCAAGTGACATCCAATTGACCATCGACCCTCCATCACTTTGGGAGCTGACCGTCCTGGTCCAGCCTTTGGGCGCCGGCATCGTCTATCTGTCGGACCTGGAATCTGTCGGTTACAAGCATATCCCCTTGCTGGCTCGGACCGTTCCGAAAGGACTCGATCGGAACTTGCTGGGTGGTGCCTTGCGAGCCGGCGGCAAGTTGTACGCCAAAGGGATCGCCGTACCCAGTGCATCGCGAGTTGCATACCCGCTGCGCGGCCGATATCAGCGGTTTGCCGCCGAGGTCGCCCTGGACGATTCGGCCGGTCCCAGCGGTAGCGTGGTGTTCCGCGTGCTGTTCAACGATGGACAAGGCGGCTGGCAGACGGCCTGGGAGAGCCCTCCGGTGCGCAGCGGCGATGCGCCTCGACCGATCTCGCTCGACACTCGCGGAGCCCAGGCCATGGTGCTGATCGTCGACATGGGCGAGCGCGGTGACGTGCAGGATCACGCGTTATGGCTGAACGCTCGCCTGGTGGAGGAGCCGAGATGATGGATCAAGTGGTCAATGTCGGTCGGCGTTTGGCTCAGACCGCCCAACGCAACCCCGCTGGCATCGCCGTGATCCAGGCCGGCAAGCCCGGCATCCGAGGAGCCCGCCCGTATCGGCAATGCACGTTCCAGCAACTGGAAGACGACAGCAATTTGGTGGCCGACGGGTTGCGGGATATGGGTGTCCAACCCGGAATGCGATTGGTTTTGATGGTCCGGCCGGGAATCGATTTCATCTCACTGGTTTTCGCCATGCTCAAGGCCGGTGTTGTTTGCGTGTTGATCGATCCGGGAATGGGACGCGCGGCTCTGATCCGTTGCTTGCAGGAAGTCGCGCCGGACGGTTTTGTCGCCATCCCGTTGGCCCACACCGTTCGTTGCCTGTTCCGGGGGCGCTTTCCTCGATCCCGTTTTCACGTCACCGTCGGACGGCGCTGGTTCTGGGGCGGCCCCACCTTGACCGATCTGCGACAGCGGAAACTGAGCGACGACTTCCAGCCGATGCCGACCCGGGCACACGATCCGGCTGCGATCATCTTCACCACCGGCAGTACCGGTCCACCCAAAGGCGTGCTGTACCGCCATGGCAACTTCGATTGTCAAGTCGAAGAACTACGCGATTTCTACGCCATCCAGCCCGGCGAGATCGACTTGGCGGGATTCCCCTTGTTCGGCCTCTTCAATTGCGCCATGGGCGTCACCACCATCGTCCCCTACATGGATCCGACTCGCCCCGCCACCGTCGACCCACGCAACATCATCGAACCCATACGCCAATGGCAGGTGACGCAATCATTCGGCTCGCCCGCGTTGTGGAATGTCGTGGGGCGTTACTGCGAAGAACATTCCATTCGTCTGCCCACGTTGAAACGCGTCCTGTCGGCAGGGGCGCCCGTACCACCGCACGTGCTTCGACGCTTGAAAAACGTCATTCACCCCGACGGTGATATCCATACCCCGTACGGAGCCACCGAGTCGTTGCCTGTGGCATCGATTTCGGCCAGCGAAGTTCTCTCGGAGACCGCCGCGCGCAGCCAGGACGGGGCAGGCACCTGCGTCGGGCGGCGTTTTCCCCAAATCGAATGGAAGATTATCCAGATCGAAGAAGGCCCGATCGCGACCATCGACCAAGCACGGCCATTGCCGCAAGGGCAGATCGGCGAGATCATTGTGCAGGGCCCCGTGGTCACGACGGAGTATGTGACCGGCACCCAGGCGAACGCTCTGCATAAGATCGCTGATGGTGATCGATTCTGGCATCGGATCGGCGATTTGGGCTACCTGGACGAGGACGATCGGTTGTGGTTCTGCGGACGCAAAGCCCATCGCGTACTGACCGCCAACGGCCCCATGTACTCCGTTCCGTGCGAGGCCATCTTAAACAATCACGAAGCCGTCTATCGTTCCGCGCTAGTCGGCGTGGGAACCCCCGGCACGCATATCCCGATCTTCGTCGTAGAACCTTGGCCCAAACGATTTCCCACCAATTCCCAACAGCGTCAGCAGCTAGTGCAAGAACTCCGCGAACTGGCCAGTTCCCACCCGCTGACACGCGAGGTTCAGACCATCCTGCTTCACCGCAGTCTGCCCGTGGACATCCGCCACAACGCCAAGATCTCGCGTGAAAAACTTGCCGTTTGGGCCAGCAAGGTCATCCGCTGACCATCGAGCCCACGTTGATCTGGACCGTTCTGGCACAACATTGATCGTGCTTCGTTCGATGAGTGTCGTCTTTGTGCTCAGAATCGAGTTGCGATCCAAACAAGGAACAGGTCGGCTCATCGGGCGGCCTCCGCCATGATGGCATTGCGTACTGGCCTTTGACACTGCCACCCTGTATCGTCATGGTGACGTGAGAACGAAACACATGACGGAGGTGTTGCTGATTTGCCTTACCGAATCGAGTACTCGCCTGCCACCGATGAACACCTCCGATCGCTGACCGCTCGGCAGCGTGCGATGATTTTCAGTGCCGTTGACGAGTTCTTCGTGTATACTATGAAGTTGCCGAGGAACCGGAGGCCGTTGTGACAATTCTGGCGGTTGGCGTCAAGGCCGGGAACCGCGTTCTGATTGGCGGGAAGGAGATCCAGCTATGAAGGTCATCGAGCAGACCCAGGCGACTGATTCCCTTGCGGACTATGCGTCAAGGATTGACAGCGGTCCCGTCGTGGTGACGAGCCATGGCCAGCCGGTCGCCGCACTTGTACCTATCGAAAACGCAGACCTCGAAACGGTTTCATTGAGCACGAACCGTGGATTTCTGGACCTAATTGAACGTTCGCGGTCGCGGGTCCGAGCCGAGGGCGCGATTTCGCGCGAGGAAATGCGTCGCCGGTTCGAGGAATAATCCCGGCGCATGCGAAGTCGTCCCGGCGTCAACCAACATCGTCTATCGGAACCAGACGGGTGGTCATGCCTGCCGGCTCAAATGGAGGGCTATCTTGTTCCCTTCGCCGGTGAGCATAGCGACAAGTGCGAACGACTGCTCTCGCACTTCACCGGCCCAAAGTGGGGAGGATGGTGCGCGGAATTCATTGACGCGGAAACCGCGGATGTCATCGACAGCATTCTTACGGACGTACCCGGTCGCGATCAAATCCGCGTTGACCGCACGAAGCTCATTGACTCCCGCGAGGCGTGGGTGCATGTAAAGATCGAAGGCCCATTGCTCGGGTTGCGGGAACATGATGAGCCGAGCGAAGCAATCCTCACTTGGCCCAACAGCGACGAAAGGTGTTGCTGGTCACAGGGCGAATCCGTCGACGAACCAGAGAATTGTCCGTTGCCGACGATTGATCCGCAACTTTACACAAAATCCATTATAAGAGGCTTAACGACGATAACCATGCAGGGTATCTATAAACCGCTTGTTATATGCAGTCAATCAAGGGCTATTCAGCGACTTATCTTTCGTTTAAGCCGGTTCTGCTATCGATGCATGCGGCTGGTCTCAAAAGTTTGGTCGAATGCAGTTATCGGCAGTTTGACACCTCGCAGTTGCCTGCGTATACTTCCTGAGATTTGAAAAAAAAGCCATTGGGTTCTGGCAGATCCAGCACCGCTGAGCAACAATACGGAATGCCCATATTGGGGAGACCGACCATGAAGAAGACAGACGCAAAACACTACAAGGAACGCCTGCTGTCGCTGCGGGCGCGGTTACGGGGTGACGTTCACGCCATGGCCGAAGCGGCATTGCACAAGACCAGAGCCGAGGCATCGGGTGATCTTTCGATGATGCCGATCCACATGGCTGATGTGGGTACCGACAATTACGAACAGGAATTCACTTTGTCTCTGTTGGAAAACGAAGAACACACGCTCGAAGCGATCGAAGGTGCTCTTGAAAGAATCGAGTCAGGAACCTATGGTGATTGTGCTGAATGTGGACGAATCATCCCCAAAACCCGCTTGAACGCCATCCCCTTTACGCCGTATTGTGTCAAATGTGCCAGTAAGCGCGAAAGCAACGGAGACCTCTGAGCTGAGTCCCGTACCGCGGAATCGATACCTCGTTTTCGCTGCGCTAGCCGTTTTCGGTTGCATCGCGGATCTCGTCACCAAGCACTGGGTATTTCAATGGCGAGGAATGCCCAAGTTCGATAATCAGTGGTGGCTGATCGAAGGGTACGTCGGAGTCGAGACCGCCCTGAATGATGGTGCGGTCTTCGGAATTGGTTCGGGTTTCGGCTATGTGTTCGCAGCGTTATCGATCGTGGCCGCCATCGGAATTCTCTTTTGGCTTTTTCGGCTGGGGGCCGCTCATGATTGGATGCTGACGATCGCTTTGGGCAGTGTGATGGGCGGGATCGGTGGCAATCTGTACGACCGCCTGGGGCTCTGGCAGAATCCCGAATATCCCGGGCAATGGCGGAACGAAGTCCGAGATTGGATCCTGTTGCGTTATCAGGATTTTACCTGGCCTAACTTCAATATCGCCGATTCGCTGCTGGTCTTTGGCGCTTTCCTGCTGATATGTCACGGCTTCCTGCAGAAAGAACCGCCTGCCCAGACGGCTCCACCCGCCAAGACTGCTTCATAATCGAGCTGGCTTTCTGCTGTTGTTGATTGACATTCTGCGAGAGTTTGTTATATCTGACGGCTCGGTAAAGCTTGACAATGATGCAAGAGGTACTGATTGCTGCATGTTAGTCGGAGTGGGCAGACTGGGAAAAGTCATCCGGGGGCAGTGCGGCGGTCAACTAGCAAAGCAGGCGTAAAGATGAAGCTTTCGCGGACCGTCTCTTATGCGGTGCGAGCCACACTTCAGTTGGCTCAGAGTGATTCGGCAACCCCCGTTCCGTGCAGTCGGCTCGCATCCGAGGGCGAGATGCCCGAGCGTTTTTTGCTGCAGATTCTTCGTGTACTGGTCACGCACGGCATCCTGCGTTCCACCCGTGGTGTGGATGGCGGATATTCGTTGACCAAACCCGCAGATCAGATCTCGTTGCTCGAGGTGATCGAGGCCATCGACGGCCCGTTAGACAGCGAATCTCGAAATTGGTCGACGGTGGCCTCCCCTTCGACCGAGGCGAAGCTGCAAGATGCCTTGAAGGATGTAACCGACACGGCTCGCCGCCAATTAGAATCGATCAAGCTGTCGCAATTGCTGCCGCCGCCTGTAGCCCCACTTCCAGAAATCGATCCGCCCGAATGCCCCTCAGAGGAAGTGGAATCAACCGACACAGAGTCCTCTTCGGCGGATACAGCCACGGATTCCATTAAGCCTTTCGTGCCCGATGATCCAGCGGTCCCAGGCGAAACTCGCGAATCCGTCAAAGCGCCCGATCATGCCCCCTGACCGACATCCGACGTCGGGATGGCCTTTCGAGGCGGCCCGGCGTTCACGCGAACCGCCCCCCAAGGGATTTTCATGACGATCGACGATTCATCTGCCGTTCCGCAACGCTTGGACTTGGCGTTGGCTGCTGCCCGTGAGGCCGGACGTTTGACGTTGCAGTATTTTCGACGCGAGGACCTGCAAGTCGATCGCAAGCAGGATCGTTCTCCGGTCACCCGGGCGGATCGGGAGTCCGAGCAGTTGTTGCGTCGACGGATCAACGAGCGTTTTCCACAGGATGCGATTCTCGGGGAAGAATTCGGCGAACAACCGGGCACTTCGGGTTATCGATGGATCTTGGACCCGATCGATGGCACCAAATCGTTCATCTGCGGAGTCCCCTTGTACGGCACGCTGGTCGGCGTCGAGCACTCGGGCCGCAGTGTGGTGGGCGTGATCGACATCCCGGCGTTGGGCGAATGCGTCTATGCTGGTTCGGGGCTGGGCGCTTGGTACTGTCACGGTGATTCACCGCCTCGCGCCGCTCGAGTATCCGAATGCTCGTCGTTAGACCAAGCCGTCTTTCTCACCTCGCAGCTCGATCTGTTCGATCAACGCGGTGCATTCGAGGCCTATCGGCAACTGGAGCAGCAAGCGGCCATCACGCGGACGTGGGGGGACTGCTACGGTTATGTCCTTGTCGCGACGGGCCGCGCCGACGTGATGATCGACGCGGTGATGAGTCTATGGGATGCTGCAGCATTACAACCGATCATCGAGGAAGCCGGCGGGGCGTTCTCGGACTGGACGGGACAACCCACCATCCATTCCGGCGAGACGCTTGCCTGCAGTCGGCCGCTGCACGAATCGATCCTGGCCATCACGCGCCGCTTCCCGCGTGTGGCCACTTAGGATCGGTAAATGAACTACTGTCGCGTTTTGCGGGAAGGGGTCGGGAGTCGCTTTCGGATGAAGTATGTACCATGTGGTTGGTCGTTGCCCGAAAACGACGCCCGACCCCGTTCGCGCTGGGTACCACTTCACGAAATCCGGCGCTGATCTCTTTGCCGATCCTTAGATTTGCGAGTAAGGCGCCGGTTTGAGCATCAGGTTGGTGATCCCGCTCAAGATCTTTTCGTCAGCGTATTCTTCCATCGCGCGCAGCGTTTGCCATTCGGGGTCTGCTCCGAATCGCTTCCAGGCTGCAGCCCGTTCGTCATCGCTCTCGAAGCCCAGCATATAGGTCAGGTTGGGCATCTTCGATCCCACGAGCGCTTCGCCAAAGAAGACGGGATTCAAGCCAACACGGCGAAAGATGGCGATTTCGCCCGCATCGTTGAACATCTCGATCTTCTTTTGGCCCGTCTTGACACTGGGACTTTCGTAAATCCGCAACTGGAACACGCGACCAGGCGATTCGACGGGCGTCTCCACGTGAGGCATTCCCGCGAAGGCCAAGAACAACGAACTCTCCATGCGTTGGTAGGCGGGTCGAGCGGCAGGTGCATCCAACCATTCGGCACCTCGTTGTAGAAACTCATCATCATTCGCCAGCCGCTGGGTGAGCGTGGCGACCGACTCGATCGACGGATGGGTCAGCAGAACATAGGCGGGGCCGAGTTCTTCCAACGGGTAAAAGACGCCTACCGGTGAAACGTCCAAACGATTCAGCGCGGGGATCGCTGCTTCCGTAGCGAAATGGTCAAAAGCCTCGCGCTGCTCCTTGGTCTCCAACTGATACGTGCGCAGCTCGTAATAATCGCGCTGATGACCGTGTGGCTGCTGAGCCTGCACGATGGTTCGAGTCAGGGGCAAGGCGCCCATCGCACTGGAAACCGCTAAAAACTCCCGTCGTCGCATCTTCTGTTCTCCCTTGCTTGCATGGCATCGAAGTGGAATCCATCATCCCCCGCTGTCGCCCGCCCTCTACTGTGATCGCGAAGCATCGCACCGTCAAGCCGGCATGACGTCCACGACAACAACTCGGATCGCGATCCGGGGGGGGTTGTTTTCAGGGCTGCTTGCGGGACAAAATGGAAAAAGGTCGAATTATCCAAGTGGGAAAACGCCGACACGGAAGTGAGGGAGGATCGAACACCATGACCTTTTGTCGTCTATCGCTGATCCATGCCGTGGTCTGGACAACGTTCTTTCTGAACCAACTGGGCGTTGGTTGCGTCATCGGGGCGGAACAGCGTGCGGTACCAGACATTCCGAAAGATCTGGATGAAGTCGTTTTTGCCACTCGGGCCTACGGACCCGATGGTCACTACTACGCGAACTTCGGGTACTACTGCTTTGATCCCGAGCAGAAGGTGTACCCGCTGGGCGGCAGCGGGCTGTGGCGTTTGAGCCTGCGTTCGGGCGAGTTGACCCCGCTGTTGCTGGACGATGAAGGCGGGATCCGCGATCCGGTGGTGCACTACGACGGGCAGACGATTCTGTTTTCGTATCGCAAAGGGGGCAGCGATCATCATCATCTGTACGAGATCCAACGGGACGGCAGCGGGCTGCGGCAGTTGACCGACGGTCCCTTCGATGACGTCGAACCGATCTATTTGCCGGACGGAGGCATCGCCTTCTGCTCGACTCGATGCAATCGCTGGGTGATGTGCTGGAAGACCCCGGTGGCTGTAATGTATCGATGCGATGCCGACGGCACCAATCTGCGACCGTTAAGCAGCAATGCCGCGATGGAGAACACGCCTGCGGTTTTGCCCGACGGTCGCATCTTGTACACGCGCTGGGAATACGTTCATCGAAGTCAGTTGTGTTATCACCACCTGTGGACCATGAATCCCGACGGTACGGGAGTCATGACGTTTTATGGCAACATGCACCCCACGGGGATGCCTTATCATTTGGAGAGTCAAGACGGAAACGTCGTCCGTTATCAAAACGTTCCCGGCGCAGTCGCCATGCTGGGCGCCCGCCCCATCCCGGAGACTCGGAAGGTCGTCGCCATTTTTTCCCCCGGGCACGGGCGCCGCGAGCACGAGGGTCATGTCACGATCGTCGACCCGCGAAAAGGCCCCGACGACCAGCCTTCGGCACGTCGCGTTCATCCTGCGGGCAATTGGCGGGATCCGTGGCCCGTGTCCTCGTCCGCGTGGCTTGTGGCACGCGGCCGGGAGCTGCACTTGATGGACGATCAGGGCCGGACGCGGCTCTTGCATGCTTTGAACGACTTGCCGCCGGAAATGATGCTGCAGGAACCGGTGCCGTTGGTGGCCCGCGAGCGCGAGCGGCTGGTTCCGAAGCGTAGCGATCTGGCACGCGAGACGGGGACGCTGTTCCTGGCGGATGTGACTCGCGGCCGCAACATGGAAGGCGTTGCCGAAGGCGAGGTGAAAAAGCTGCTGGTGCTGGAGGATCTTCCCGGCCCGTTTCACAACAGTCCGGGATTCGACGGGATCAGCCTGTGGGGCACCTTCACGCTGACGCGGATCCTGGGGACCGTACCCGTCGAAGCCGATGGTTCGGCGCATTTCGAGGCTCCGGCGTCGCGCAGCCTGTTTTTCGTTGCCTTGGACCAGCATGATCTGTCCGTCCAGAACATGCAGAGTTTCGTCACGCTTCAGCCGGGAGAGACAACCAGTTGCGTGGGCTGTCACGAGTCGCGGATCAATGCACCGGAGAATCGGGCCCACGGTCCTCCGCTGGCGATGCGGCGGCGCCCTAGTCACATCCAGCCGCTGGCAGGCATTCCGGAAATCGTCGATTTTCGACGCCATGTCCAACCGATCCTGGACACCCATTGCATCGAATGCCATCACGCCGAGCGGGCAGAGGGGAATTTGCGTCTGGATGCCAACCGAAGCCAGCCGTCCCACGGTCGAGGCCAATTGCTGAGCAGCTATGCGGCGCTGGTCAATCGATTGGGCGAGGTGGCGGATGGACGCAACGCCCACGGCAATCGCCCGCCGCGTACGATGGGCAGCTCGGGCAGCAAGTTCCTGTCTCGTTTCGATGGCAGCCATCAGGAGGTAAGAGCGTCGCCGGAGCAGATGGCCATCATTCGCTTGTGGCTCGATTCCGGAGCCGCCGCCAATGGCACCTATGCCGTGATGGATGGCGGCACGCCCGATCAACCCAGCCTCTTGTACCTTCGCGAAATGCGGCGCTACGGCATCTTGCCGCCCGAATCGGAACAGGACTTCGATAGCTTTGATGCGTACGCGATCGACCAAGCCTACTGGCGTTCGCTCTGGTGGGTTCCCCAGCAGCCTGCCAACGATCGAGCTGCCAACGAACGACGGTTGCGAAAGCAACGAGTTCCCGGCGACTAAGGCAACTCGCAAGGAAGAGTCTAACGTGTTCGGCGAGGGTCTTTGACCCCGCCGAAACCGCCGACCAAAGGTCTCCCGCGATATTGGAGACCTTCGGTCGGGCGGGATGGCTCGGTCAGAGACCGGCCACAGCGCTGCGGGAAGATTATTCCCTGCGGATGCCTACCGCTCCGCCAATTTTTCCTCGGCCGCGCTGGGACGATAGTAAATGGGCTTCAAATTCCACAAGCTGTCACGTCGACCCGCCTGGTATTCCAGGTATCCAAGGCGCCCGAGCGTTGCGGCGCGTGGCAACCATTCAGCGGAAGGGGTGGACCGGACCCCGGCTGGCAACTGGTCCAAACGTTTCGAAAGTCCCGGCCCCGTTACCCATTGACCAGCTTCTAGCGACTGCAGCCATGCGGGGGCATCGACGATTTTCGGCGAGCAAGTTGGCTGCAAACGATCGTCGCTTCTTCGAAATCGATCGACAAACAACTGCTGCCGGCCAGCATCGCCCACCACCGTGATCGCTTCCCAATCGCCCTCGGCTTGATAAGCGATGACATGCTGGGTGTTCACCCCCAGCACCGCTGCCCCGGTCGCATACGCCAATGTTTTGGCAGCCGTGACCCCGACGCGCAAACCCGTGAATGAACCGGGGCCTTGCGATACGACGATCAATTCCAAATCACCGGGCACCCAACCGACGGCAGATAATTGTCCCGCTATTTCGGTTGCAAATACCTGTGCCGTTCGTCGATTTGCACCAAATTCGCAGTGACTCAGCAAGCGGTCTCCGTCCAAGACGGCGACCGATGCGTTTCGACAAGAGGTTTCTAACGTCAGGACGTTCATGTTCTCGTGGTGAAAATAGTATCTATTCTTCTGATCCGTCAATTACACGCGTGCAAGAGTACCATCAACCGAATGCTAACATCTTGTCGCTCGCTTTGCAGCCCGCCAGACGCAAATTGCGCAGTCAACGCACATTGACTATAATTCGCATTTCATCTAACCTTAATAAAAGGTGATGCGTGGGGCGGGCACCTGTGTAACGATCGGTGGACGTTGGCGCAAGATGACGTTGGCAGTCTGGGGATGAGGGGGGATGCTCTTCCGGGTTGCACGATGACCGAGGTTAGGATTTGCATGAGCAATATATTGATCATCAGTCCGGATGAAACGCTTCGCAACGCTTTGGACACGATCCTCGCGGCTTTTTCGAACGAGGTTTCCGTCCGGCAGGTCGAACGAGCGGCCGATGTTATGACGATGCTTCGCAAGGGGTTGGATGGGACGGTGCTTTTGGATCTTCGCGATCCGGCTGGCTCATCGGAAACCGAAGTCTTGTTCGAGCACTTGCATGGTCTGAGCCATCACGTTTGTGTGAAGGTGCTCGTCATCACGGATCTTGGCTATCCGAGAGCCGTTTGGCGTTGGCTGGACCAATTGGTGGCAGGTTGTGTCCCGACACCCGTCTGCCCCGAGACGTTGCGGCGTTTGCTAACGGTCGACGAGGATGGTCTGGTATCGCCGATCGACAGCATCGAACAGCGGGCGCTGGCTGCCAATGGTTGGTCCTTCACAACGCAATCGGCAGCCATGTTTCCACTACTCGGTCAGTTGGAGCGAGTTGCTGCCCGCGATGTCACGTTGTTGCTGACCGGTGAAACGGGCACGGGCAAGAGTTACTTGGCGCGTTTGATTCACGAACTGTCCGAGCGGCGTTCGGGACCTTTCTTTTCTACGGCGTGTGGCGCGTTGCCACCCGACTTGATTGAAAGCGAGTTGTTTGGGCATGTTCGCGGCGCGTTCACGTCGGCCGTGCGATCGTCCGTCGGCCGTTTCGAAGCGGCTCGCGGCGGGACATTGCTGCTGGACGAGATCGACGTGCTGGGGGCGAAAGAACAGTCCCGGCTGCTGCATGTCATCGAGACGGGGAAATACGAGCCCGTCGGTTCGACGGACACGAAAACGGCCGATGTCCGGCTGATCGTCGCTTCGAACGTTGATTTGAAGCGTCTGGCCGAGCGGCATCAGTTTCGCGCCGACTTGTACTATCGCTTGAACGTCCTGGAATTCCATCTACCACCGCTTCGGCAGCGTCCGGCAGACATTGTTCCCCTGGCTGCCCAGTTTATCGACGATACCTGTCAGCGTCACGGCATCCCCATCACGCACATGTCGTCCGATTTCGCCGCGTTGTTGAAGCGATATCATTGGCCCGGGAACATTCGCGAATTATTGAATCAGATGCGGCGAGCGGTCTTGCTGAGCAAAGATAGCGTGTTGACGACGGATTCGTTATCCCTCGATTTGCGGACCGAAGCGGGCGAGGCGGAACCTGAAAGCGAGCCCAAGCCACCGGGGCGCCGACCTGCTGGATGGAATCTCAATCGCCGACTGGCTTGTTCCGAACGGGAGTTTTTGATGGAAACGCTACGAGCCCACAACCATAATCGGGCGGCGACGGCCCGCGCTTTGGGAATCAGCCGCACCGCCCTCTACAAGAAGTTGCACCGCTTCGGTCTGGTGGAAAAAACCCGCTATTCACCCGTTGGCGGGGTTGCTGAAGCTAGCTAAGCACCCGGCCTGGCGTTTCTTTGCACAATGTACGATGGACATCCTTAGTGCGTCGTGCGGCAAATGACGGACAGGAATGTCCATCTTACTCGTTTGATTCCGCCAAGAAACGCCTGGTTGGTTGCTTGTCGGGATCGCGATTGACGCGACCACTCCAGAAGCCTCTTTCAAAAGGGCGGGTGATACGGGTGCGGCTTTAGCAGCCGGTTCTTCTGCGGGTTGTTCTGCCGCCGGTTCGGCCGGTGGTTCGGCCGGTGGTGATTCCACTTCCCCTTCTTCTTCCACATCGGTTGATACCGGTTCGGCCGATTCAGGACGCTGTCGGGCGGAATAAGCATTCCATGCGATATGGCCCAGGATCACCAGGATCAGCAGCACGACAGCACCGCCACCGATCCAGATCGCGTACATTGTCATCGGCTCGATGGGTTCGGGGACGGATCGGCGAGGCATGGAGACGGGTCCAGTTCCCAGCGAATCCAGGGGGGCGGTGTCGGCGGGCATCGCCAGGGCATCGTCCCACTCCAGAGCAGAATCCGGTTCGGTGGTTTCCCCCGCAAGGGGTTGAGTGGCTTTCGAGTCGGGGGTTGTCGAGCGTGGTTTGGCAGTCGAGGCTTTAGCAACGCGCTTCGCCTTTGGCGCAGCCGATGACGAAGCCTGCTTGGGTCGGGAACTCTGTGGAGGACGGCCCCCGGGGATATCGATCGGCTGACCGCAACTCGGGCAAGCAACGCGCTTACCGAACAGATGTGGCGCCGCCTTGAAGCTCTGACCACATTGGCAAGACACCACGGTTTCCCCAGGTTCGGACTTGGCAACCGCAGATTTGTCATCTGTCGAGGGGATGGTCAGCGGGCTACCACAGCTAGGGCAAGCGACTTGCTTGCCAGCCAAGTGGGGCTGAGCCATGAACTGCTGACCGCACTTGCAAGCTACGGGGATGCTCATGAATGGACTCTTGGACCTGAAGTGGAGGTTGAAGACCCACTTTTAGAACAAAAAAATATTCCTTTAGGGTAATTCTTTGGGCAGGCACGCGGGTTCAGCCTATACGAGCGGAACACCCTGTTTCATATTAGCACAAGCTGACCGTCCGAGTCAGCCACCCATTCTGCGAACTTTGAGGCATGGCGGGTTGAGGCCGTACTGTAAGTAAAATGAAAGCGGACCGGCATTTGAGGACGAAACACCGCACGTTATCCGTTGTTCATGATCTTTTTGTCAAGGATTTTTGGTGGCCGGGAAAAAAAATGGTTGCCAGAACGCTAGCCGCTTGCGAAAATAGTTTGACGTTTTGGTGAAGCGAACCACTAGACCCGACCCGCCGCTTAGTTAGAATTGGTTTAGCACCTTGCACGCCAGAGCAATAATTCGCACCACTTGTGCTTTTCAGCATTCCGGACCACCCCATAAAGTCGGCATGCGAATTTGCTCGAAGTTCGCCAGCGTGTTGGTGATTCTTCCCGACTGGCAAACTGAGAAGGCTAGGATGTCTGCGAGCCGGCGTTTCCATCTGACTGATTGCAATTTTTTACCATTTGGGACGTTGCCCGAAACAGCCCTGCTGTTGGTGGTAGAATTGCTTGTCGGTCAGGTTGCAGACAGCCGTGGACCACCGCCTGACAGATTGCCGGTTGGCAACGGCACTTTCCCAAATCCCCAGACGGAGTGTTGGTGAGGAGTACTGCCTTGTACGACGCGATTTTAGACGATTTTGATGATGATTCGACGCGAACAACCGATGACGAGGAGGGTCTGCAAACTCTTGCTTTGACCGATGTTGATGAAAATGAGGATGACGAAGACGACGAGGATTTGAGCGACGGTACGGCCGATGGTGATTCCGACTCGGAGAAGCCCAAAGAGGAAGACGATCTGCTGATCGCGTTGGGGGACACCGAATCGTGGTCCGACGACCCGGTCCGCATGTATCTAACCCAAATGGGCGAGATCCCGCTACTGACTCGGCAGGAAGAGATCCGGTTGGCTCGCAGGATCGAGGTGACTCGACGCAAATTCCGCACCAAGCTGTTGGAGTGCGATTACGTGATGCAGATCGCCTTCAAACAGTTGAAGCGAGTCTTCGAAGGCGAATTGCCATTCGACCGAACGGTGCAGGTTTCGGTGACCGATCGCTTGGAGAAGGACCAAATCCTGGGACGCATCCCTCACAACCTGAGGACGATCGAAGTATTATTGCAGCGAAATCGTCACGACTATCGGGTGGCCCTGGGAACATCTTTTCCCAAGAAACGCCGCCAAGATGCTTGGCGCCAGTTGTCGCGACGCCGAAGACGGGCCGTCCGATTGATTGAAGAGCTTGGCTTGCGAACCCAGAAATTCGAGCAACTGATCCCGGTGTTGGAGAGTTTTTCCGAACGCATCCAAGAACTGCGTACCAAGCTTATGAACGCCAAGCGCGATCGCAAGTCGGCTGCCGACCGCGAGGCTTGGACCAACGAACTGCGAAGCATCCTGGTAGCCACTCAGGAGACTCCGGCCAGTTTGGCAAACCGCGTGCAATACCTGAAGGTCATCTATTCCGAGTACCAGCAGGCCAAGCGCGAGTTGTCCGAAGGGAATCTGCGGCTGGTCGTCTCGATTGCCAAGAAGTATCGGAATCGCGGCCTGAGTTTTCTGGATTTGATCCAAGAGGGCAACGCGGGGCTAATGCGGGCGGTGGATAAATTCGAGTACCGTCGCGGATTCAAGTTCTGCACCTACGCCACCTGGTGGATTCGCCAGGCGATCACCCGCGCCGTAGCCGATCAGAGTCGAACCATTCGGATCCCGGTGCATATGGTGGAAACCATGTCACGCGTCCGCAATGTTTCGCGGCAATTGCTGCAAGAAAAGGGACGTGACCCCACGTTGGAAGAGGTGGCACGGGGCGCCGAAACCACGCTGGAAGAAGCCAGACGCGTCTTGGCGATGAGTCGGTATCCGATCAGCTTGGACCGTCCCGTCGGCAACAGTGAAGACAGCCACTTTGGCGATTTGCTGCCCGATGTCTCGGCAGATAGCCCCTCAAACGGCGCATCGCAAGAAATGTTGCGCTCGCGGATCGATCGCGTGCTGAAGTCGCTCAGTTATCGCGAACGCGAAATCATCAAGCTCCGCTATGGTCTGGGCGACGGCTACAGCTACACGCTCGAAGAAGTCGGACATATTTTCCGGGTGACCCGCGAACGGATCCGGCAGATCGAGGCCAAGGCGGTTCGCAAACTGCAGCAACCCAGCAGAAGCCAGGAACTGGTCGGGTTCCTCGATTGACCCGCCGGAATAACAGTTTTTGGCAAAACGTGCTTGGCAGACCTACGGTCGGCGGTTCCGGCGGGGTCAGAGACCGGCGCCGAACAGTGGCGGGTTCGGGCGGGCGCAGAGACCCGCGCCGAACGGTGCCTGTGCGTCACGGCCCTGATCTTCAGGGCTGCGACGCCCGGTCAAAGGTCTTGCAAGCGCTGCGCGTCCCGCGATAACAACCGCTGCTCCTTTTGCGCAAGCGCGACCAAATTCTGAAACACACCGCGAACTCTCTCGTCCGGGGCACTCTCGGCACGGTCCTTGTAGACGGCGATCAGACAGTCGTTGAATTCCAGCCCCATCCCGATCACCTCGTCGACAGACATGTCCGAGGAGATCTTCATATCGCGGACGACGTCCGAGCAAGGTCGAAACTGTCGCCCCACCTTGTAACAAGCCCCCAAGAGGTGTTTCGGCGCAGATCGCTCGAAATCCTCCAACGCCTTGACCATGTTCTTTTCGTGACGGATCATGTAGTCGAGCAACATCTTGATCCGTTCTTTTTCAACCTGACATCTCAGTTGGTCGTAAAACTCGCTGACCTGACGATGAAACTGTCGGGCGTGCTCCAGAATATCGCGAGTCTGTTCGTTGCTCATGGCGAATTGAATCCTTCAAGTGAAGCAAAATGAGGCATTCATTGACGAATAGTATTTAGGCCCCCGTCGACCTTCCGTGACTATATGGTATTCAGGGGTTTTTGTCCAGACAGTGGGGCCTCATGTCGCAACGTTTTTCGACTTTGCGAAAAAAAATAACGCTCCAACCCGGATCGAGTTGGAGCGTTTCGTGATGTGACCAAGCCCGCCGTTCGCAGCCCACTAGTGCGTTGTCCAGGCGAAATCTTGCGGTCGCGATGAGTGAGCGGCGCGGCGCTAGCCGCCGTTGGCGTCCAGAACCGGTGGCTAGTGCCGTGCCGCTCACAATCCGCATTTTTCGCCTAGACAACGCACTAGGCCGCCACTCGGCAGCGCTTCTTCACCAAAGTGCAGCACTTGCAACCGGGGCATGCACAGTCGGTGCTGCACGCGCATTGGGTACCGCATGGGCACTCGCACGCTGCCTTGACGGCCGCCTGGCAACATGCGCAGACCACGCAAACACACTCCGACTCACACGGGCAAACAGGTGACTCAGCCTGCGCCGCGGGCACGGTGAGCATCGACACAAGAATCAAATTCGCAAACATTTGCTTTATTCTCCTACTGAGATTTGGATACAAAAGAATTGGCTAAAATCGGTCATGCGACGTCAGAAAACGCCGACTTAGCCAATTTTTCAAATGATCCACACGCACAGCAGGCGTTGCAGTCGCGGCTGCATCCGAACGTCAGTGGCCGAGCAAGGGTGGCATTGACGTGCTTGCGAGAAGAGATCCGGCCCCAAAGATTCCACATACCACACAAACACGTGGTGGTCTGGTCGGTGCTGACGGGGCGGGGAGGGCAGGGGGGCCACGATTGTCTGACCATCGCCTGGTTTTCGGCATTCAAGTATCGTTTCTTCAGAAAAAACGACAAAAATTTCTCAAGTTTCCCAATCATCCCATTTTTCGTGGTACGTTTCTATAGCCGAAAATATCGTTGCAGGCGATTCGGATCGCCAAGTCGACAAAGATTCCCTGACTGATCAATAGGAGCAACGCCAGATGACAGCGACCTATTTCCCGGTAGATGAACTCGCACCGCAAGACTGCGACAGCCGCGACGCCGTCGATGAATTCGACAGCACGAATCTCGCTTGCTGCGATGAAGATTCTCAACCCACGCGGGGCAAGCGGCGTGGCAAAGCCTACCGGCGTCGCCAAATCGACCCAACCACCTGCGAGCGGGATTATTCTCAGGAGGAGATCGAGTTCATGCAGGCGTTGGATGCTTACAAGCGAAGCAGCGGCCGGATGTTCCCGACGTGCAGCGAGATCTTGGAGGTCATCCGCACCTTGGGTTACGTTCGCATCCCGGCGGACGCCGAGGTCGCCACCGGCTGAGATGGCTGATTATCGTGGTCCGGACCGCTCCTGATCCGCGATTCCCGGATCGTTGGCCTCCAAATTGCTATTGTTCTGAATACGGCTTGCGGCTAACCTTCGCATCGCTTTTCGAGCCACCGCTTCGTAGCGGGGGCTGGATTTCGATTCGACATGTCCTGTCAGCAAAGCGTGTGAGCCGTGAACCAAATCGAACATTTCGCCTGTGTGCCCTCCTTTCGACCGGGGTTCTTGCGCGCCATCCTTGTTTTATCCGTGGTCGCAGCCAGTGGCTGCAAGATGGCCGCCGACGGTCAGAATTTGCAGGGCGTTCGATTGTACCAGCAAGGTCAGTACGATGCGGCCATGCATACGTTCCAGAAAGCGGTTGCCAGCGATGCGAACAATGCAGACGCATACTACAACATGGCGGCGACCGTTCATCGTATGGGGGTTGCCCGCAACGACAGCGAACTGCTGGGGCAAGCGGAGACGCTGTATAACCGGTCCCTGGACCTGGATCCCAACCACACGGAATGTTATCGAGGTTTGGCGGTGCTGCTGTCGGAGACGGGCCGCTCCGATCGCGCTTTTACCCTCCTAAGGAACTGGACGATGCGGGATCCGAGAAACCCGGATGCTCGCATCGAATTGGCGCGTCTGCATGAAGAATTCGGAGATGTGGAAGCCGCCAAGGCGCATCTGGCCGAAGCGTTGCAGGTCGACCAGTACAGCGCCCGGGCCTGGAATGCGTTGGGCCGTCTGCGCGAACAATCGGGAGATTACGTCCAGGCTCTGGCCAATTATCAGCAGTCCTACAGTCTGAATCGTTTCCAGCCCCAAGTTGCCGAACGGATCGCTTCGTTGAACCGATCCATCGCGTACAACAGCACTCAACAGGCACCTGGCACGCGAACCGTGACCTCGACGCCGCCGGTCAATCGTTAAGTTGACTCCCCCAATTCGTGGCGACGGTCCTTCTCAGCCCCTTATCCATATCTTACAATCCGTGCCTTCGTTGAAGGACTCGGACGCTGGCGGAATTGAGTGTTGCCGCCCGGATGGCGCGTCTGAAGACATATCCTCCCACCTTGAAATGGCCACGGTACCCATACGATGAAGGATCGCATTTACAATTTTTCGGCCGGGCCTGCGACGCTGCCTTTGCCGGTCCTCCAGCAGGCTCAGCGTGACCTGTTGGCACTGCCCGGTGTTGGGGCTTCGGTCCTGGAGATCAGCCACCGCAGCAAGACGTTCGCAGAGATCTTGGATTCCGCGAAGAAAGGGCTGACCGCGCTGCTTTCGATTCCGGACAATTATCGGGTCTTGTTTCTGCAGGGCGGTGCGCGACTGCAGTTCTCTATGGTGCCGATGAATCTGCTGACGGCCAGCACCCCATCGGCGGATTACATCTTGACGGGATCGTGGGGTATCAGCGCGTTGAAGGAGGCGGTGAAAGCCGGGCCGGTGCGTGTGGCTTGGGATGGGAAAGCGGATCGTTACGACCGGTTGCCCGCGCCCGACCAGCTTCAATTGACTTCGGACGCAGCCTACGTGCATATCACTTCGAACGAAACGATCGAAGGCGTCCAATTTCGCGAGGAACCGGACACCGGGCAGGTTCCTCTGGTGTGCGATGCGTCATCCGACTTTTTGCATCGACCGCTGGACATAACCCGTTACGGCCTGCTGTACGCTTGTGCTCAAAAGAACGCGGGTCCGGCGGGCTTGACCCTGGTAATCATCCGCGAGGATCTGCTGGCTCGCAGTTCGGCCGAATTGCCGGGATACCTGAACTATGGAATTCATGCCGACAACGATTCGCTCTGGAACACGCCGGCCGTTTTCGGGATCTACGTCTTCGATCTGGTCGCCCGTTGGTTACAGCAGGAGATCGGCGGTTTGGATAAGATGTATGCTCAAAACGTCGACAAGGCTCAGATGCTGTACCGGGTGATCGACGCCAGTAACGGCTTCTATCGGGGACACGCGCGGGCGGAAGATCGATCGGTGATGAACGTGACGTTCCGCTTGCCCGACCAGGAATTGGAGAAGGCTTTCCTGACGGAGGCCGAACGGAACGGCCTGAGTTCGCTGAAGGGTCATCGCAGCGTCGGGGGCATCCGCGCGTCGATCTACAACGCCATGCCTGTCGAAGGAGTCCGCTGCCTGGGTGATTTTATGCAGGATTTCGCATCGCGGCATGCAAACTGATCGCTTGGTGAAACAACCCGGTGTCTTTACTTCGCTAGCAAAAAAGGAACGGCAAATGCAA
Source organism: Planctomycetaceae bacterium (assembly GCA_007121535.1). GTDB lineage: Bacteria > Planctomycetota > Planctomycetia > Pirellulales > Pirellulaceae > SKKK01. The sequence goes on along the minus strand of SKKK01000168.1, from coordinate 32,528 downwards.
AAGGTGATCGTATTGGACGACATCGCGCGGGAGGGACTGGACTTGCTGGACGCCGCCGAAGGCATCGCGTACGAAATCCGCACGAAGCTGAAAGGCGCCGAATTGCGAGCGGCATTGTCCGATTTCGACGGCGCGATCTGTCGGAGCGGGGTCAAGATTACCGGGGACGTGCTGGCTGGAAATCGCCGTTTGCGAGCCATCGCCCGCGCCGGGGTGGGTACGGACAACATCGACAAGACCATGGCGACTCGGCAGGGAATCGTGGTCATGAACACGCCCGGCGGCAATACCCTCAGCACGGCCGAACACGCATTCGCTCTGATGCTGGCCCTGTCCCGCAACATCGCCGCGGCCCACCAGAGTCTGATCGAAGGCCGGTGGGACCGCAAATCCTACATGGGCATTCAATTGGCCGACAAGACGTTGGGTATTGTGGGCTTGGGACGAATCGGGCGGGAGGTCGCGCGGCGGGCACTGGCCTTTGATATGCGCGTGATCGGCTACGATCCTTTCCTGACCGCCGAAACGGCCACGAAACTTGGGATCGAACGAGCCGAAACGGTCCACGAAATGCTGCCCCACGTCGATTACTTGACGGTCCACACCCCGTTGACCCCCGAAACCAGAAATCTGATCGGCTTTGCGGAACTCGAGCGAATGCGCCCCGGCGTGCGTTTGATCAATGCGGCGCGAGGCGGGATCTATGACGAAGAAGCGCTGGTCGAAGGGTTAAAGAGCGGAAAATTGGGAGGCGTGGCCCTGGATGTGTTTATCGAGGAACCATGTACCGCCAGCCCCCTGTTCCAGATGCCGAACGTTGTCTGCACGCCACATCTGGGGGCCAGCACCGAGGAGGCTCAAACCCAAGTGGCGGTCGAGGCCTGTCAGTTGATCATCAATTACCTGACCTCGGGTGAGATCCGCCATGCCGTCAATACGGCTTCGGTCGATCCCAAGACGTTGGCCGTGCTGCGAGGCTATATCGACTTGGCTTATCGGCTGGGACGCTTCCTGGCCCAGTACCAGAGCGGCGCGATCGAAGCCTGCGTGTTGCAATATCGCGGCGAGGTGGCTGATCGTGAGACGCGACTGTTGACCTCGGCATTCTGCGCCGGTCTGCTCGAAGGGGCCATGGAAGAAGAGGTGAATATCGTCAACGCCGACGTGCTGATGCGCGAATTGGGCGTCGAGTTGACAGAAGAGACCCAGGTCAAAGCGGGCGTCTTCAGTTCGTCGATGACGGTCGAGTTGACTCGGGATGGCCGAAAAATGGTCGTCGGCGGTACGCTGTTCGGCAATAACATGCCGAGGTTAATCCGGCTGGGCGACTATCGGCTGGAGGCCTATCTGGATGGAAACTTGTTCGCGTTCAAGCACATGGACGTCCCCGGCATCATCGGCGCCGTGGGCTCGATCTTTGGCAGAAACGGTATCAATATCGCCCAAATGTCCGTCGGTCGCACCAGGCACGAACCGGGTGGCGAAGCGATCGGTGTGCTGAACCTGGACGGCGTCCCCAACCAGGACACCCTGAAAGAACTGTTGAACGAGAAGGGGGTTCTGGACGCACGAGTCGTCTCGCTGCCGCCGGCCAGCCAACTGCCATCCTGGCTGTGACCCGGATGGTGCGAAAGTCGTAGCGTTCGGACCGGCAAATGAATTCGTGTCGCGTTTCGCGCACGGGGTCGGGAGTCGTTTTCGGGCAAACTGCTTACCATGTGGCTGATCGTTGCCCGAAAAACGACTCCCGACCCCGTGGCGTACCATCCAGCCAAATCCGATACCTATTGAATTGCTGGTCCTTGAGCCACAAACGTGCCTCGCATCGGCCAGCGGGGCAGGGCAGGGGGCAGCGGCGAATCGGGGCTGCCGAGTACCGCAGGTTGCATGCGTTGTTTCTCGAACAGTGCTCGCTTTGACCAGCAGCCGAAAAGCGCGGAAAAAATCGGTCTTGCCGCAAGACTGGCTTGCGCACTAGAATTTGGCCATGCTGGACTGATATCGGTTGATCTTCTGCCGTTCATCAGGCATGCATCCAGCAGCGTGCACGGGGATGGCTCGCACTTCGCACGAACCGAGCCGGATGGAGACGCTTCCTCTGACGGAAGGGAATGGATCATGTTGGAAACGGTGGCTTCCTTGATCGATCGGATCGAACACGCGATCAGCTTGAATCCTCACTTGGCCGGTCGCAGTCTGACCATCGAGGCGAATCAGGGTCATGTCCGGTTGCAGGGCATCGTCAACTCGTACTATCAAAAGCAGATGGCTCAGGAGACGGTCCGCAGCATCGAGGGTGTGGATGCCGTGGAAAATCTTCTGGAAGTCTGCTGGACCGTGCCTCGACGGGCCAAATGAGACGACGGAACGCTTTTCTTCGCCCGTTCTAACGCGGTTTGTTAGGCCGGTAGAAGCCCAGAATGGCTTCTTTGCGGTTGCGGAACGGGACGAACCGGCGGGAAAAATCGTGAGCTTCCAGAACACTCCGATGATCGTCGCACAGACCACACAGTCGCAACTGCCCGCCATTACGGTCCACTCGCTCGCGAAGATCGAACAACTCCCGGATGAAATCCGCGGGCATGTTCGACAGCTCGTCCAGCTCCAAGACGATTCGATCCACCAGATCCTGTTGCATCATCAGAGCGATGCTGTCGGCGATACCGGCGGCGTCCGCCGTATCGCCGAACGGCCCATGCATTTTGACAAAAAGCCAATTGGGGCCGTGTTCCAAACTGGTTTTCCACCCGGGGGCCAAGTCCACTGTCATCGAACGTCTCCTCCTTAAATCGTGCCGTGAAGGGCGTTTCCTGGGCAGCTCGCACTTTTCCTAGTATCCAGGTTGTTTTGTCGTTAGGCAATACCTGCCAGAGCAAAGAAATCGCTTCGGGTACGAAATCACGGCTTGCAAGCACTGCTAGCACCGGCCAAGGATTCCCACGGTCATCGGGGGTGAACCGGGCCCCGTCTCACGATACCAAGTGACCATCCAAAACGATCCCAAATCGAACCAAAAAACGAGCGTGGCGTCTTGACAGTCGGGTTTCGTCAGATCAAAACACGATTTCGTGAATTGTCGGTCGTTTGTTCTGCCAAACGAGACCAAGCCATGTCGTTACTTGTCACCTGTTCTTGTGGCCAATCGTTTCGTGCCAAGCCGGAGCTTGCGGGCCAGCGGGTACCGTGTCCCGTTTGCGGGAACGCCTTGCAGATTCCGGCTCCACGCCCGCGAGTTCCCAGCGGCTCGAAGCCGCCGTCGCTGACGGTCACCTGCCAATGTGGCCGATCGTTCCGCGCCAAGCCGGAATTGGCCGGCAAGCGGATTGCGTGTCCGGCTTGTGGCGTACCGCTGCGGATTCCGACGCCGGCTGCGGCGGTGGCGCCGGTGATCGAGGACGACCCGTTGGGACTGGGCGACATCGACTTGGCGAACCTTGGAACTCCGCTGCCCGGTCCGACTTCGTCAACCGTCTTGTCAGCTCCCGCCCGGGCGCCCGTACGACGCAGGACCAAGCGGAATTTCCCTTCGATCCGCCTGGTGCTGATGGTGGGCGGAGGCATCGCGGGCGTCTTGGTTGCGTTGATCGCGCTGTGGATGATCGTCCCTTTGGTGCTGCCATTGCTCTCGGGCGGTTACCGGTCGCCTGAGGCCGTGTTTGCAGCGGCTAGACAGGCATCGGAACGCGAAGATTGGAGAAGCTTCTGTGGTTGTTTGACACCGCCTTCCCGCGACTTGCTGGCCGGCGGTATGGTTCAAAACATGGCCCAGATTATCGCCGCACGCAAGTTTGCCTCGACTGGTGGCACAGGAGCGGAGCAAGCCGTCGATGCAAAGTTCCAGCCGATCCTGGACGTATTGCAACGACACCGACTGGACGATGAAACCGTGCAACGCATGGCGAAAGAGCTGCCCTCGATGCCCAGCGCTGCCGACGCGGAAAGAGTGGACCGGGTCCTGGCGCCCATCCGGGATCGCAACGGGTTCATCGCGGACATGATCGCCGCCTTGAGACAGATCGCCGACGGTCCGGGAGGAGGCCCCTTCGCCGCCCAATCGGAACTGACGGAAGTCAAGATCGACGGGGACCGTGCGACCGGCGTGGTCCTTTCGACCGCCCGCGGTTTCGAAGAGAAACAGTCCATTGCTTTCGAACGCACCCTCGGCGGCTGGAAGATCGACGCCTTCCATCGCTGATTCTCTGTTGTCGGTCAGGTAAAGTTGCTCAGTCAGGTATGCTTTTCCAAGCACTCGTTTTCGGCTCGTGCTCACCGAGCAGGGCAGGGCAGGGGGGCATGGGACATTGCGAGCATCCGGCCGAGTCAGTACTGACAGACCCACGACGAACGTCTATAATACCGTTTGGAACCAAAAGACTAGCTGCTTAAAGGCGCTAACAAAAGTTTGGCGCGGGTCTCCGATCCCGTCGACCGAAGGTCTCCCGGGCCGCTTTTGTTACGGCCTCGGATTTGAGAAAGGTGTTTCATGACCATCACGGCAAGTGTGTTGCCGATTTGTGCCGAAAAGCCGCCGTTGCGCGTAGACCCGGGCGGCGTGGTTCGCGTTGGAAGCAGTCGCATCAGCCTCGATCTGGTGGTCGAACAGTACGATAACGGCATGACCCCCGAGGAAATGGTTCATGCTTACGACACCTTGGTGTTGGCAGACGTCTACTCGGCAATTGGGTACTATCTGCGGCATTGCGGCGATGTGCAGAAGTATCTAGAGCATCGAAGGGATGAAGCCGAGTCATTGCGGGTGACGATCGAGACCCAAAACCCCCCGGTCTCGCAATACGCACTATTGGCGCGTCGAGCGACCTCGGAACCGGCTGATGCTCAACTTGGCTAGTGATGCCGACGTTCATGGTGCGATTCTCCGCGGCCTGTGCCGACGATGCGTTGAGATTGATCTGGTTCGCGTTCAGGACACTTTGCCCGAAGGGACCGCAGATCCAGAGGTGCTTGCATGGGCTGCGGACCAGAACCGAATCCTCATTACTAACGATCGCAACACCATGATCGCTGTCGCATACCAAGCGGCGGCGGACGGCACACCGACCCCTGGTATCATCGTTACGAGCAACTACCAATCTATCGGCTCAGCCATTGACGACATTCTCCTGATCGCCGAGTGCATGTCGGAGTCCGAGATCCGAAACCGAGTGGTCGTGTACCTTCCGCTTCGGGCATAAGGTGCAACATCTCGAAACCGAGCGGAAAACTGCGTCGTTCTGTTCCGCTTGGCGCGACACACTTATCCAAGCACTCGTCCTGGGCTCGGGCTCACCAAGCAGGGCAGGGGGGGTAGTTCACAAGCATCTTTCTGCTATCAATCTTTCTGCCATCTGCTTGAGCCTTCTCGAACTAACCGATCGGGCCGTCGGGGCTCTCGACCAGTTCGCGGATGACGGCGGGGCACTTGGTCCAAGTGGTTTGGTAGGTGGATTCCAGCGGCGCCGGGATGTGCAGGCCCGGTTCCAGGAACAGGGGCAGGGACGGCAGCGGATCGCCGACGGCGACGGGTTCGACATAGGCCGTCAGCAGCTCGCCGGCCTCGTACGCGGCGACGGTCAACGGCTTGTCCGGCGGCAGTTCGAACGGTTCCTCCTGGATCGAGTCCCAGATCGCCTTGTGGATCCCTTGCGGATCGCGACTGGACGGCGGAAACAGATCGACGACCAGCAGATGGATGCCTTGGCGCAGGAGATCTTCCGCTTTGGCAACCAACGTCCGCAGCGCGTGGTGGCTGCCCTTGTTCCCCGGTGAAACGATCTCCAGCACGGCCACGACCCGCCCCAACCGGTGTCGAATCGCGATCCGATTCGCTCGTCGCGCGTAACAGTCGCTCGCTGCCGAAGTCACGTAGGCCGCGCGCGGCGGCGCCTCGGCGACCGCCGTTCCACCGACCAGCGGCGTATCTTCCCCAGGCCGCTCACGCCGCTGTAACGTGATGACATCCGGGATCGGCCCGCCCACAACCTGCTCGGCCATTGCGAAGAAACCCACAGGCAGCAACCCGGCATTCAATTCGTTTCGAATTTCGATCGTCCAAGCCTGATGGAAATCGTGGAACGTACCCGCATCCACCCGGCTCCAATCGTGTATCGGCATGGTAGGAATTCTCCCGGCGAAGGGTGCATCGAGCCCGCTTGTCTCGAACACAAGCTCTCACGCATCCTATCACAAATCGCCAGATTCGAGTATCAGGCAGTTTACCCAGAGCAAATGCCGCCCCCCAGAAGCAGTGTTCTCGACCTGCTGTCTGACGAAAAGTGGGCGATTCAAAGAGCCCAAGCGATCGAGCGGGGCAGGGCAGGGGGGCAGTGGACAGAATCGGGATTTCTTTGCAATCACAACTTCAGGGTTCCTTTGCATTCGGGGTAACGCATATAGCCCCAAGACTGTTGTCCCACGTTGGAAAGGTTCGCCAACGCGAATCCACGAATCGATCGCAGAACCAATAGGTGGCATCGAAAGTCAAAGTGGCGATCTGAAAACTGCGTTGTTCGCGATGGCTGCCACTGGCTCGGATTCGAGGCATGATACTTTTCGTCAACAACACTATTGGGAACGAGTCGACATGCGAACGTTCCGGTAGTTTCTTAACGTGTGTCGATGGATTAAGCTGGATGGGATCAAGGGAGAAGAAAAGTGCTATCGTTTCGGCTTGTTTTTTGGGTAAGAGGAAAGGGAGGTTGTGATGAACCAACACGACAGTTCCATTGGAGCGATTGGGGATGGTAGTTTTGGTCGTCGTGACTTCGTGGCGGGTACCGCGATGTTGGCCGCGTCCGCAGTCATGGGCAAGTTAGCGACGGGTCGCGCAGCGGCAGCCGACAAATCGGAACGCAAGATCAAGCTGGGAGTGGTCGGCTGTGGTGGTCGCGGGTTGTGGATCGCTCGCCTTTTCCGCGATCACGGAGGCTACGAGATTCATGCTGTGGCGGATTACTTTCAAGAGGTCGCAGACGCGGCGGGCCAGGAATTGGGCGTCGAGCCGTCGCGTCGTTTCAGCGGCTTGGCCGGGTATCGACGCCTGATCGACAGCGGTGTCGAGGCGGTCGCGTTGGAGGCTCCGCCGTGCTTCTTTCCCGACCACATTCAGGCGTCCGTCGATGCCGGATTGCACGTGTTCGTGGCCAAGCCAGTGGCGATCGACGTGCCGGGCTGCCAGAAGGTCGAAGCGGCAGCCAAGAAAGCAGCCCAGCAGCAGCAGTGTTTTCTGGTGGACTACCAGATGCCGACCGATCCGCACGTGATCGAGTGTGCCGAACGATTCCGGGCCGGGGCGTTAAGGACGTTGAGCATGGTCAAGAGCTTCTACTACGGCGGGCTGTTCGGCGACCCGCCGCTGACCGACACGATCGAGAGCCGCTTGCGCTCGCTGGTTTGGGTGAACGACACGGCGATCGGCGGCAGTTATCACGTCAACGCTTGTATCCACCCGATTCAAGCGATGATGTGGGTCTTGGACAAAGCCCCGGTGGCGGCGGCGGGGATCTCTAGCACTCGACGTAGCGATCCGCATGGCGATAGCCACGACTCGTTTGGCATCACGTTCGAATTCGATGATGGCTTGCTGTGGACGCATACCGGACGGCACGCTCGCGGGTTGACAGGTCCCGATGATCCGCTGGCAACCTGCGAGTTTCTGGGCGACGCCTACATGCGGATCGGCTATGGCGGCCGAGCGATGATCCGAGGCGGCTCGCATCATTATCCGGGCGGTTCGATCGACAATTTGTACGCTGCAGGCGCCATCCGTAACATCGCCACGTTCTACCAGGACGTCGCGGCGGGCAACGTAGCCAACGAGACCGTCCGCATGGGAATCGACAGTTGTCTGGCGACGATCCTGGGTCGCGAAGCTTGTTTGCGGAAGGGCTTCATGACCATGGACGAACTGCTGAAAGAGAACCGGCACGTCGAGCCTGATCTGACGCGTCTGAAACACTGACGGGTACGGCCAATAGCAAGATCGGCCAGCAGGGCAGGGGGGTGTGGACAAAACAGGAACGTGTTTGCAATCACAAGTTCACGGTTCCTTTGCATTCGGGGTAACGCGTACAGCCCCAAAACTGTTGTCCAGCGTTGGAACCCGATTTCGCGGTGCGCAACACCATCAAAGCTTGGCAGCGGCGACATTGGGGAACTGGATCTGTCTGATGGATCAAACAGATGATGGCGTTGGCGCGGATTTCGGCGCGCTCGTGGTCCAACCAACGAGCGTACCTCGCGTAGCGACGATCGTCTGCGATGCGAGTGGCCGCTTGGTCCGGAGGATCTGTCGAATGGGTCAGATCCGACTGATCGGACGAATGGTTCAGGCCACGGCCCACGTTTCGAACCTCCAGGGCCGGCGGTGAATCGGAAGCCCGCTGCGGCAGGCCGCGATGACGCAGGTAGTCCTCGAAATCCAGCAGCAGCTCTTCCAGACTGGCCCGCGCCACGTTGACCAGCCGCAATTCCGTTTGCGATGATGTTGCCGACGCACGGCTTCCCTCGGCAATGTTCTGTCGTCCGCTGCGCGCGGCCTGGATCATCTGATCGCTGGTTCGCGAACGCGAATCCACGAAAATTACGCACGATGCGTAACGCAAGATGCGTAATGTGGTGATTCGGGGCGCCGAGTCAGCGTCGGGGCAGGGCAGGGGGGTTGCAAACGATCAAGGTTTGTCAATACTTCGCATATGTCGAAGATGCACTTCGCAAGAAATCCATGACTTTGTGAAAAGGAGAACGAATCATGTCGCGTGCTGCTGCGGTTACTTTCAAGGGCACTCCGTTAACTTTGGCCGGCCAAGCGCTCGAGGTGGGACAACCCGCGCCCGACTTTACACTGCATTATTACCAGGACGGTCTGCAGACGATCTCGTTGGCGGATTTGAAGGGCAAGCCGAGTATCGTCAGCGTGGTGCCGTCGTTGGATACCCCCGTGTGCCAGGTGCAGACTCAGAAGTTCAACCAGCACTTGGCGGCGCTGGGCGACCGGATCAACGCCTTGACGGTCAGTCTGGACCTGCCGTTCGCCCAAGGTCGATTCTGCGGCGCCGAAAACATCACCAATATGCGAGTCGGCAGCGATTACCAGGAACGCAGCTTCGGGTTGAACTGGGGCATGCTGATCGAAGAATTGAAGCTGTTGGCTCGCGGCGTGTTCGTCTTGGATTCCGCCGGGACCGTGGTCCATGCGGAAACGGTGTCCGAGGTGACCTCGGAACCGGACTACGAGGCGGCGTTGGCTGCGTTGCAGAAGCTACTTGATTCCTAGTGCGTGTTCATCGCTTGGTTTTCGGGTAGCTGCACTCGTTCGCGTGTTGAAAGACAACGGGCTGGCGATCGTGGCTACCTGAAATCTCCGCTCAGACGAGGCATCGTGGACGGGCAGGGCGGGGCAGGGTAGGGCAGTGTAGGGCAGGGGATCGGCCGGATGCGAGCGTGTGTGCAGCGGGTCAGCCAGGCAAGCGTGACCGTCGACGGGCACATCGTCGGGCAGATCGGTTGCGGACTGCTCGTGCTGCTGGGCGTCACCGGCGACGATCAATCGAAAGACGCAGCCTATCTGGCCGAAAAGATCGCGACCCTGCGGATCTTCAACGACCAGGATGGCAAGATGAATCGGTCGCTGCTGGACATCGGCGGTCAGATGCTGGTGGTCAGCCAGTTCACTTTGCTGGGTGATTGTCGCAAAGGTCGTCGGCCCAGTTTTGTCCAGGCGGCCGGTCCGGAGATCGCCCAGCGATTGTACTCGCAATTCGTCGCGGACGTGCAGTCTCACGGTGTCCACGTGGCGACCGGACGCTTTCAGGCCCACATGGACGTCGCGTTGATCAACGACGGACCGGTGACGGTTCTGTTGGATAGCCGAAGAGCCTTCTAGCGGTTTCTTCAAGCGACGCGGGCTCGTCACGGGGTTCTTCTCGGTGGTGTTCCACCGGCGTCCACGCCGACGATGCTTCGTTGTCACCGCTCGATTCGTTTTCGCGGATTTCCGTGTCGGGAGTATCGGTCAGCGGTTCGATGTCCTGAGAGTTGCCTGCCAGATTCCAGTCCGGCAGCCATGATTCATTGCGGTTGACCACGTGTTCCAGCCACTGCTGCGGTTTGGCGGTCAGATCGGATCGTTCGATGCCCAACTGATCCATCAAGTAGGGATCTTGAACGACCAACACGACCAGCAGCGCCAGTTTTCCGTAGGCGGCCAGGTTGGGCCACACGCTACGGGTACTCCACAGCTTCAGAGCGGTTCCCAGCGATCGTTTGATGCGCAGCCGGCCCCTCCGCACCTCGAAGCTCCAGAATTCGTCCAACACCAGATGGATCATGAACCCCAGCACGACGGCAGCCGTCTTGAACAAACGGATTTCGAGGCTGGCGCCGGATACGATCAAGAATGCCAGCAGTCCCGCGATCGCTGCGGCCGGAATGCTGTGCCACATGCCTCGGTGGACGGAAAACCGCTTGAAGATCTCGGCGATACAGAACCGGAATGCCAGGTAAATCAATCCGGCGGCGACGACGATCTGTTCCCAATCGAATCCTAGCTGGATGAATCGCGGGATCATCAACGCGGGAACGACGGCTGCGAAAAAGGCCATCGTCTCGCGGACGGGAACCCCGGAATCGCTGTCCAGATCGGGCAGCATTCCCGAGACGCTGCACAGACCGGCGGCGACCATGCACGTGGATGCCGGTATCCCGCTTGCATATCCGACGGCTCCGTACCCGATCCCTAGCGCGGTACTGACACCGATATGCGTCTTGAATCCTGCCATTGTTCCCCTTTCCGATCGCCCGATGCGCGCGATGCTTTCACTGCTGCCGCCCTGCTTGCGTTTCGAGTTGCGAGGGCAAACTATACCGAGGCTGGAAAAAGGCTCCAAGCCCAATCGATTGATATTCGCTGGTTGGGCGTTCGTCGGTATACTCGCCGCCGACGGGTACTTGTCGGGCAATTCTCGTCCGAAAGACTTGGCTCAGATTTGGCTGGCGGCCCTGCCGCCCTGTGTCACGGGAATTCGTTGCGATGCAAGTTTACGATTTGATCATGCTGGGCGTGCTGGTGCTAGCAACGCTGTTCGGAGCATGGAAGGGCCTCGCTTGGCAGGTGGCATCGATCGCCTCCATCGTCGTCAGCTTTTTTGTCGCTTGCCAATTCCGCGAGCCGGTGGGGGCTCTGCTACGCGCCTCGCCCCCCTGGAACAAATTCCTGGCAATGCTGATCCTGTTCCTGGGGTGCTCGCTGATCATCTGGATCGCCTTCCGATTCGTTTCGGACTTGATCGAGCGGGTCAAGCTGAAGGAGTTCGACCGGCATGCGGGCGCCGTCCTAGGGCTGGCTCGCGGCGTCCTGTGGTGCGTGATCATCACCCTGTTCGCGGTCACCCTGCTGGGCCAGTCGCAGCAACAGGCGATCGTCCATTCCCGCTCAGGGTACTACATCGCCATGCTGTTGGATCGGGCGCGAGGGGTCATGCCGGACGAATTGCGCGATGTTTTGGCGCCGTACATGCGGTCGCTGGATCAACGAGCGGAATCGTCGCCTCGTTGGTTGTCGCCATCGCCGGATGAGGGCGTCGGCGAAGGCAGTGCGGTCGACGATTCGGACTCCGGATGGCTGCCGTTGGGAATCGGCATCCAGCCGGACAACGAGGCCGAAACGGCCGAAGACGACGCCATCCGGCGTTGGTTAAACCGCCGATCGACGGCGGATTGACCATCGATGGCCCCCGGATCGAGCCTATGGCCGTTTTCCAGCGAAAAACCGCCTGGCAACCGAACATAAGAAACATTATCGGACGTTGCAGGCAGAAGTAGCCGAATTCGCCAGAATTCGGAATACCCAAGAGATTGTCCGAATTCTGGAGAATTCGACTACAAAAATCCTTCACGGCCTTGCGCTATCGTAGCCGAATTCGCCAGAATTCGGGCAATTCTCTGCGGCGCCGGCCGCCGCCGGTTCTTCCAGGAAGACGCCCATCCGTCGAAACTTTTCGTAACGTTTGCTCAACAGCCGATCCGTGGGGACGTCGATCAATTCGCGGAGCGTTTTCAACAGGAAAATCTTCATCCGGGAAGCCATCTGGTGGTGGTCGCGATGCGCGCCGCCGAGCGGTTCGGGGATGACGTTGTCGACGATCCCGAATCCGAGCAGATCCTTGGCCGTGAATCGCAGCGCGTGCGCGGCTTTCTCGGCGTGCTCGTGACCCTTCCACAAAATGCCGGCACAGCCTTCGGGGCTGATCACCGAATAGTAGGCGTGTTGCAACATGGCGATCCGATCGCCGACTCCGATCCCCAGCGCGCCGCCGCTGCCGCCTTCACCGATGACCACGCAGATGATCGGGGTGGGCAAGCGCGACATCTCGTACATGTTCTCGGCGATGACCCACGCCTGGCCGCGTTCTTCCGCGCCCACGCCCGGGTAGGCCCCGGGGGTGTCGATAAACGCGATGACCGGCAAGCGGTACTTGGCGGCCATCCGCATCTTGGCCATTGCCTTGCGATATCCCTCGGGGTGCGCGCAACCGAAGAAGCAGGCAGCCCGCTCTTTGTACGTGCGGCCCTTCTGATGCCCGATCACCAGAACCTTGAACCGGTCCAGCTTGGCGAAGCCCGCTAGCAGGGCTCGATCGTCTCCGAAATGGCGATCGCCATGCAGCTCGACGAATTCATCGAACACCAGGGACAGGTAGTCGGCCGTGTAGGGGCGGTCTTTGTGCCTGGCGACCTGGACCGTCTGCCAAGGGTCCAGATGATCGTAGATCTGCTTGGTCTCCTCGGCCAGCTCGCGCCGCAGACGGCGGATCTCTTGCTCCGTTTCCGGGCGGCGATCGGTTTCGCGCACCAGTTTCTGCAGCCGGACCTCCAGGTCGTGGATCGGTTGCTCGAAAGACAAGGCGGGTGTAGGGGAGTCCATCCGTCGTTATTCCTTATCACGGGCTTCGTCGGATTCGGCGCGCGGCAATTGCTTCAACGCGTCGGCATCGGTAACCGGTCCCGTGTCCAGTTGTGATAGCTTGAAATCAGGTGGCTGAGGCTTCTTGCTGAAAATCTGGATGTTACGAAATTCTTGCAAGACTTCCCACATCGATTCCGGTCGAGTTTCCCGCTTTTTGCCCATCATCCGCCGAATCAGATCCGCACAGTCCTTGGTCACGTCCTTGTTGTGAACCAACACCGTGGGTACCGACGATTTCAGATGCTTTTCCAACAACTCGTTGGGCGACGAACCGGTGAAGGGCGGGCGACCGGTCAGCAATTCGAAGACGACGCACCCGAAGCTGTAGATGTCGCTGCGGCCGTCCAGCGTCTCGCCGCGGATCTGCTCGGGCGACATGTAGCTGCGCGTCCCGCGGATCGGTTGTTTCATGCCCAGGAAGCTCAGCAAGCTGCGTTTGGATCGCTGAGAAATCGTAAAATCGATCACCTTCACGTTGCCGTCGTCGTCGACCAGCATATTATCCGGCTTGATGTCGCAATGAACCCAGCCCCGCTGGTGCAAGTAGTGCAGTCCGTGACAGGTCTGCTGGATGATCTTGTCCGCCAGGTAAGCCAACGGCTCGGGACCCTCGCGCAGCACCTGCTTCAGGTTCAATGCACTAAACAGCTCCAAGACCAAGAAAGGCGAATGATATTGCGTCGAAAAATCGTAGATGCGGATGACGTTCGGATGATGCAGGTCTTTAGCCACCTCCCATTCGTGCTTCAAGTGCTTGATCTCATCACGATCCTTGGCGACATCGGAACGCAGCATCTTCAGGGCGAAGCGCTCCTTCGAGCCTTCCTTGACCGCTTCCCACACGTAGCAGGAATGGCCCGTACGGATCAATCGAGCCAACCGATAGGGACCGACAAAGTCACGAGCTTTCGTCACGCTAAGTACCTTTCCAGCCAGAGCCTCCGACAAACACACCAGTCTAAACGATCCGAACCTTTGGCAAAAGTGCTGCAATTCGTGCAGACGGACGGAGATGGACAGAACCACCCGAAAAAGAACAGTCCTCGGCCCATGCTGGCTGGTATTGCTCCGAATAGGGGGCCTTCAGCCGTTCGCGGCCCCCTGCCCTACCCCAGCAACCGCTGGTAGATCTGTCGCAACTGGGCGGTCATCGTCCGATAATCAAAGCGCTCGGTAAACCGATCGCGGCCAGCCTGCCCCAAACGACGACAAAGCTGGCGATCTTCGGCCAATCGGATCATCGCTGCGGTCAAATCATCTGTATCCCGAGGGGCAATCAAATAGCCCGTTTCGCTTGGTAGCACGACTTCGGCCGCGCCGTCGATGTCGTAACTGACCGCCGGTCGACCGGCGATCAGGGCCTGAGGCAGGGCGCGAGCCAAGCCTTCGCGAAGGCTTACATGGACCAGCATGTCCATGGCTCCCAGCAGGACAGGAACTCGGTCCGGAGGGACCAGACCGGTGAAGTGAAAAGCTTGGGTCAAGCCCGCCTGGGCGATCTGCTGCTGGAGCTGCGGGCGAAGGATGCCGTCGCCGACCAGCAGAAAGCGCACGTGGGGGCATCGAGCGACGACGGGCCGAGCCGCCTGGATCAAGTCGTCGTGGCCTTTCAGGTGAAACAATCGAGCGATCTTGCCGATGACGAAGTCCTCTTCAGAAAATCCCAATTCGCGACGGATGGTCCCGCGGTGCTGATCGGCCTGCAGAAAGGGTTCCACGTCCATGCCGCTGTACACCGTGCAACATTTTTCTCGCGGCGTCACGCGGGCCTGAACCAGCAAATCCGTCATCGCATCGGCGACGCTGACGATCGCATGGCAGCGACGTGCGGCATAGGTCTCGCACCAGCGAAACAACTGGCGAGCGTACCACGGTTGGTAAGGATGAAACGGCGCGCCGTGCACCGTATGCACGATGGCGGACACCTTTAATGCATGCGCCACCAAGCGGCCCAGGAAGCCGCCTTTAGCGCTGTGCGTGTGGACGACATCCGGTCGAAAGTCGCCGAGTACCTGCCGCAGGGTTCGATAACTGGCGATATCCCGCCATGGATGGATCGATCGCCGCAACGAAGGCACCATCGCCAGCGGTACCCCCCCTGCCCTGCCCTGCTCCAGCAGATCACCTTCGGGCCCCAGCGCCGGTCCGGTGATCAACAACACTTCGTCGCCGTACCGACGGATCAAATCCTGGCAGCACAACAAGGTGTTTTCCTGGGCTCCGCCAACGATCATCCGAGTAATGATGTGCGCAATACGCATGGATTCTATTTCCCACTTCGCTGCGATTTCGAATCAGGACGATCCGTCCTTCAATCCTTGTTCCCGATCGCCCACGCACCAGACGCGAAGCAGAAACAGGCCTTCGGGCGGCGCGGTCGACCCCGCCCGCTTTCGGTCTTTGGCTTTCAGTACCTCGGCCACCCAGTTGACCGGCCGCTTGCCGCGTCCGACCTGGACAAGCGTGCCGACGATATTTCGCACCATGTTATACAGGAACCCGTCGGCTTCGACTTCGATCACGATGCGATCGAACGCTTCGATTGTTTGCCGATGCACGGCCAGATCGAAAATGGTGCGCACGCTACTGGCGCGTTTCGAACCGGACGCTTCGAAGCTGGAGAAATCATGCCGGCCGACCAGCAGCCGACCTGCTTGGCTCATCGCTCGCACATCCAGCCGGTGCGAACAATACCACGCATGCCGTCGAGCGAACACGTCGCGCAGCGGGCCGTCCTGGATGCAATAGCGATAACGCTTGCGCACCGTATCGCGGATGGCGTGAAATCCCGGAGCCGCGTCTCGGATGTCCAAGGCCACGATATCTCTGGGCAGATTCGCGTTCAGAGCCCGTTGCAGTACGTCGCTCGTCAGATGCGTTTCGCACGCGAAGCTGACCACTTGTCCGATCGAGTGGACCCCGGCATCGGTCCGACCGCTGGCCACCGCGCGGATCGATTGCCCCGTAACGATCTGCAGCGCACGTTCGACCTCCGCCTGGATCGTATGCGAATTGACTTGCATCTGCCAGCCACCGTAAGCCGTGCCTTCGTAGGCTAGGGTCATCCGAAAAAACCGCACTCAGCATCTCCTGATCTCTAGGGCCGTCGCCGGGGATTGGTCATGGGAATCATTATGACAAGAAGCCGGTTCGCAGAAAACTGAGTGTTCATCTTGCTGCCCCCCCTGCCCTGCCCCGGCGTCTTCGGCGAAGTCGTCGAGTAAGCCACGTTTGGCGTTGGCCGAACCAACTAACGTCGAGGCGAACCGTCATCGCACCCCAACGGGGTGCTATTCCAAAGCCCAGGGTCGCGGTACCCCGCGCACCCTGGGAGGACAAGCCGAACCCGCGGCATCGCACCCCAACGGGGTACCACTCCAGAGCCCAGGGTCGCGGTACTCCGCGCACCCTGGGTAGGCGAACCGAAAATCGATTAAGCACCCTGAAGGGGTGCGACACCGGCAAGAACATCATCGCCGCGTGGGTTTCCACGACGAATTCCGACATTTGTGAAACAACATCGTGTATCCATCGATGAACGTTACTCTTGGGATTCACGCATTGTGTAAAACCCCGTTGGGGTTTAATCGTTCTTGAGGCAAACCGTTCAACCAGGGTGCGCGGAGTACCGCGACCCTGGCCTATGGAGTTCAACGCCCTTGGCGTTAGTCAAACCAACGGCAGCGCACGCTAACGTCCGAGATTCGATTTGGTGATCACGCGAAAACGTCGTGTCCCAATTGGCAAACGGAACGTTCGCGAGTTAGAATTGATGTGGTGCAAAACTCCGTTGGGCTTTGATTGCCCTGCGGGCGAACCGTTAAAGTAGCGTAGGTGGATTACCGCGACCCTGGTCTTTGGAGTTCAACGCCCTTGGCGTTAGTAAAACCAACGGCATCGCACCCCAACGGGGTGTCATTCCAGCCCAGGGTCGCGGTACTCCGCGCACCCTGGGTAGGCGAACCGAAAATGGATTAAGCACCCTGAAAGGGTGCGACACCAGGAGCATTCACCGTGCCGCAATCACTCGCGCAAATCTACGTGCATCTGGTCTTTTCGACGAAGAATCGCCAGCCATTCCTCAAGGACAACGCGTTCCGTGAACGGGTCCATGCGTATTTGGTTGGGATCTGCGACAACCTCGATTGCCCATCGTTGAAAATCGGTGGCGTGGAAGACCACGTCCATCTTCTTTGTCGTCTTGGTCGATGTCTCCAATTACAAGACTTCTTGCGAGACTTGAAACGAGATTCATCGAAATGGATCAAACAGCAGAAGCCAACGCTGGCCCAATTCCATTGGCAAAGCGGCTACGGCGCGTTCTCGATCAGCCCTTCCCACGTCAAAGCGTTAACCCGATATATCGAAGACCAAGAAGACCATCATCGCCGCGAGAGTTACCAAGACGAGTTTCGGCGATTGTGTAAGAAGTATGGCTTGTCCATCGATGAACGCTACGTTTGGGATTGACGCCTCGTGTAAAACCCCGTTGGGGTTTGATTGCCCGCGAAGCAACCCTGCAAACCAGGGTGCGCGGAGTACCGCGACCCTGGCCTTTGGAGTTCAACGCCTTTGGCGTTGGGGGAACACACGGGGTCGCGAGCACCCCAGGGACGGTGAACTGAATCGCTCACGGTTTCAGGTGCTTGTCGAAAAAGGACCAGGTGGCGTCGGCGGCTTGTTTTCCGTATTCGCCCGGGAAACCGTGGCCCAGGCCCTCGAAGATCATCAGCTTATGATGGGCACCGACCGCCTTCATCTTTTCGTCCAAGGCGATCGCCTGCTGAAAGGGCACTAGATCGTCTCGGTCACCGTGCAAGGTCAAGACGGGCGGGGCGTCCTTGCGGACGTGGGTGACCGGACTGGCATCCTTGTATCGCTCAGGCGTTTCGTCGGGGGTCCCGCCCATGAACAGACGCATGATCCACGGCGCAGTGCTTTGCTGGTAACAGGTGACCATGTCCGTAGGGCCGAAGACGTTGACGACCGCCTGTACGCGACTGGACCAGCCGGGATTGCCGCTGTCTCCTTCCAAGTCCGAGGAAGGATCGGTCAGTCCGACCAGCAAAGACAGGTGGCCGCCGGCCGAGGCGCCGGTGACTCCGATCCGGTCGGGATCGATATGGTACCGATCGGCATGGGCTCGTACCCAGCGGATCGCCGCTTTGGCGTCGTGGATCTGTGCCGGAAAGTTCTGCGTGGCGGTGGTAGTTTCCCTCTTGGCATGGTCGAATTGCATCAAGCGATAACTGATGGTCGCCGCCACGTAGCCTCGGCGTGCCGCCTCGCGGATCTGTTCCCGGTAGGCGCGTCGGTCGCCGCCAGACCACCCGCCGCCGTGGATGAAGACGATGGCCGGGAACGGGCCATCACCGATGGGACGAGCCAAGTCCAATTTCAATTCGGTATCCCCTGCCCTGCCGTACGTGATGTTCTCTTCGACGATGATCTCGGGGCTCTGCGCGATCCCTTCCGACGTGGCAAGGACGATCAGGCCGAACAACAGCACGGAAAAAACTAGCGTTGGTCGTTTCATAGTTTTCTCTTCTAAGTTTTGGGAAAAAGCATCTCAAAAAACCGACTCCCTCCCCCCTGCCCTTGCTGCTACTTCGTTCGCTTCTGTTGCAGCAGCCACTCGTACAATTCCGGATTGGCATAGCTTTCCGTCCACGAATCGTGGCCGGCGTCCGGATAGATGGTGAACTTGACATCCCCGCCCGCCGCCTTGATCGCTTCGACCATGGCTGTGGAGCGTTCGAGAGGAACGATCGGGTCCTTCGCGCCGTGGAAGACCCAGGTGGGAATGGGGCGCAGCAGCCGGGCCATGATCGGCTCGCCACCGCCGCAGATCGGCGCCAGCGCTGCGAAACGGTCAGGCTGGTAAGCAGCCAGCGACCAGGTGCCGAAGCCTCCCATGCTTAGTCCTGTCACGTAGATGCGGTCCTCGTCCACTTGGTACTTTTCGACGATCTCGTCCAACAAGGTCGCCAACTCGAACGGCTCCCACCGGCGATTCGTTGGACATTGAGGCGACACGACGATGAAGGGGAATTCCTGACCCTGCTCGATCAACATCGGCGGACCGTGCTTCTTGACCAGGTCCAAGTCGTCGCCTCGTTCTCCGGCGCCATGCAGGAACAATAGCAACGGCCAGGAATCCTGGTATTCATGATGGCAACTCGAAAGGGTGACAGAAAGCGCGGGTTCGCACGCACGAAATTGTTCAACCAGATCGCTGGTCGGCCTCATTATACCTCCAATACGTCTGAGGCGTGATAGCGGCTGGCGACCACCAATGGAAAACTGGTTCCAAGCACTTGGCGGTGGGTCCGTAGAGCCAGTTCCGGGGTGTTGTTCTGTTCGGACAAATGGCCCAGGCAAGCCCATCGAAGCTGGCCTTTGGCAACGGATTGCAGCAACAATGCTGCTTCCAGATTGCCAAGATGACCGCCGCTGCCCGCGATGCGTCGTTTCAGAAACGCAGGATAGGGACCGCCCGCCAGCATCACCGGATCGTAATTGCTCTCCAGCAGCACCGCATCCAGCGTACCGATCACTTGCTGCAAACCGTCGAACGTGTGGCCCAAATCGGTCAAGATCCCCAGACGACTGCGGCCGTCATCGACGACGAAAGCCACCCCGTCTACGCCGTCATGTGGGGTGGGGATCGTCTCGACGCGCACCTCGCCGAAATCCAACGTGCTCCCGGCGGTGAAGTGATGGACCTGGGACAGGTGCCCCAATCGCATATTCGATCGCGCGGCGTCCAACGTGGGACGAGTCACATGGATCGGCAGACCGAACTTGCGTTGAAAGATACCCATGCCGCTGGCATGGTCGCGGTGGTTGTGCGAGATCAGCAAAGCGTCGACGCGCGTGATCTCCTGACCGTGGCCGTCCAGCCGTAGTCGAGCTTGGTTGCCACTGATCCCAGCGTCCAACAACAGCCGCACACCACGGGTCTGGACGTAGATGCAGTTGCCGTTGCTACCGGACTGGAGTGAAATCAGTTTCATCCCGGCAATATATCAACCCCAGCGAACAACTGCCACAACAGGGCAGCCACCACGTACGATTTTGTTGCCTTGTTTTTCATCTGCAAGTAGAATTTATCTTACTTTATGCGTTAACCAATCTTGAAGGCTTGGCCAGGCGATTTACTTCTCGAAATATCCTCTGCTTTTGGAGGTCCTAGCGATGTCTCACTCAGCTACCGCGGTCGTTCGTTCTCGGAAGCGTCGGCGAACGTTATTGTTCGAATTGCTGGAAGATCGGCGGATGTTGAGTTTGACGCCGGCGGATCTGACGTCTGAGCAGCGTGATGTGTTGCAGGCCGGACTGGAATCCCTGGTGGACTGGGCGGATGAATTGGACGGTCACGGCTTGATGGCGATGGGTTTGCCCGTCGCCGGTCAAACGCTCGGTTTGTCACTCGATTTCGGCTCGGCGCTGCGAGTCGGGTTGTTCGAGCCGGTCGAGGATTACTTTGACACCGATCCGACGCCTACGACCGCCGAATTGGTCGACGTGCTGCAAGGCTTGACGGCGACCTACGGGGATCTGAACATTACTGTTGATCCCGGCAGCGTCCAAGGTGGTCTGAAATCCGATCCGGGCGGGGATAGGTTGGAATTCGAGTTGACGTTCCAAGCCCAGCGGAATCTTGTCAGCCATACCAGCTTGGGGCCCCGTGGCGATGCGATGGGATTGCTGTTCGATCCGATAATCACCACCGATCTGGAGGTCGCTGCCCAATTCGATTTCCGTTTCGGCATCGACGTGGCGTCGGGCATCGATCCCGAGGATGCCTTCTTTGTGGCGGTCAACAGTCTGGAAATGACCGCTGAAGTGGACCCGATTTCACCGCAGGGTGATTTCTTAGTGGGGTTTTACGATGCAAAGGTAGTCGCGGGCACGCTCAACCTGGACGCGGCTTTGGCGATAGACATTGCGGCTGCAGGTTCCGTCGCCGGCGATCCCATCCTTTGGCGAGAACTGGACGAGATGGATTTGGTTGATTTGGTGACGTTTACGCCATCGGGAACAGCGACCGGAGATTTGACGCTGACCGCCGATCCTTTCGCCGGGTTTACGCCTGGCCCGTTCTTGACGATCAGCTTTCAGACCAACGATCCTTTCGACCCACCTGAATTGACGTTCAGCGCCGACTTCGACGACCTGCTGCCTTTCACCAATCTCAGCGTTCATTCTGCGCTGGGGGTTGTGGAACAATTGGGCTGGTGGTTCGATCAGGCTCGGCACACGCCTCTGTTCGATGTGTTGTTGCCACTGCTCGGTAATTCTCGCTTCGGCGATGAAGTTCCTTTGGGCGATGCGATCTTGCATCCGGACACCGGGCTGATCGGGCAATTGCTGGACTCGGATCAGCAACCCACGTTCCGCAGCGTCCAAGAGTTTTCCGCGGCTTTGCAAAACGCTTTGGGGCCAAACGGACCCCAATTGAACCCGGCGTATGACCCGAATACTCGAGACCTGACGTTTCAATTATTGATCGACCACACGTTTGTCGAGCAGACCTTGCCGTTGGACTTGAACCTGGACCTGGACCCGCTGGGATCGTTGGAAACCAGTTCCACCATCGAGCTTTCGGCCGAGGCGACGTTGGATTTCGTGTTGGGCATCAATCTGACGGACCCGCAGGCGGTGCTGATGGCCACGGCGACCGGACCCGCCAACGGACAATTGTCGGACGACGCGAATTTCAGCTTGAAGATAGGCGGACGTCAGCCGGTTGCGGTGACCGTGCCTCAATCGGCGACGGCGGGCAACACGTCGCTGGCGGATCTGGCGGACGATATGAACGACGCGCTGGACACGGCCGGTTTGGCGGCGGATGTGGTCGCAGGGGTGGACGGCGATCGCATCACGTTGACGACGATCGGGCCGGCGAGCGAGGCGGTGATCCGGCTGCAGGCGGACGCGGGCGATCCGATCTTGACCGAAGTCCATCTTGTCGACAATCAACTGGCCACCGACAGCGTGACGCAGCACACGTTCGTCGAGCAGGCCTCGGTAGCGGTTTCGGCCGAGATCCGGGCGGATGAAATCAACGCGGCCGCCCGATTCGGTTTCCTGGGAGTCGAGGTGTTGGACGGGGAGGCCCAGGCCCAGGCGTCGGTAGGATTCGCCTTGACAGCTCCCAACGCCGGCGTTGCCGGTGGCCGCGTGTACTTGCCCGAGCTGTACGCCGGACTCGGCCCAAACATCGGCGATATCACGGTCCAGCCGACGATCCAAGGTTCGGCCAGTGCGACGTTGCCCCTGCAGGTCACGCCGAATTTTCTGGGCGCCGATCATCCGGGCGATCCGCGATTGACGTTCGACTGGCCAGACATCACGGACCCCGGTACGTTGAACGTCGATCTGCACGACGTAGATCTGCTGTTGAACTTTACGGAGTGGGATTCTTCGACGCTGATCGACGCCCTGGTGGCCATCGCCACGTATCTGGCCGACGCGGAGGGTTTCTCGCTGCTGGCTCAGGAGATGCCGGGAATCCATCGGTCGTTGAGCGATATCATCGGGTTTGCGGACGAGTTCATCGCCTGGGTCAACAGCTTGCAGGACAAACCAGCGGCCATCCTGCAGGACGTGGAGTCCGCGATCGAAGATGCCTTCGGGCTGGATCCCTCCGTGCTGGATTTGTCGCTGGCCGACAACAATTCGGTGCTGCGTCTGAGCATGACGATCGAAGAATCGTTGCAGGCGAACCTTCCGATCAATCTGTCGCTGGAAGACCTGGGCATCAGCGGTCTGACGAACCTGATCGACGTGCATGGCGCGGCGGATCTGGCGGTCGAAGCGGGGGCGTTCTTTCAATTGGATTTCGGGCTCGATCTGTCGGACCCTCTTGATCCACGCCCGTTCCTGTACGAGACCACGGCGCTCGGGCTGACGGCTAGAGTCGAAGGTTCGGACATCCACTTCACCACCGCGTTGGGGCCGTTGGGTGTTTGGATCAAGGACGGCAGCCTGTTGATCGACGGCGACGGGAACCCGGCGACCACCGATGACCCCGTTCTGTTGGGGCTGACCTTGGACGACGGCAACCCGGCCACCGATCGCATCTATCTGGACGAACTGAGTTTGAGTCACCTGGATCTCGGCTTGTCGGGACAAGCGCATTTGACGCTGCCGCTGTACGCTCCGACCGAAAGCAGCTACCTGGGCGACATCGTGGTGACGGTCACCGACCTGGGCGATTTGGAAAACACCACGACGTTGACCGCGCCGAACCTGGAGGATCTGTTCGGCAGCTTCGACTTGATCAACAATCTGGGCGGCGCGATCGATGCGATCGACTTTGTACTGGCCAACATCCAGGAGGTGCTGTCCAGCGACGTCCTGAGTCACACTTTCCCCATGATCGGTTCGGGGTTGGAAGATGCATCCACGTTCATACAAGACATCCGGACGGACGTGATTCAAGGGCTTCGAGATCGTTTCGGCGAATCGTTGAACAACACGGCCGAGGTGATCCAGCAGTCGTTGTTCGAGGTGCTGGGTCCGGATGGGTTGGACTTCTTGCTGGACGCCAATCAAGACGGTCTGATCACCGAAGACGACATCTCCGTGCTATTTTCGGATACCAGTGGCGATGGGGTGAAGGACGACCAGATCGACGTCTCGATGATGTTGGGTCGGCAAATGACCTTGGTCGATACGCCGATCGAGTTCGATCTCGGGATCCCGGCGTTGGGGCTCGGCGTCGATGGCAACGTTCAATTGGAACTGGGGTTCGTGTGGGAACTGGGATTTGGCGTCAGTCGCGACGATGGATTCTATCTGCACGTCGATTCGCCGAACGAATTGGCGTTGACGCTGGAGGCTCGGATTCCCGAGTTGCAGGCTCGGGGCGAATTGCTGTTTCTCGAATTGGACGTGGCGGACGACATGACCAATCCGAGTGCCTTCGATGCCACGATCGCCGTGGACATCGTC
Organism: Planctomycetaceae bacterium; assembly: GCA_007121535.1. GTDB lineage: Bacteria > Planctomycetota > Planctomycetia > Pirellulales > Pirellulaceae > SKKK01. Next base: position 8,605 of record SKKK01000168.1, on the reverse strand, counting down.
AATCCCTTCGATTCCCAGGACCCCAAGCTACGGTTCTCCGATTTGGCAGCGGGCGGTTTTGATTTGAGCGATCTCTTGCAGCCATCCATCGAAGGCGGTGCGGCGGTCAACCTGGATCTGGACGTGAGTTTTGCCGGCGACTCGCGTTTCCCATCGATGGGCGCCCAGTTCGCCATGCTCTGGGAATTTTCGGCCGGGCTGGACGGTCTCTCGGGCGACGTACCCAGCATCGCGTTCAATAACGTCGTGTTGGACGCCGGCCAGTTCGTCAGCGATTTTTCCGAATCGATTCTCCGCGAGGTCCAGAAAGTCACCGATCCGCTGCAGCCGATCGTTGACTTCTTGACCGAACCGCTGCCCATCCTCGAGGATTTCGGGATCGAGATCACGGTGCTGCAGATTGTCGAACGGCTCGGTTTGGGCGACGTGGCCAGTTTCGTCGGCGCCGTGGGCGAAGTGATCACCATGATCAACACGGCGCCGGTCGTTACGGACGAAGTGCTGATCCCGTTGGGCAGCTTCGACCTGAGCGGCACCGATCCACGAGAAGAGGAGAATCTGTCCCTTGTCGAACCAAACGTCACCACTCAGGTGGATGCTGAGCAGCAGATGAAGTCGTTGCCCAACGGAGTCGGGGCATACTATTCCCACATGACTAGCGGCAAGGATCTGTCGATCAAGTTTCCCATCATCGAGAATCCGGCGGATGCTTTCAAGTTGCTGTTGGGTCAGGATATCGACCTGGTTCGGGTCGTGCTTCCCTCTCTGCGAGTCGGCGTGCCGTTTCCGATCGTCAAGGTCGGCCCCCTGATCCCGCCGATCCCGATCTTTGCGTCCATCGGCGGTTTCATCGGCGCCGGCATCGATCTGGAATTCGGCTTCGACACGCATGGACTCCGTAAATTCCTGGAAACCGATGATCCCCTGGATATCTTCTCCGGCTTCTTCATCAGCAAGGACAAGGACGCACCCGAAGCGACGTTGACTGGCGTGTTGAATGCAGGTCTCGAGTTGAGTCTGGCGGTCGTCGGGGCCGGCGTTTCCGGCGGGGTCGCCATCGATCTGTTCGCCAGTCTGAACGACCCGAACAACGACGGCAAGGTGCATCTGGACGAATTCCTCGGCAACCTGGAACTGGGGTTGCTCAGCACCTTTGACGTCGGAGGTGCGGTGACCGCCAAGCTGGACGCTTTCGTGGAACTGTTGTTCGTACGGCATGAGTTCCAGTTGGCAGAGTTCACGGTCATTGATTTCGAGCTGACCGACTCGGACATCTACGTCGATCGCTTCATCAGTGGTGGTTCGTCCGGGCAATCGACGGCCCAATCCGCTTCCAGCGGTCCGGTGTGCAGTTCGATCACGCAATTGGGAATCGGTCCGGGGCTGCACGTGGACGGGCTGAGCCTTGGGCCGCAAGGCCTTGACAGATGCTTCGAATTCGAACTCTTGCGCACCGACAGCGTGGACGTGGACATACGTCACAGTTTCGTGCAGGGCGACCTGGATCTGGAAGTGTACGACGCCGATGGCAATCTGTTGGGCGCCAGTCGCACGGATCGCGATCGCGAAATCGTTTCGCTGATCGACGTACCGGCCGGCACGTACTACGCCCGCGTCTCGGGGCAACGAAACAATTTCATGCTGGCCGTCGAGCCGGGCGAGACCAGTTCGACTCGTGTCATCTACGTCAATCCGGCAAGCCAGATCGATCGCAGCAACAGCTACTACACCACGTTGCCGGGCAACGACCAGTGGAGCGGTCTGTTGCATCGCCGGCCCAAAGCGACCTTGCAGAACGTGCTGGATACCTACCAACTGGGACCGGACGATATCATCGTACTGGACACGGGCTACCATGAACCGGGAGCGTTGATCACCGCCGCCGATCAAGGTGCGACGTTCGTCGGGTCGCTGGCGGGCAGTTACATCTCGGGAATCCATCTGGACGGCGCCGACGACAGTTTGTTCGAAATGCTCCGCTTTGCCGGCAGTGGTACGGGCATCTTGATCGGCGCGGGGTCGGAAGGAAACACGATCCGCCGGAGCACGTTTGCGGGCATCGACGTGGGCGTCCACGTGGACAGCACGCTGCCCAATCTGATCGAAGACAATCACTTCCTGACGCCCCAACCCAACGATACGGTCGCCAGCGACACGGGCATTCACCTGGTAACGGGAGCGGCATCCACGGTGCGAGGCAACGACATCGCCGGCCGCGCCACGGGAATCTATTCCGACAGTCTCGTGGCGAACATCTACGGCAACACGATCCATGCGAACGCCGTCGGCATGTCCAGCCGCCGCGGCGTCCTGGGACCGAACAACCCGGCGCCCGTGGGCAGTCCCGGCGGATTGCCCATGAACGAGGTTTACGACAACGGGATCGGCATCCTGGTGCCGCCGGAAGCTGTGGGCGTCTGGGTGCGGTTCAACGAAGTACACAGCAATCAGCAAGCAGGCATCGAGCAATGGGGGACCGGATCGGTGATCGTCGCCAACGACGTCCACAACAACCCGATCGGCATCCACGGTTCGCATCTGATCGGGCCGGATCAGTGGGGGTCGCAACTGCATAACCTGGTCCATCACAACGGCGTGGGCATTTTGGCCGAACCCGGCACCGAGGTGCGTTACAATCGCGTGTTCGCCAACGCCACGGGGATCCAGGTGGCCGACGATACGTACATCCATCACAATCTGATCTACCGCAATACGGGCCACGGCATATTGGTGGATGGCGCGCGGCAGGTCCAGTTGATCCACAACACGGTCTACGCTCCGGCCGGCAACGGCGTACACCTCCAGAACGGGGCGGACGAAGTAACGATCCGGAACAACATCCTGTACGCCGAATCGGGCTATGCGTTGTACGTCGCGGCGGACAGTCAGTTCGGGTATCAGAGCGATTACAACAATCTGTTCGCGACCGGCGCCGGGCGCGTGGCCTTTCAAGGGAAAGACTTTTACGACGTGTACGATTGGCAGGTCGAAACTGACAACGACCTCCATTCGATCGGGCGGACCGATCCCGCACCCGGACTGGACGACCCGCTTTTCGTTTCGTTGGCCGACGACGACTATCGGCTGCAACCCGGGTCGACCAGCATCGACTCCGGCGATCCAGCGTCCGATTTCAGCTTGGAACCGGAACCCAACGGCGGCCGAGTCAATTTGGGGGCGTACGGCAATACACCATTGGCGACGACTTCGGAATCGTCCTGGTTGCGGATCGCGTCGCCGAACTTTTACGCCGACTTGATCCCCAGCCACATTTACGAAATCCGTTGGGAAACGTTTAACGTGCCCGGCACCGACACGATCGACGTGGTCCTGCTGCGCAGCGATGGCACGAAGGTGGCGGATATCGCATCCACGGTGGTCTCCACCGGTTCGATCGCCTGGTCACCGGGACAGTTCGTCACGGGTGATCCGGATCTGCGGTATCAGATCGAGCTGAGCACCTCGGGCGCAACGTCGCTGATCGCCCGGTCGCGCGAGCCGTTTTCCGTGCCGGATGTAGATCCGTCGCTGCCCCAGACGTATTACGTCAACGACCGCAGCGACGCGGGTGACCAGTACACCACGGCGATCGGCAACAACCGAAATACGGGTACCACGGCTGACGATCCCAAGGAGGTCATCCGCCCCCTGGTCCTGTCTTATCCGTTGGGCGCGGGCGACGTGGTCCTGGTCGATACGGGCGACTATGTCCATGCAGTGAATCTGAATTTGAGCGCCTCGTTCCAAGCCGACGATCCGCGGATGAATTCCGTCAGCCAGGCGCAGATCCTCGGGCCAACCGATCCGGCTGGTACGGCTTGGATCGACCGCGCGAATCCTTACCCCGGGGCAAAGACGATCGACATCATCGGCGCACCCGGTATGGTGCTGAAGGATCTGACCCTGAGCGGCGCCTACACCGGATTGCACGTCCGCGACGGGAGTCACGATTTCGTGGGCGAGCGATTGATCGTCGAAGCCCATACGGCAGACGGCTTGGTCATCGAAGGGGATTCCCACGATGCCACCTTGGATGAATTGATCGTCCGGGACAACGGCGGGCACGGGATCTTCGTCGAGAGCCGCCTGAATCGCATCACGCACAGCGAGGTCCATGGCAACGGTGCAATCGGGATCGCTCTGCGCAACGTCGGTGTGGCGCTGGTCGAAACCAGCCGCGTGTATGACAACCTCACGGGGATCGATATTCTGAATCCGGGCTTGCAGCAGGCGGTGATCGGGCACGCGGATCTGGACCAGCAGCGTGGTAACCTGGTCTACCAGAATACGACCGACGGCATCTACGCCTCGGGGTCGGTCATGGTCGCCGGCAATACGGTGGCGGAAAACGGCCAGATCGGGATTCATCTGAACGACGGAGCGGATGCCTGGCGCAACGTGGTCCGCCAACATACCAGCGGTATCTGGGCTTTGGGCTCGGAGTCTCACATTCTCGAAAACCGCAGCTACGCGAATTCCGATACCGGAATCGCCGCCTCGTTCGACAGCCGCATCGAGCGAAACGTGACGTATACCAATGGGATTCACGGCATTCTGGTCGACTGGTATTCCGGCGTGATCGATCACAACGTGGTCTACGACACGGGCGACCGTTCGATCGTGGTCCAGGGTCCCGGGGCCGGGGCATCGCTGATCAACAACACGGTCTACGAGCCGTGCGAGGATAATCGATTCGTGCCGCCACCGGATCAGACGGTGATCGAAATCCCCTGGCAATGGCACGTGATGATCGAGCGGTTTCCCGATCCCGATGGCACCGATCCGGGCGGTACGTTTCCCATGCTGCTGACCGGCCTGGCCCAAGTTCGCTTCGGGGAACCGGTCGGCGAGCAGACGGGTGAGACGTTCGACTTGGGGCCGGGTGGCGGTTCGCGCTCGGAAACGGCCGATCCGGTACCACCCGGTCAGCGTTGGACGATTCCGATCGAGATCGTCGCCTTGGACTTGAGATCGGATGACGTTCCGGGGCTGGGCGAGGTCTGGGGCATGCTGCAGCCGACCGAGGCTTCGGTCGGCAGCTTGTCCGTCGAGCTGGTCGAAGCGGGACCACCGGCCTTGATGGGTGCGGCGGTGGACGTTCCGCCAGAAGATGATTGGATGCTGGTCGGCGACTCCACGTTGGATTTGCATCTCGACTTTGTCTTGCCCAACGAGGACCAACTACTGATTTCCCTGGAACCGATGAAGTTGGGAACCGAGTTTGATTTCTTCGCCGGTCTGGGAGCCCACGATGCCCTGCGTATGGCCGTTCCCCTGTTTATCCGGCCGGACGGAGGGCCGGTCCCGTTGGTGGCTGCGGACCATCCCGATGAACTCTGGGGACAGTGGTTCATGGAAGCCGGACTGGAGGACACGCGCCCGCAGGACAAGGGCCAATACTGCGCCAATGTCGGCATCCACGTCTTGAACGACAGCCATTATGTCACGATGCGGAACAACGCCGTATTCGTCGAAGGAGGTCAAACTGCTGCCGGTCAACCGCCGGCGCATGTCGTGATCGTCGAAGCGGACAGCACGCTGGGCTGGGACAGCGACTTCAACCTGCTGAGCACCGTCCATGGCGCGACCGGCAGATGGGCGGGCGTCTCGCAGTGGACTCTGGCCGATTGGCAGAACGCCTCGCGCGATGATTACCGCAGCATCGACGACGATCCGGACTTGGTGTGGGTCGATCCCGACGGCGACGACGATCGGCTGGGATTCGGCTCGGTGGGCTTGTCGGATGGCCGCGACGACAACCTGCATCTTCGCAGCCGCTACGGGCACGTACTGACCGGCGCCTTGGCGCCCGTCGAACATATCAATGCAACGCAACCCGGGCTACCCGAAATGCAGCCGGTGATTTGGGGCGCCGACTTCTTCGAACTTTCCCCGGCCGTCGATTGGGGCGACCCCAGCCATGACTTCAGCCAGGAGCCGATGGAGAACGGTCAGATCATCAACCTGGGGGCCTATGGCAACACCGATCAGGCATCGCTGAGCCCGCCTTATTACATTCACCTGGTCTATCCGCTGGGTCGTGAAGAACTGGTAGGTGGCCGAGACTACCTGATCCAATGGCGAAGCCGGTTGCCCGCCTCGCCACCCGCCGATCTGGAGATCGAACTGCGGCGCGACGACAAGGACGGACCTCTGGAAACGACCATCGCCACCGGCATCGCGGATACCGGTTCGTACCTGTGGACGGTACCCGCCACGGGCATCCCGCGTTCGAACCATTACGTGATTGTCATCCGATGGCCGGGCGATCCGGCGGATCCGAACGACGATGTCGTGGGCCAGTCGCGCCGGCGACTGACGGTCGATGGGGATGGGCTCGGACCGGGCGATACCCGGCCGCCTACGGTCCGGGACGTGACGCCGCGCGTCGTCCACCACAGCCGCTCGACCAACGATGACTCGCTCGACCGGCTGGTCCTCGAATTCAGCGAGCCGTTGGACTCGGCGGCCGCCGCGAATCCGGCCAGCTACGAATTGATCGGGGCAGGATCCGACGGGCAATTCGATACGGCTGACGACGTGGTTGTGACGTTCACGGCGACCTATACGGCCGGCCCCACCGATGGCGATCCTTCGCAGGTGGTGCTGGATCTGAGCGGACCGCTGCCGCCGGAAAGCTACCGCCTGACGATCGATTCCAGCGCCATCGTCGACAAGGCCGGTCTGGCACTGGATGGAGACGATTCCGGCACGGCCGGCGGCGACTACGTCCGCCACTTTGTGATCGACCGCACTCCACCCACCGTGCAGATTGTCAGTGTGTCGCCGGATCTGCGAAACGAAAGCGTCCCATCGATCTCGATCGTGTTCAGCGAACCGGTTCAGGGCTTCGGGATGGCCGATCTGCGGCTGACCCGCGACGGCGGCAGCAACCTGCTGACCGGCGGACAGAGCTTGGCCAGCACCGATCTTGTCACCTGGACGCTCGGCGGCTTGGACCCGATCACCTCGATCGACGGCTCCTACGCCTTGGAATTGATCGCCGCCGATTCGGGGATCGTCGACTTGGCCGGCAATCCGTTGGGCAGCGGAGCGACAGAGACGTGGGTGTTGAACACCACTAACCCGACAGTCCAGGTCGTGCCGGTGTCGCCGAATCCGCGAAACTCGGCAGTAGGCGAGATCGTATTCGTCTTCAGCGAACCGGTGACGGGTTTCGCGGCGACCGACCTGACATTGCGGCGAAATGGGGGCGCCAACCTGCTGACGGCGGCCAACAGCGTCTCGTCATCGGACGGCATTACGTGGACCTTGACGGGGCTTGCCCCATCGACTCACACCGAGGGCATCTATGCACTGGAATTGGTGGCTGCGAATTCGCAAACGACCGATCTGGCTGGCAACGCCCTGTCGGGCTATCTGTTGGAAGTTTGGAAAATGGACGTGTCGGTGCCCGTGGCCCACATCGTCCCGGTCGTTCCCGGCCCTCGCAATACGCCCATCGACACGATCGACATCCAATTCAACGAACCGGTCACCGGGCTGACCGTCGCCGATCTGCGGTTGACCGCCAACAGCGGTCCGAACCGGTTGACTGGCGGCGAAACGCTGACGACCCGGGACAACATGTCGTGGCGGTTGAGTGGCCTGACGGCGATCACCGCATCCGAAGGCGGTTATCGCTTCACGCTGATAGCGGCCGGTTCGGGGATCATCGATCGGGCCGGCAACCCGCTGATCGCAAACGCAACCACGACGTGGACCGTCGACCTGACGGCTCCCCAGACGCAGATCGTTCCGATTGATCCCGATCCCCGAACACAGCCTATCGAGAGTCTGGAGATCGTGTTCAGCGAGCCCGTATTCGGATTCGATGCAGCCGACCTGATGCTGACCCGCGACGGTGGCGGAAATCTGCTGTCCGCCAATCAGACGTTGAGCACGTCGGACGGCGTCGTCTGGATCTTGGAGAATCTGACCTCGCTGACATCCGCCAGCGGCCAATATGCCCTGCGGCTGACTGCCGCAGGATCGGGGATCATCGACGCTGCGGGGAATCCCCTGGACGCAGACGCCCAGGCGACGTGGTTGCAGGATCTTGAGCCGCCGCAAGTCGAACGGATCGAACCGCTGACCGATCCGCTTTCCCGGCAGGTGACGGCGATCGAATTCACTTTTTCTGAGCCGATCGTCGGACTGAATCTGTCCGCGATCCGGTTGTTCCACGACGATCAACCGATCGATCTGTTCGGCACGGCCAGTCTGTCGAGTGCCGACCAGATCACCTGGACGTTGGACGACCTGAGCGACTTGACGCACGCTCAGGGCGAATATGGTCTCGAAATGCGATCCTTCGGTTCCGGTATCCGGGATCTGGCCGGTAACCTGCTTCCCACCGGTGGTACGGCAACTTGGCAAATGGGAAACGCCTGGCACAATCACGCGAACCCGTTCGATGTGAACGGTCAGGACGGTGTAACGGCGTTGGACGTCCTGATCCTGATCAACTACATCAATAACGACCCCCACGCTCCCCAGCTACCGCCTGCGCCCCCACTGCCGCCGCCGTATCTTGACGTGAACAACGACGGGTTCGTGACGGCCGAAGATGTGCTGCTGGTGATCAATTACATCAACAGTCAAT
>SKKK01000706.1 GCA_007121535.1 Planctomycetaceae bacterium | reverse complement strand
GGGACTTGAAGTTGGGTTGATAGTATGTTTGGTAGAACCTACGAGGGGATGATTATTGACGGGCAAATCCGCCTTTCTGAGCCGTTGCATCTAACCGAGCGATCCCGTGTTCTGGTGACGGTTCCGGAGGAAGCACAACCCCTTACCGGTCACGTGTACACGCCGCGTCTCGCTCAGCCAGAACAGGCGAAGGACTTCGCGATGGAAGTTGAAGAGGTGCGAGATGCCCACGTATGACGCGACGCGTTTCGATCCACCCGCGCCTTTGGCGACGGTCACAGTCCGCTCGCCAACCACCGGCGTGTCCGTAGACAACGTCGCGATGTTGATCGATACCGGAGCGGACGTTACGATCCTGCCGCGCGCACCAATCGAGGATTTGGTTGAAACGACCGAACTCGTCGGACGGTACCAACTGGGAGGATTCGACGGCACACGAAGTCTTGCGCCAGCCGTCCGTCTCGAACTGCAGTTTCTCGGCAAGGTGTTTCGCGGACAGTTCCTAATCGTCGACGGAAGCCACGGAATCCTGGGACGCAACGTGATCAACTCGGTGTCGTTGATCATGGACGGTCCCCAATTGATTTGGCGCGAGACCAAGTGACGCGTCTGGAAAGAGAACGGCTGGCGGCTCCAATTCCGTGAACTCGTTCACTTAGCCAAGAAGACACTGTCTTTTATCGGGTGTTTATTAGCTACCCCTGTTGAGTATGCTTGGACGGCTTGGTTCAAAAGGCCACCGTGTTTTGAATCGGCTGTTCATCGGTGCTAAGCAGCATGTCGGTGGCGGATTCCCTGCAGTTGCCGGACTGGACGGCCCGGCAAACGGTGCCTGGCAAACGCGGTTTGACGCCGCCATCAGGCCGTGGTGCCTTTCCGCACGCAAACGGCAGTTCGCTTGGTCTGCATCTCCTTTCCCGTCCCCTGCCGCCGCTGGCCAATCAAGGCGAAAGCCAGACTTTCCCACCCCGCTGACCAGGATGGGTGGTCTCCAAGCCATCCTGCTGAGAGCTGTGTCCCTATGCCCCCTCCTGGTAATCGGCGCCAAGCAGCATGTCGGTGGCGGACTATCTGCAGTTGCAGGAGTGGACGGCCCGGCAAACGGTGCCTGGCAAACGCGGTTCGACGCCGCCGGATGCACCGCCGGTGCTGGAGCGGCTGAATCTTTCGGCTCCGGTGTGGTGCGTGCTTGGTCAGCAACTTGGGTCGTTTCTTCTCGATCATGGCCGGTCATTCGCGGATCGTCGACCGCTACGACCGGGGCCTGCTCGGCGACCTGGTCCGCGCCGCTTGGGAAAGCGTGGTCGAAGTGTATCGCGACGTACTCGGCCGAACACCTCGTCCGTTACTACGGCTGGTATTCGCATCGCCAGCGCGGCCTGCGGGCCAAGTCGCAGTCGGCCGCCGTTTCCGACAGCGATTCGAACGTGGACGAAATCAACGAAAACACAATCGACCGATCCGCCGTCAGCGCCCAGAAATCGGCTGCAGATGGCCCACGTGCCGGTTCGCTTTCCACCTGGGCTATGTTGATCCAACGGGTCTACGAAGTCGATCCGTTAGCCTGCCCGCACTGCGGGGCCGCGATGAAGATCGTCAGCTTCATCGAATGTCGGCAGCGAGACGTGATCGAGCGGATTCTGCGCCACTGCGGCCTCTGGGAGGGCCCGCTCCGCACGCTGGCCAGCGCCCGAGGCCCGCCCGGGCGAACGGCACAACTCCCCGAGGAGCCACGCGACCTGGAATTGGTGCTCGACCCGGAGTTCGCAGCGGCCGAGGCGATCCCGTCAGAAACGCATCGGCCCCGCGAGCTTCCGTTGGTACTCGACCCGGAGTTCCTCTAAGCAGACCCGATCGGCGGGATTTCTTTTGAGCGTTTTTTGCGCTGCCAACCAAGCGGAGCGCTCATCGTGCGCGCCAAGATCACAGCGTTCTCGTGTGTTCGCCGCAACAAACGTCGCCACGGAGGGGTTCAAAAGGGCTTCTTCCCTCGAAGGTATCCACGGCAGCTCGCCCCATACCACAAAAACCATCGGGCCATCCCCACTCCCCGTCCCCGACGATGATTACACCATAAAACATACCGGAATACGGCAATACACGCCACCAAACCCCCAGAACAAGTGGAAAATGAGCGCGAAAAGTCAGAAAAGAATGGCAGAAAGCGGCAAAAAACGGGCCAGTAGGTTTGCAATCTTGGCGGACGACGTTCAAAATTCTTATCCGTCCGCAAGACGGGCATGGGACCGTCTTGCCGGCCAAATGCGGTTCGGCCTGGAACTGCTTGCCACACGAGCTACAGCGGGCGATAATCGCCATCGTTTACCTTTCGAGAAGACGAGATCATGGGCGTGTTGCATCGCCAACGGTAGGGTTCCGGAATGGGAACCGCCAACGATCATTATTTTGTTCGCGGAATTCTGGCTGACAAGCCCCCCCATGACTACTGTGCATAGCTTCTGCCGTCCGTTTTTTCCGCGGCGTGGGACGCCAGGGGGATTTCTGCACTCTGGGTAGATTGAACGCTGCTTCTACATCGATTACACTTCAAAAGACATGGAGTTCTCCCAGGCTCTGTTTTGAAGAGGGGTCTGACCCTCTCGAGCGAAACCGCAAATACTAGGGAAATTGACTCGGCACCAAAGGGTGAGCCCCCTTTTCAAACAGAGCCCAGTTTGTCCCGCCATAATCCAGAGTTGACGACCTGAATCTCAGCAGAGACTGAGCCCATGCGCGAGCAAGATCAAACGTCTGCGAACGCTGACCAAGTGAATCAAACACCACCGACCACCGGGCAATCGTGGAAGCTTCGATTCAGCCTTCGGTCGCTGCTCATCGGTTCCGTCGTCGTCTCTTGGCTGTTAGCAGGGCTGGCTTTCCTGATTCGCGAAGCGCGACAGGACGCTCTGCTCACGCAGTGCCAGAACAATCTAAGGCAGATTGCGATGGCTCTCCACAACTACCACGACACTCACAAGGCGTTCCCCCCGGCCATCATCTATGCCCCTGACGGCACTCCCATGCATAGCTGGCGCGTGCTCATCGCGCCGTTCCTGGTGCAGAATGCCTTCTATGACGCCTACGATTTTGCCGACGTGTGGAATGGTCCGACAAATCAATGGCTGACTGACGAAGTACCGGACGACTTCGGGTCCGGGCCGAAATACGGTACCATGCTGTTCGATGCAGGATATTTTCGCTACCGGTGCCCTGGCGCGCGGCGGTCGCAGAACCGCATGTGTACGAACTATGTGATGCTGATCGATGACCGTCCGGGTCAGCCGAACGGTCCTCCTAACCAACCCGGCAGTGCCTCGCCCGCGCAACCAGGTGACTTGCACGTTATCGTGCTGGAAATCGCCGACAGCGATATCCACTGGATGGAACCGCGCGACGTGCTGCTCAGCGAGTTGAGTTTCAGGATCAACGATCCCACAGCCCGCAGTCCGTCCAGCTTCCATGGTGCAGTCTGTGTGTTGCGCGCTGATGGAACGATCGAGGTTTTCGATGAGACGACAGCCGCCGAATACGTGAAGAGAGTGCTCAGGCGCCTACGACCTGCACTGGCAGGCGTTGGCCAGGAAGCATGAATGCGCGTTGCTTATCAGTAGCTTGGAAGCCGATCTACGCCGATCGAATGAATCGCGTGAAGAGCTGGTCCAAGTCCATTTGCGAAGCCTACTGCATAGTAGAGCTTGAAGATTCGAAAGGCGAAGAGAACAGGCATTATTTGCTTGCAAGTTGGCGTGGTGGCAGGTATCATGAGGGTTGCGATGCGTTTTGAAAGGAGGGGGTTTCGCGATGACAGCGGCTCGAAGGCAACTCGTCGATGTGAATGTAACTCGTCACTACCACTGTATTTCCCGCTGCGTGCGGCGGGCGTTTTTGTGCGGGGAGGGATTTGAACACCGCAAGCAGTGGATCGAAGATCGCTTGCAGACGCTCTCCGAGTGCTTTGCCGTGAGCGTCTGCGGTTTCGCGGTCATGGACAACCACTTGCACGTCCTGGTGCGACTGGAGATGGATGCCCCAACCGGGTGGTCGGCCGAGGATGTCGTCCGGCGGTGGTTGGTGGCCTATCCGCCCAAATCGGCGGACGGGCAGACGATCGAAGTGACTCAGGCTTGACTGCAAAGGCACGTTTTGGGAGTCGCGTTACAAGTCGATTGCAATCTTGCCGGCTGTGCCGCCAGGGCAAGGCGCGCATCAGCCGCGTGTGCGGCCTCGATCCTGGAGCGCTTGGGCACCAGCGCCGAGGTATGGGGCCAGCGGATCCAGCGGCTATTGGCCAAGTCGCGGCTCTCGGGCAGCTATTTCAGCGCGGATCGCGAGCGATTGCGACAACTCGCCCGGCAGCGCGGCGTCCACCACCTGGACAATCTGGCCACCGGGCCTGCCTGACCCCGATCATCGAGTCTTTCTTTTCGACCTCTCAAGTTACTCGAAACCGATGGAATTGCCACCGTTTCGCACGCGCACTCGCGAAGTGTCGCCCAAAGCAGACAGCGCTTTCCATGTACCGCGCCAATCCGTACCCGCCGACGGACATTCCCGGCAGGCACTTTTCTACACGCCGCCACTTAGGCCAATCGAAGAACGCCAAAAAATGCCTGTCCTTTCTGCCTTCTGCCTTGCTTTCTGCCTTTCTGCCTTTCTGCTTCTGCTCGAAAACGACTCCCGACCCCCGGTGGCCCCCGAGCGCCGAGCGG
>SKKK01000433.1 GCA_007121535.1 Planctomycetaceae bacterium | reverse complement strand
TCGTTACGTGGGACAGGTTGCCGGATGAGCGAGTTGCCGTTGGTCCGATGTCCCGGCTGCAATACTGCTGTTGCTGCAACACGGGCTGTTTGTCCGGGTTGCGGACGCTGCCTGAATTGCGGCCAAGTTCGGGTCAAGAAGGTCAAACAATGCGACAAATGCAGCATTCCGTACTGCGACTGTTGCGGTCGCTGTCCGAAATGCCTTGAATTGCGCTACGAGGACGTCGGTCCCTGTGACTGCGGACATCCGACAGATCCAGATGAGCTTGAACAACTTGTTCGTTACAATGCCGTGATGGGCGCTGAACGCCGGCCTACGGCAATTGGCTGCATCATCGCGACAATCGTAATAGTGGGCGCTCTGATTGGTGCCGTTGCTTGGCTGTGGTGGTAGCGTTGTCCGCCCAGGATCGACGGCCCGAACCACGAGGCAGCCGATCACCCCGACAGGACCTTGAATGAAACACGATGCCATGTAACAATCGATTGCAACCGAGCGGCGGATCGGGTCGGTCCTGATGGCAAACCGGTTTGGCCGCCGGTTGAATCGTGTCGTTCGTGGAAACAACCCGTGTACCGCTGAACGCCTCGTTGGTCGAACGGTCGTGTTCCCAGAATCTTCGCCTCCGTTCGCATCTGTCGGCTATCGCAAACTGCCATCGCTGAGCGGTTCGCGCTTCTGAAAAAACGAACCCCGTAGCCGAAATCGTCCGGTTGTCATCGTCGTCGGCTTCGACCAAATCGTCTCGTTATCGCAATCCCAGGAATCGCGAAAGAACTTGTGCGTCGCCACCCATGCCAAGCACCCGTCACGGCGATGGCTGGGCTGAATTCGTCCCGGCTGCGACTTGCGACATGGACCGCGAAAAAACTGTTTGCCGTCGCTGCCATGCTGTGGTACGATGTCGTTCGATCGGCTGGGCGGCGGTCGTCCAGCGGCGGATCGGTGGCCGACGTACGCAACCGACGAATCAAGGGATGGACCGAAGCGGCGGTAGGCCCCTTTCAAGTGGTCCATCGCTCTGGCGACGGTTGGTCATCCCGATCGTTCGGCAACCCGAATTTTCGGATGCAGTATGATTAAGTCTGCCCGCCAAGCATGTGATCTCATTTCGAGGGGGCGCAAGATTTTTGCCGCGATTGTATTGGTTTATCTTATTTTGGGCACGATGGAATTAGCCATTGAACCAACGGAAATGGGCGTCGCGCGTTTTGCGGTGAGCTTCGGACTGCTTCTCGCAGCTTGGCATGGGCAACAATGGGCGATTGCGTTGGTCGCGCTCGGAAGTTTAATCGGGGCCCTCGCAACATTTCTTCTGGGGTTGACTAGCGGCAGTTTTGTGGGTTTCGCCATTGGTCTGGTCGTTGCCGTGCTATATGGCACCGTTTTCGTTCTATTCCTCAAGTCGGAAAGCCTCAATGGATATTTAAAGCATCAAGCTCTGGTTAATAAGGAATCCCATAACAATCACAATCGAGAGTGAGAACCCCCGGGTACCGTAAATCGGAAAGGCTGTTTGTATCATCTGCGCCATAGTGGGGTCGCGAAGCTGGTAACCATCCACTTTTTCGACTGAGTCTAACATGCGAATTCCTGGACAACGCAGCAGACGAGCGCGGTTGATTCAAAGCGAGAAGTACGTAATGCCACTCGAAGTCGAAATGGTAATCCCCGGTGACGATCTAAGCGAACTCTGTTAATAGGCCGAGACCGTTCAACTACTACGGGAAGTTAAGGAATATGCGCGGCCGGGCGATGTGACTTGGCTGTCCAAACGAGGCGAGGTTACGCTGCCCTTGAGGCGGCATGATTGCCGAACAAACCAATGCACGCGGAGGCCGCGAGGACCTACTTACACGTGGAAAGATCACTGGCGCGGCCCCGTTACCGCTGCCGTTACGATCCGAATTCGGTCGCCAAATGGAGAATCGAACGCTCGTCGACGGGGCCGAAACCGAACGTCCTCGCGCGGGGCGACGAACGGCGGCATCGCGACGGGACAGGCTGGTCCAGGCGCGAACGTCAATCCCGCTGGCGACAGAAAAACGGAACGTCCGTTCACGGCGTCAACCTGTGTCTGGATGGAACGCGAAAACGGCTCCGGGCGCAGAGCCAACTGAATCGCCGACGGCCACGCGACGGGATGGATCGACTCGCGGCACGACATCGAAATTGATGGTTCGGCTTACTGGACTTCCACGGGGGTCACCGTGTATCATGACCGAGACGTAAGAACGAACACCGCCCGCAGGGCAACCGTCGGCCACATGGCACGGCGGGTCGTCTTCTGTGGGCAACGGAAAATCGGAACCATCCGATGCACGCGAGGCGGGCTTGCGTGCCGAATTGGATGCTAGATCACGCGTCCCGCCCGCGTGATCGTAGTCGTTACGATCACGGGAAGCCGTCAATGGAGATACTCATTGGACTTGCGGTCGCGGCTGTTGTAGCTGCCGTGTTTGGAGTCATCTTCCACAAGATGGGCTTCTCACGGCTGACCGGATTGTTGGTGATCATTCCGTTGGTCAATGTTATCTGGTGGCTTTATCTGGCGACAAGCGAGTGGCCGATTGAACGAGAACTGGCTGAACGCCCTGAGCCCGATGAACGCGCCCACGAGGATCACATCACACTGATGCTCAGACGGGCGGAGACGTGCGAAAAACGTGGTGATTTTGCAGAGGCATTGGAACTCTTCGACATTCTGGCAAACGAACTCGATGGGCGCCCTGGATCGCATTTCGCCAAGCACTGTGCTCAGCGCCTTCGCGAACGCGTCGGTGCCATGTGATCCTGTGTCGGACGACCACTGCGGGCCACGCTCGGCGAAATGGTTAGGTTGGGTGACGCCAATGGAACGGAAGATCGTAATCATCCGATGCACGCGAGGCGGCGGCGACGTCCTCGCAAGTGGTTGAATCACGCGCGCCGCCCGCGTGATCGGGAACGTTAATTGCAAAATGAAAGCGCTCATTACGACTTTTGTTCTACTAACAGTCGTGTCGCCGGTGCCAATGGCGAAGTGCGCTGCGGTAAGCCAGTGGCTCAGGGACGATCTTTCAAACGATGAGCGGAACGAACTTGTTGAAGGGGCAAAAAAGGAGGCGTTTGAGAAAATCGCCCCGACTGTCCTCAATTTACTCGTTGAGTATTGGCCGAGGTATGCTTCCGGAATCGATGCGTCGGGCAGCACACCCTGGAACAATGAAGGATTGCCGATGAGACACAGAATCTACCTGATGGCGAGTGCCGTATGGGAACACCACATGACTCCGCGAAATGACCCCCGCAAAGCGCAGGTACTGCTGACTCTTCTACAAAGGACGACTCGGACTGCGGAGAAAAGTAGACTTATCCTGACCATTCGGCAATACCAATGGTGTCCCGCCGCCGAACAGTATCTGCGTGATCTTTGCGAGGCCGAACAGGAATCACTCGATATTCGTCGTTTGGCCGTAGAGTCCCTGTTGGACCATTGCCAGCTCGACACCTATATGCCGGTTGCCCTGGAGATAATACTCGCCCATGAAAAAGGGCTGCGTCGTTGTCAAGCATTCAACTCCACGACAAATCGAGGGGCTCGCCTGTTCAAACTGAGTGAAGAAAACAGACGTGCTGTACTTACCGCGGGATTCGACATCCTTGCTGAGTTACCTAATGAAGAACTGCAGGTTGGATACTTTGTCGCGAGGCGTCTTGGATACATGCTCAAGATCAGGAATCAGTTCGCACCAGATCAACGGGCGGCAAAATACCGGGGTCAATATGGCCTGAAGGACGAGTTCTTCATTGATACGGTCAAGAATGCGCGCGAATGGCGCGCAAATCACACAGGCGAGATGCGAAGCAATTAACCATTGCGTGCACCGGAGTCGCCGATCCGGTCGGAACCAAGTGGATGCGTCATTGGCGGCGACCCGGTGACGTTGGTCGTTCTGCCATAAAACCATGCGATGCCCTCGACTCCGATTCTCCTTGCGCATGCTCCTGGTTGCCGTGTTCCTTGTGTCGGCGTTGCTCGGATTGTCGATTCGATTTGGACCACATCTGATGTGGAAAATCGTTCAGTCCGATATCTCTGTCGGCATCGTTCCGATCTCATCGCAACCGCTGGTCGCAGCACCACCAAGCGATAATCTGGTAATCTGCAACGTGGGCCCAGTGTCGTTTGAATTACCGGCGAAGATGGCGAATAGCTTAGCTGTGCATCGTGGTATTGGGGGAGTCTTTCTTCGATTCCATGAGGATGATCGTAGTCTTTTCCTGCAACTCCCTCAGCGGTACCGTGGCGCATTACTTCAGCACGAAATCGACACTTTCCCGGAAAAGTCGAAAATGACGTTCCCTCGGCTTCTCAAGGAAATTGCAGATGGTCAGTCCGCCGATTTCTCGTTCGGCATGTCCCATGGAGAATTGCGGTGGCACAAATGGGTGCTTACCACTCGCTCGCAGATGCGCAGTGATATTGATCTTGTCGAATACCTCTGGAGACCTGATTTGGACGGCTATCTGACCTCCGAATACTCCTACTCCGCGCATACATTCCAGTGGGCCACAACTGATCGCCAGTGGGAAGGAGCAATGCATTTCAGATGTTCGTCACGTGACGATATGGATTGGATTCGCCATGTCTGCACAACATTCGTCATCCAAGGAGAGCCAAGCGTTTTCGACAATCGCGATGATGCGAGCATTGAATCGATGATCACCTTCACCCCACT
>SKKK01000622.1 GCA_007121535.1 Planctomycetaceae bacterium | reverse complement strand
AGGTTTACAAACGCATGGTCGCTCTGCTCACTGGGCGTCCTGTCGAGAACCAGCCGAGTTCGTATTACTCCCAACCCCCGGAAATCCAACAAGCGGTTGCCAAGCGGCGGGGGATTCACGAGTCGCAGCTATTGGAGAATGACGATCTGGGACGACGCCTTCTGGAACTACGCCGTGAAAAGGAGGAGCTGCTGGATACCGTCTGGCTGGCGACTTCGGGCGCACAGATTCGGACACTGTGGTCTGCCGTGACCGAGTTGCTCCAGCAGCCTCCCACGCCGTTCCAATCCGAGGCACTGGCGATCCAGCCGGAAGCTGACCGCGAATAACGCTCCGCCCCTTCTCGGCTCCTCCGCCGGGAAGGGGCTTTTTCTTTGCTTGATTCTGGATGGGTTCTGGATTGGCTTCGGATGAAGCGTCAGAGACGGGCGGTTTCACGTGGGTCCGTGTCTCCGAGACGGATGTTTCACGTGGGGGCGGATCTCCGAGACGGGCGCGGTTTGGTTACGGCCTCGAAGCACCCGGCACTCATCGCGAAACGGCTCGGATGCCGGACCAAGTGCCTTTGAAAGGTGTGCCCAGTATTCTGAAGTAGTTCAGGAAGACCGTTCCGTCCTTCTCGGCACAGTCCCAAACCGCTTGACCGGTCTTCGGCTCGACGTACTGGGCTGCAAGCCGAGGTCGGTCGGGGCGAGAGACGTCGAGCACCAAGAGTTCGCTGTCGCCCGCCGAAAGGTTCGCCAACCGCTGTTGCGAAGTGATTGGCATCAACTCTGTTTATCGACCATGGATCTCGTCCATGCTGGTGGCCACGGCGGTCGGCAGGTTGTCGGCGTGGATCGGCTGCGATAGAATCAAGTCAAAATGGTTCGTCGATCAAAGCATTTGCAGATGATGATCGACGCTCACCCCAGACCCCAGCGGCAATCCGAACGAGCCGCTCCCCCTTACTTCTGGAGGATTGTTTCGTGCGTTATGCCATGCTTTTGACATCGTGCTTGCTTTTGGCCGCACTGGCCACACCGAGCTGGGCCGACGATACCGGATTTCGTCCGATCTTCGATGGAAAGACTTTGGACGGTTGGGACGGCAATCCCGACTTTTGGCGAGTGGAAGACGGTGCTATCGTTGGCCAGACAACCGCCGAGAATCCCACCAAGGGGAATACTTTCTTGATCTGGCGCGGCGGCGAGCCGGGCGATTTCGAGTTGAAGGTGGAATTCAAACTGGTCAACGGGAATTCGGGCATTCAGGTCCGCAGCTTCGAAAAGCCCGACGAGTGGGGCAAATGGGTCGTGGGAGGATACCAGCCCGACATCGAAGACAGCGGACGGTTCATGGGGATCATTTATGGCGAGCGGTATCGGGGAATCTTGGCCATGCGGGGCGATAAGACCGTGATCGGCAATGATTCCAAGCCGCAAGTCGTGGGCAAAGTCGGTGATTCTCAGGAACTGCTCGAAAAGATCGATCTGACCGGCTGGAACGAGTACCACATCATCGCCCGCGATTGGACGATTTCGCAAAAGATCAACGGTCACAAGATGGCCGAGGTGACGGACCATGACGAAGCGAATCGACGAGCTGACGGGTTGATCGCCTTTCAACTGCACGCCGGGCCGCCGATGAAGGTCTTGTTCCGCAACGTGCGTTTGAAGGAATTGGACGACCAGGCCGCCAAGGAGCAGGCCATCGAGGAATCCGAGGACTCCGAGGAAAAGAAGCGGGTGGTCTTCATCGCGGGCACGGCCAGCCACGGCTATGGCGGTCACGAGCACAAGGCCGGGCTTCTGTTGTTGTCCGAGCTGTTGGAGGAAACCGGGCTGCCGGTAGAAACCGTTGTTCACGTGAACGGCTGGCCCGACGATCCCGACGCATTGGAGGGCGCCGACACCATCGTGATCTATGCCAATGGTGGAGGCGGGCACCCGATCCTGCCTCATCTGAAACAGGTGGAAGCACTGATGAACGACGGCGTGGGGTTGGCTTGCCTGCACTATGCGGTCGAGGTGCCCAAGGACCGAGGCGGTCAGCAGTTCCTGGATTGGATCGGCGGTTACTTCGAAACGCACTGGTCGGTCAATCCCTGGTGGACGGCTCGTTTCGAACAACTGCCGAAGCACCCGGTCACGCAAGGCGTCGAGCCGTTCGCCTTGTACGACGAATGGTACTACCACATGCGTTTTCGCCCGGATATGGAAGGCGTGACGCCATTGTTGACGGCCGTGCCGCCGGACAGCACCCGCGAGCGTCCTGACGGTCCGCACAGTAACAACCCGACCGTTCGAGCGCGTCGCGGCGAACCGGAGCACGTGGCTTGGGTTTACGAACGTCCCGACGGTGGGCGGGGGTTTGGCTTCACCGGCGGACACTGGCACTGGGCGTGGGCGCACGACGATTATCGAACGTTCGTGTTGAACGCGATCGTCTGGACCGCCGGGCTTGATGTTCCTGAGCAGGGCGTGCCGTCCCGGACGCCGACCTACGAAGAACTGCTGAAGAACCAGGATTATCCCAAGCCGGATGACTTCAACGAGCAGCGGGCCTGGGCCACGTTCGAACCCCGCTGATCCGTTCGGTTCAATCTATCTGGCGTTTTCGTGCTCGACGCCCGCGCGTCGAGCACCTCTTTCCCCAAGGCGGTCATGCTGCGCCTTGGGGGCGTTCCCTTTTCTACCTTTCTTTGCAAACAACGACGAAGGAGTCGAAATAAATGCGCATCGTATTAGGCAAACTGGCACTATTGCTGTTCCTTGTTTTTGCGACTCGGGCTGTCGCGGACGGCAATCCGCAGGCCAGGGGAATCGTGTTCCACGACGTGGATGGAAACGGCATCTTCGATTCGGCGGTGGACGAGCCGTTGGCCGGGGTGGCCGTATCCAACGGCCGCGAAGTGGTCGTGACGTGCGACGACGGGCGGTACGAGTTACCCCTTCGAGATCCTTCGATCGTTTTCGTGATCAAGCCGCGAGGTTGGGCGGTTCCGGTCGACGAACTGCAGATCCCCCGCTTCTATTACTTGCACGTGCCTCAGGGAGCCACCGGGACGCGTTATTCCGGACTCGACCCGACCCCCGCGCTGCCGGAGTCCCTGGATTTCGCCCTGCGACCCCAGGAAGAACCAGACCGCTATGACGTGCTGGTCTTCGGCGATACCCAACCGCGTGATCTGACCGAGATCAACTACATCGCTCAAGATGTTGTGCCTGACGTGATCGGCATCGACGCGGCGTTCGGCGTCACCTTGGGCGATCTGGTATTCGACGATCTGAACCTGTTCGATCCGCTGAACGAGATGATCGCCACGATCGGTTTGCCGTGGTGTTCGGTGATTGGAAATCACGACATCGACTTCACCGGCGATACCGACGTCGAAGCGCGAGGCGCCTTCTATCGTACCTACGGACCGTCGTATTACGCGTTCACCTGGGGTCCGACGCATTATATCGTCCTGGACAGCTTCCGTTGGTTGGTCGGCGATGACCGTCGTGTCTATCGCACGGGATTAGGCGAGGATCAATTGACCTTCCTGCGGAACGAATTGGCCCGCATCCCGGACGACCAGTTGGTGGTCATCTTAAGCCATATCCCCTGGGTCGATTCGACCGGCTGGGTGGACGACTCGCATCGCGACGAGGTTTTTCAGGTGTTGGCCTCGCATCCCCGGATGGTGACGCTGGTCGCCCATACCCATCGGCACTATCACCGCTGGATCGGCCCGGAAGATGGTTGGCCGGGCGAACAACCACACCACATGGTCAGCGTCGGTACGGTTTGCGGAGCTTGGTGGTGCGGGGCGCCGGACGAGTATGCTATCCCGCATGCGATGATGTCCGACGGTACACCCACCGGATACGCGATCCTGGAAATCGACGGTTGTGATTGGAAAATCCGCTGGCAGAGCGCCCGCCGTCCTACCGATTTCCAGATGCATCTGGATGCTCCTGCATCGGTCCACGTCGATCGGTCGGCAGAAACCGAGGTGCTGGCGAACATCTTCAACGCCTTGCCTGACGCTCGCGTGCAGATGCGAATCGGAGAATCTTCACCGTGGCTGGATATGCAGCGCACCGTGCGTCCCGATCCGGTGCGGCAGGGCGTCAGAGAGCGCGAACAGCAGTTGGGCGAGGTGCCGTGGCGCCCGCTGGGCGGAACCCACCCCTCGCAGCACATCTGGCAAGCCGCCATCGGCCGGACGCTGGAACCCGGAACGTACGTGATCGAGGTGCGTGCCGAGGACGATTGGTGGAATTACGAGGGACGACGATTGATTCGCGTCACGGCACAATAGGCTTGCGGCTGCCGCCGCCTTGTGAACGCTGCAAGGGGTCGGGAGTCGTTTTGGAGTGCGGCGGCTTGACGTCGCTTTCCCTTTGCGTCAGCTTTGCGTTTCGCACGATAGCTGCGGGAGGAACGGAAGCGCCGACTCACATCAGCCACCAGTCGCCGCTGATCGAAACGTACACCGCCAGCAGCAGATTGGTCACGGCGTGAGCGAAGATGCAATCGCCCACACTTCACGTCCGCACCATCAGCCACGTCACCAACGAAAACCCGACGGCGGCCGCGATCAGTTGGCCGCAACGGGAAAGGGGTCGGGAGTCGTTTTCGGAGAACCCGCTTTCCATGTGGCGAATCGTTGCCCGAAAACGACTCCCGACCCCGTTGCGTCCCCGTGGAAGGCCACGTCAATTGGCAAGAAACTTCTGGCCGGGTGCTTAAGCGATCAAGATCAGAACCCAGCGGAAGTGGTGGACGT
>SKKK01000680.1 GCA_007121535.1 Planctomycetaceae bacterium | reverse complement strand
GCAGGTTCTTCTCGGAGAAGCTCTGCCCGAACTCGGGCACCAATTGTCTCGACAGGTTCGAGACAATCTGTCTGCCGTATGCCGCACGTTGCTGTTCCAGGATCTCGCGCCGTATCCGGTCCCCGATCTTCCAGTAAGTCAAGGTCAATGTCGCGTTGACGACCTGCGCCGTCTGTTGGCGGGCTTCAACGATCAACTGCCGGATGTCCGACAGCAGGGCGTCCGAATTGTCGTGACACTGTAACGACAATTCGGACGCGACGGGCTGCAAGTCCCCACTGCGGCTGGGTTCGCTACGAATTCTCCCCGATTTGGTCGCTCTGATCTTCTTCTTACCCAATGCCGGCTTCCTCCAATGTCTCGAATAGCGAGACCATCGATTGGCGCAGTTCTCGCGAACTGGTCTGCCAGGCCCGAATCGCCTCGTGCAGCGACGGTCCCGACTCGGCTTCGCCGTTTCCGTTCGGTGACTCGTTCCGCACGTACAGCGGGATGCTCAGATTGTATTGCTGGCCGCGAATCTCTTCCAGCGGAACCAACCGGGCGAAACCGGGCACGTCTTCGTCACGTCGATATACGGTCACGATCCGCCGGAGGTGATGGTCAGTCAGAAAGCTCTGGGCCCGTTCGCGAGTGACTTCGTTCAGAGTGATGCGGTTCATTGGAGAATTAGCCACAGAGAGCACAGAGTTCACCGAGGGTTATAGGTTTTGTCGTTTCGTGTCAGTAGGTTTGTTTGCCACAGAGAGCACCGAGTTTACGGAGAGTCATGGATTCTGTTCTAATCACAACTTCTCGGTGTTCTCTGTGATCTCTGTGGCTATCCGCATTTCATCAAAATCACAAGGAAATCCGCTTGATCCCATCCACCAGTCGGGAGTGGCTGAAATTGATCAGGAGCGCACGCTTCAGTCCCGTCGCCTTCAGGTAGGACAGGACCTGTGCGGTGGCTACGTCGGGCAGTTTGGCTACGGCTTTCAGTTCAACCACGACTTCACCGGCCACCAGAAGGTCAAGTCGTTGTCCTTTGATCACGTGTCCCTTATAGATCACATCCACCTCTTTCTGGCGTTCACAGTCGATATCCCGCAACCCAAGCTCATGCCAAAGGGCCTCTTCGTAGATCGACTCCAGCAATCCTGGGCCGAGGATACGGTGGACTTCGATCGCCGCACCGATAATCTTCTCCGTCAATTGATCGCTCATGGTTCTCGTCCTTTCTGTTCTCGGTGTTCTCCGTGATCTCTGTCGCAAGCTTCATTCATACAGACCATTTTCGAGCAACAACTGAAATCGGCAGCATGCCGGCGCCGACAAGCCGAGTCAATCCCGCCGAAATCGAGGTGAGGACGCGTGTCAGACACCGCTATTGCGTGTTTGGGCGCGGTTGTTCCGCCGTTCGGCGAACCCGCCTGGGATGGGGCTCGGCCTCCCCCGAAAGCGACCCACTCCCGTCGCGGCAGGTCTCCGGCAAACTTCCCAATGGACGAGGGGACCGGGGCCTTTTACAGAATTCTACATTCCAAAAAGACTGCCCGTCCCTGCCCACGCAGCAGCACTCGGCCTGAACACCAAACCGTCCCGGCCGCCGGTTCCATTCGACTCTCGTTGGATACCCGATCACCGCCGTCTGGGTTCTCTCCTTTTCCTGCCGGGCCTGCGGCGCGAGCGTTTGGCGGCGAGTTCTTCGGCCGGGTGTTCGCCCGGCGAAAGGAAACCGAGGTCCAGTTCACGAAGAACGGTCAAAATCGGATTGGCGATCGTCGTCGCCGGGTTGTCTCCCGACCCTTCCGAGCCGGCGAACAGCAGGCCGAAGAGCAGCGAGTAGCCTTGCTTCGGGGTCGAGTCTTGACTTTTGACTTCTTGGCGAGCAGCCTATCGGAAAAGTTAAAAAGTCAAGACCTGACGCCGATTTTGCCGCGATCGCCCAGCAACTCTTGCAATTGCCCGATGTACGGCTCATCCATCGGCCTGAGCCGTTCCGTTTGCTTTAGCGTCAGCAGAATCTCCAGTGCCCGCCTCAAATGTGGTTCGCCGCCCGCGTCCTCGATCAGCCCGAGACGCCAAAGCGACGCCACTAGATCGCGTTGGGCCTCTGCCCGACACGGCTCGGCCTGCGCCAGATGCTCGGCGATCGCCAACGATTTCAGAAATGCATCGCGAGCGAAGTCACGCTGGCCCAGCGCGTGGTACAGGTCGCCCACCTTAATGTACGACACCGACAGGTCGCGCTGGTAGTCCGCCCGCTCCCGCTCGTCCTGCGCGAGCCATTTGAAGATCGCCAACGACTTCAGGTAGGTCTCGCGGGCCAAATCTCCCTGACCCTGGGCGTAGTACAGATCGCCCAGCCTGTTGTACGTGACCGACAGTTCGCGCTGGTGGTCCGCCCGCTCCGGCTCGGCCCGCGCGAGCCGTTCGAAGATCGCTAACGATTTCAGGTAGGATTCACGGGCCAAATCTCCCTGGCCCTGAGCGTAGTACAGATCGCCGAGCCTGTTGTACGTGACCGACAAGTTGCGCTGGTAGTCCACTTGATCCGGCTCTGTCTGCGCCAGACGCTCCGCAATCGCCAACGATTTCAGATAGGTCCCGTGGGCCAAATCCGCCTGACCCAGCGCTCTGTATTGGTCTCCCATCATGTTGCATGCGAACAAGAGGTCGCGCTGATAGTTTTCGTGATTGGGGTTGGACCTCGTCAAACGCTCCGTCGTCGCCAATGCCTTTAGGTTGGACTCGCGGGCCAAATCCCCCTGGCCCAGCCTGCGGAAAAGGTCACCCAGCTTGCTATACACGATCGACAGGTCGCTCTGGTAGTCCGCCCGATCTGGCTCGTCCTGCGCGAGCCGTTTGAAGATCGCTAACGACTTCAGGTAGGACTCGCGGGCCAAATCTCCCTGGCCCTGGGCGTCGTACAGATCGCCCAGCCTGTTGTACGACACCGACAGGTCCCGCTGGTAGTCCGCCCGATCCGGCTCGGCCTGCGCCAGACGCTCGCGGATCGCCAACGCCTCGCGGATGAAACGCTGGGCTTCGGTCCGATTCCCACATTTGTCGAGCGCATCGCCGATACGGTCCATGACCATGCACTGTTCTCGCGCCAGTCCCAAGCGCTGGAAGGCGGGCAGTACACGGTCGCGCCACAGTCGCAGGGCCTGGGCCAATCGCCCGCGCCGGATGAGCACATCGCCTTCGATCAGGTCGGAGATCGCTAGCTCCCGGTCGGTTCGAGGTGGGGAAGTGGTCGCCAAGCGAAAGCTGTGGATGGCATCGAGTGCCGTATCAAGCCGCGACGACCGGGCTGCAGCGTGGGCGGAGCGAAGCTCGGGAGGCCAGTCGGGAAGGCCCTGATCATCTTCCGGGATGATTCGATCGTGTGCCCGATCCAAGCTTTGCATACGATTCGCGATGGCTTCGACGGGGGGCATCGGTGACTCGATCCACAGGGCCACGAAGTCGCTGAAGTCGGGCGCGACGGTGTACCATTGCTGGCGCGAGGCCGGATGGATCAACAGCAGCCACCAGCACGGATAGTCCCGCACCAGGATGTCCCGCTGGACGTTGAATTGCTGCAGCAGATCCGACCGGCCGCGCTCGCCCTGGGAGATGAATTCCTCGAAACCGCTCAGCACCAACACCGCCCGGTGGTCGCCAACGTCGGCCGGTGGCAGGCAATGCCGGAGTTCGCTCCATACGTTGAACGAGCGGCGCGTCTGGCCGTCGGTGCGTCCGAACAAGCGGACGAGATCCACTTCGATCATCCGCAAACCACGTTCCGCCAGACGGGGCGCGAGCCACGCCCGTACGGAATCCCGGTCTGCGGTCGTCGGAGTTTCCCACATCACCAGTTTGAAGCCCACGCCGCCCGTGCGGTCCAGCAACCGCTGGAATCGCAGTAGGTCGCTGGACGAGACGCACGCTATCGGTGACCGGGCGTCTGCGGCCGTTTCGGCAACCGGACTGGCAAGCGGTTGGCTCACGGCTTTCTTGCCTTTCGTTTCGCAGGCCCCGAAGCTTTCTTGTCAGCCCTCCGCTGATCTAGCAATTCAGCGACCAGAGGATGCACGTCGTACCAGACTTGGCCGTTGTACTGAAACGCCAGACGTTGGAAGACGACTTCCAAAAAATCGGGGGCCTTGTCCAAGCGTTTGGTTTCCGCCAGTGCGGCCAACGTGTCCCACCAGCCGTTGGCATCGATACGGTCCCGCAAGCGGTTGCGGCGGCGATCCAGCGTCCGATTCACGTCTTCCAAGGTGATGTGTTCGCCTTGCGCATCCAGCGTCGCGTCCTGAGCTAATTCCAATAATTCGCGGATCGCGCCGCCGGACGCCGATACCAGCCGGTCCCGGGCCTCAGGGTCCGGCAGCAACGTGTCCAGATCGATGCGACGGCCAAGTGCCTTTAGCAGGGAATCGCGGCCCGTGCCGGAGAATTGTTGGTATCCTTGGCTGGGTTCGCGCAACTTGACGGTCGGCATGGTCTCGCATCGAAAAACCGACTCGACGTTCTGCGACGCCGGCTTCAGGATCAGTCCGATCGGCGGAGTGACGATCATGTGGCAGCGCAGCGACTTGAATCGGTCTGCCGACCGAATCAGCAGTTCATCGATAATCTGCGGGTCGTAGCGGTCCATGTTGTCGATCAGCAACAGCAAACGAAGTCCATTGCTGGCAAGCTGCTTCGATGCGGCGTCCAGCAGATCATTGACCAAAGTCATCAAGGTTCCGGGGAACTTGCGCAACGTGTTCTTGACCGAATCGCGGTGCGTACTTTCCACTTTGAAACTGGCTGTCAATGATGCCAGCAGCTTGGCGACGAACGGGATTCCGCCTTCCGCTTTGGCCTCGGTTGCGACTCCCGCCAGGAACGATCGGCTTTGCTCATCAGTCAAGACGACCTCGGCGAACCAGTCTTCCACTTTCTTGAGTGCGGCAACGGGGATTGGAGTCTCGCGTTTGCGCATCTGCTCTTCGATCACCCGCGCGATGACCAACAGCAAATCTTCCATCGAGAACCTGACCGAATCCATCTCGACGTTTGCCTCGAAGTAGACGGCGAAATACTGTCGACGGACGGCGCTGGCCAGCCGCTTCAGTTCGGTGCTCTTCCCCGCCCCGCGATGACTCGAAAAAACGGCGTGCATCCAGCGGTCCGCGGGCTGGCGTTCCAACAGCGTCTGGAGTCTTCTGCAGACATCCGTGCCGCGGGACTGGCCCAGGTCTACATACCGCTGGTCGTTGCTTTCCAACGGTATCTCAAAGTCCAGCGCCGCCGTTGCCTCAGCCAGCGTCTTTGCCAATTGCCTAACCATTCGACCTTCCACCAGCGTTTGATGGGAACTGCTTGTATCGCGGTCCTACCCGGAAATCGAGCATTCAGTGAACAACCTTCTATGATAACGGGGTTGCCGCAGCGACGGCAAGGGCGCGGGAAAGCACGTTTGGATGAGGAGGCATGCTGGTGGGGCCAGGTTGACTAACTCGATGGCCAACCGGTCAGGCGCAGGAGCCGGGCGTTGGGGACCTGCTGGTAGACGACCTCGTGGGCCAGATTGTACCATCGGGCGCAGCGGCTGAGGATTGGGCCATCTGCGGTGGCGACGACGCGCGGCGATTGGGCCAGTTGTCCGTCGACGTCGTCGGCCAACTCGACTTGCCAAGCCAGTCGTGTTGGGGCGGAAAAGGGACAGGCACTAAATATGGGGATACTGCCGATTCTGGGTAAGCTCGATCAATGCCAATCATTGGTTCGGCGGACCCTTGCTCGACCGGTGTGGTGCCCGCGGCGTTGATTACGGTCGCGCTTGTTCCGCCGTTGGGCGAACACTGCTGGGATCGGGCTCGGCCTCCCGCGAAAGCGATCCACTCCCGTTGCGGCAGGTCTCCGGCAAACTTCCCAATGGACGAGGGGACCGGGGCCTTTTACAGAATTGTAAATTCCGAAAAGACTGCCCGTCCCTGCCCCAGCAGCATCACTCGGCCTGAACACCAAACACAAGGCCTGACCCCATCGAAGCCCGCGAGCACTTCTTGACCGTCTGTCGGTACGTCGAGCGCAATGCCCGGCGTGCCAACCTCGTCACCTCGGCCGCTCAGATGGTGGATCTGCGGAGGGGCAGGGAGCTGGTTTGGAGGAGTTCGTGGCGGTCGACGCCGCGGAGGAGTTGCTTGATCAGTTGCAGTACCTCCTTGGCTTCGAAATAGGCGGAATGGATGTTTCGTTCGCCGCGCGGGATCAGGTCGCTGCAGTCGATGTCCCAGACGTTGTCGGGGACGTCGTAGCGGCAGTCGAGCCCGCTGCGGCCCAAACGCCGCTTGCCGAAGTGTTTGAAGCCGGCGGACATGCCCAGCACCTGGTCCCTGCCCGTGTACAAGGACTGCGCGATCAGGGCCCTCTTGAAGTCTTGCAGGCTGGTCTTCGTCCAAGATTCCAGTCTGTCGAGTGGTCCCTGGTCTGCTACCCAATAGCTCAGCTCCGGAGACAACTTTCCGCCAAGCGCCTTGTGTCCTCGACGACCAGCTCGCACACGACGTGTTTCGTTCCGGTTGGAAATCATCCAATACTTCGTATTCATGGCGTGTTCCTGTAAAGTTTCATCGACTTATCGAACCGGCGGCAGGTCGATCGTTTCGTTGAGACGAGGATTCGCCATGCCGACGACCTTTGGCGGATGAAAATAAGGAGAAGATCCGGTCGGTCCCCCAACCATGTATTCGGGGCCGACTTCAACGTCATGAGTCTAGCGAATTGCCGGTAGCCTTTGCAAGTCATTTCTTGCTCTTAGCACCGTTCGAGGAATAACTGACGCACTTTCTGCCCCTCACCCTGCCCTCTCCCACGAGGGGCGAGGGAGCATCGGACAGTTATTTCTCGAACGGTGCTCAGTCCAAAGATTGGGTGCTTACGGCAGTTTCAGCACGTAGTCTCCGTCGCCCAGTAAGATCTGCGGCCAGTGTTGCGAGTCGGGTTGGGTGTCGCGATGCCCCAGTTTGTACAATGTGAAACGAGCGTGCGGTTGATGATCCTTACGCTGGGCGTACATGAAATAGGCCGCTTCGCTGGTCACCCGATCGATCTGTAACGCATCGGCCGTGATCAACAGGCCGGCCGGTTGCAGTCGAGCAACCCATCGATCGAACTCGGCCCGTCGCCGTTCGAACATCCCAGCATCCTGGCCGTCGCCCGCCATTGCGGCTGCGGACCATGACAGGATCACGGCGATCATTGTCCGTTTTGAGAACATCTGCGTCCGGCAGCACTGATCATGCCTGCCGCCTCGAAAGAAGCACCCGGCCCCGTTCCGCCGGGCTCTACCACGAAGTACCTGGCCGGCTGCTGAGCAAACTTCAAGAGCCGATTTTTGACGATTTTCTCTATTGTAACGAGGATGGCCAAAAACGGGTAGCTGGCGGCGCCGTTGCGCGATTCGGTCCGGATGGTGAAATCACGGAGGATTTCGTGTAGGCTAATGGGATCAGAAAACATGATCGGTATTGTTCCGTAACCCGAGATCCTCAGGAGCCACGCCATGACAAGCAAAACGATGTTGAACCGCCGGAGATTTCTTGGCAGCACTGCCGCGGGCAGTTTGGGGTTTGCGGCTCCGCTGCTGTTGCCGGCTCGCGTGCTGGGACGTCAAGGTGCCGCGCCCAGCGAACGGATCGCGCTGGGTGTGATCGGATACGGCGGGCGATGCGCGGCCATGCTGCCTCATTTTCTCGACTTCGACGAACTGCGATGCGTGGCCGTGTCGGATTGCCGCGCCGCCCGATTGACCGCTGCCAAACAAGCGCTGGACGCCCGCTACCAGGACACCGGCTGCGCCGTCTATGCGGACTTCCGCGACCTGTTCCGCCGTCGGGATATCGACGCGGTCTTGATTGCTACGGGCGACCGTTGGCATACGCCCTTGTCGGTGCTGGCCGCAAAGGCGGGGAAGGACATCTTCTGCGAGAAGCCCGTTTCGATGACGATCGGCGAAGGGCGAGTGCTGGCCGATACCATGGCCAGTCTGGGCCGGGTGTTCCAAGCGGGACACCAACGCCGCTCGGTGGATTCTTACCGGTTTCAAATGGAAACGGTCCGCAACGGCCGGATCGGTCGAGTGCATACGGTGGTCTGCCAGGTCTGGCAGGGCCCGACGGTTGCGCGGGACACGGCCCAACCGGTGCCCGAAGGCTTTGACTACGACATGTGGCTCGGCCCCGTCGCCTGGCGACGGTACTCGCCCGCCTTCGTCGGCGGTTGGAATTACTTCTGGGACACCGGCGGCGGCCCGTTGATCGGCATGGGATGCCATTACACCGACCTTGCCCAGTGGGCATTGCAGCGCGACGACACGGGACCGGTCGCCTACGAAGGCTCAGCGACTTGGGACCAGGAAGCGTACAGCGATACGCCCGTGACCGCCGATTGTACCTGCACCTATGCCGACGACGTGAAGATCGTGCTGCGTTCCAGCGGGGCTTTCCAAGACCGCTACATCCGCTTTGTCGGCACCGAGGGATGGATCCAGGTGGACGACCAGACGAACGCGATTACGGCCAAACCGGATTCGATCCTGGGCGATCGAGCTGTTTCCGAGCGGGGGTGGGACGAGACAGGCGAACACGTGCGGGATTGGTTGGATTGCATCAAGTCCCGGGAACAACCGATCTGCCATCCGGAGAGCGCCCATCGCGCGACGGTGATCTGCCACGCCGTCAACATCGGCCTGCGGCTGGGGCGCGGATTGAAGTTCGATCCGCAGGCCGAGCGTTTCCTGGATGACGATCAGGCCAACGCGATGCTGGTGCGCGAACAACGTGCGCCGTGGAATCTGATCTGAACCGAGTTCACGAACCCGTATCGCCACACTAGAATCGGCCAGACGAAGTGCCCGGATTTTTTCGAGTCGATGTAGAGCGATCTGGGCTCCGCGCCGGTTTTTTTCTCGAAGGACGAGTGGTCATCATGAGTCTCCGATGCATCTCAGCCGATTTGGTGTGACCGACTACAAGTGCCTCGGGAAAATCGACGTGCCCCTGACCCCGATGCACGTGCTGATCGGTCCAAACGATTCGGGCAAGACCCGTTTTCTGGAAGCACGCGCAGCTTTTTGGCAAGCGGGAAACGTGACAGGCGCCAAATATGGGGATACTGCCGATTCTGGGTAAGCTCGATGGATACCAATCATTGGTTCGGCGGACCCTTGCTCGGCCGGTGTGGCCGCGGGCCGCGCAACGGGGAATGGGCGCCAACTCGGGCGGACGTCCCGCTGTCCTGTCGGCCGGAAGTCCTGTTCGTTTGCGGCGGCTTCGTCGCCGAGCGGCGGCGGCCACTTTCCGGCCACGGAATACGACCGGCGAACCCGCCTTGGACCGGGTCCGGCCTCGCCGAGAGCGTTCCATTGCCGCCGCGGCAGGTCTCCGGCAACGCGGTCGGGAACCAACGCTTGTAGTCTCGAAATGATGCACATGCCATCACTTGCTGCCCTTTGCACAAATGGACACCGA
Source organism: Planctomycetaceae bacterium (assembly GCA_007121535.1). Lineage (GTDB taxonomy): Bacteria > Planctomycetota > Planctomycetia > Pirellulales > Pirellulaceae > SKKK01. The sequence goes on along the minus strand of SKKK01000680.1, from coordinate 6,383 downwards.
AAATGCCCGAAACGGTTTTGTCCTGACGATTTCCACTGGGTGCCCTTCAATCAACCGTTCAACACCTTCCGGCCATGCGTCCGTCGTCACATGCGCCTGGATGCAACGTTGGGACGAGTCGCTTTTCGAGAGCCCACTGCGACCCCGGTCACACGGGCCAACGGCATTAGACGCTTCCGGTGACGATCCATCGTTTCACGCTCCAGGAAGATGCCGGACCATCGAGCATCACTGTTTCGCAACGGCTTAGCCCGGATTATTCATCAAGTTGGCGCGTGTCTTCCTAAGTATTTTAATGCCAATGTGTTACGGCCATCTTGCCCAAAGCGCCGCGCAGATCAGCCGAGACGCGCTAGCGTCCGGTTGGTGCAGCCGTTACGGTAACCGGGGCTAGCAGGTGGGCGTCGCCGGGAAGGTGGTCGGACCACTGCTCTTCTTCGGAGAATTCCTGCCCCATGAAGACCATCGGGATGCCGGGGGCGGTCAGCAGAATGCCGGTGGCCACGCGCGCCCGGCTGCGGGCGAACCACGAACACGGGTCGGAACGGTCGGCCACGGTTGGGATGCGGGGCATCCGGTTGTGGTCGTCGGCGCCCTTGGGCAGCAGGACGAGATCGTGGTTCTCGATGCTGTTGACGCCGCGCCAACGGTCGCGGAGGTAGCCGATGCCCAGTTGGTCGCCCGGCGCGTCCAAGGGCAGCGGGTGGTCGCCGGGAAAGCTAGCCGCGTCCAACACGCGGCGCAACGCGATGCGGGGGCCGTCGGTCATCGTCGTGTGAAAGCCGGCGCCGCCTTCGGTCGTCTCCCGGATCACGACGGGGTTGACGGGCCAGTACTCGGCGTGCTGCAGCACGTGCGGGTGGAAGTGGCGGAGCGTGTTGGTCAGGTCTTGGCAAAAGCCCCAGCCGTGGCCGTAGCTCTCGTGGTCGATGACGCTGACCTCGTCGTAGCGAAAGCCGTCGACGCAGTACTCTTCGACGAAGAACAAGGCGTTGTCGATCAGGAACTGCCGTACGGGATGGCTCCCGAAATCGAAGACCATGCCGCCGGCCCATCGACCAGGGCTTTCAGTTGGTTCATGCCGCCGCGCAGGTCGTCCGCCTCCCATGGCGCCAGGCTGCGGCGCACGATGCAGTTCCAGTCGGGTTCGGACCGTCGGATGCGGAAATTGCACTGAGTGACGAGAAACGCCTGGCCTAGTGCTTCGCTGTCCACGTCGGCGTTGGGCAATTCTTGTTGGTATCGGGCTTGAACAATTGCAATCGTCAAATAGGGTAACCATCGCATGTCAAGATTCTCATAAGGCGTTATCGCCATGCCAAACAAAGGCCGCTCAGCGTCGGAACACGACAAAGAAGAAATGGCGAAGCACGGCGAGCGTGCGGTGACAACTCCGGCCGACTCGCCGACGCTTGCCGCCACCGCGCAGAACCAGCCAGCGATCGGAAACGGAGCTGCCGATGGGCTGTTGAGCCTGCCACCGGAGGTCAAGCGGGAAGAGATCGAATACATCGTCAATCGACGCAAAGCTGCTGGCTGGCAGCCGACCGATAAAGGCAGGCGACACGGCAACATGCAAACGGCGGCGAAAAAGACAGAAAGGGTGGAAAAAAGAAAAAGAAAACGGACAAGAAAGAGAATTCGAGTGCAAGGGGCCAGCAGGAACAAGCGTGGCAGCAAGAAGGAATTCGACAGAATCTTGTCGGCTTGGCTTTGTCCGGCGGTGGTATCCGATCCGCCACATTTGGTTTGGGCGTACTCCAGGAACTGGGAAAACACGAGGTATTGCTGCTGGCCGACTACCTTTGTACCGTATCGGGTGGCGGCTACGTCGGATCCTGTCTCAGTTCGCTGATGAGCGTTCCCCAAAAAGACCATTATCAGCCAAATCTTCATCGACGAAAACGTATCGGTCGAGTTCAATTTGGATGCATTGCGCCCCGATCAAGGTGATCGGGCCAAGAACCATTTTCTGATCGGGAAGATCACTTATCCCCGTTGTTCTGACGTCGCATCGGAGTCCCAGCGCACAGCCGATATGGGAGAACTGGAAAAGATTGGAGGCACGGGCTGGATCATCTATTTGAAGAGTTCATTGACCCAACAGGCCGCGCCGGCGGCGATCACTTCGTATGCAGCTTTCAACAAGGAATTTCCGCATCAGTCGACCTTGGACCAGTTTTTCGATGACGATCAGTTCGAAGCCTACCGGGCGCCTGGGAGAACGCATCACCTCGACCGTATTCAAGGAGTTTCTACAATGGTGCCAGCGGAACCATCGGGGGCCAACTCCTCCGGCGACAGAGGAGATCGCGGCACCGGCCGACTTCAAAGAACTCGCCGCGTTTGCCGAACAACGGCCGAACGAATTGATCAGGCTGCTGGAACGATGAGACTCGTGGCCGGGTAGTTCATCACGCCATTTCCGGTCGATCCAACTCGGCGAACAGAGCCCCAAGCGGCAACTCGAATCCGGGAAGCACGTCGCCGCCCTTCAGCATCCCGACCTGATCGATCACGGTAAACTCCCTCGCTGCTTGGTAGATACGCGCTGTGCGAGTACGGGGGTCGATGATCCATGCCAAACGCGTTCCACCAGCGAAGTAATCGTCCATCTTGTTCTGCATCTCTTGTTCCGTATTGCTTTCCGAAAGCACCTCGACCGCAAGGTCGGGTGAGACGACGGGCACCGGAACGCGGCTCTCGGGCAGACGGTCCCAGCGGATGAACGAGACGTCAGGAATACGGATCCGGTTTCCCAGGATGCGGAGCATTCCGGCTTCCCCGGCCACGATCCCCAGGTTGCGGCCCTTCAGGTATTCTCGAAGAAAACCTCCGATCGCCATCGCCAAGGCAGATTCGTAAAAGCCCATGGGCTTCTCCACCAGTATGCCATCAATCAGTTCGCACAGACGACCGGTCCGAGCATGGACATCAAGCACATCCTTTTCACTGGCGAGCCCCGGCCAAGGATATAGGTGAATCCGCGCAAGCGGAATCCCGCCCAACCGCCGCTGCAGATCAGCGACTGTCCAGTCCATCGGAAAACCGGACGCCCAGCGCTCTCCCTCCAGCACCCCAGCCGTCGAAGGTGGATGCAAAACGGCTGCCATCAGCGAACCCTCCCATTATTCCACGAGCGATCAGTTTTCATCCTTCAAGTACCCGACACTCGACTGGAAGTACTTGCCGCGACGAACGATCTGTTGGCTTTCGGATTGCTGTTGCCGAGCCACCAAATCGTTCAACTTGGCGATCGTGAATCGGCACTTCAACGTTTCGATACGGAAGCGAATGTAATCGGCGTGCTCCTCTGGCAAGATACCCAACAGATAGCTGCCTAATTCATTCTGTGACGGTACGCCGATTTGGTGGCGGCGCCAGATCGAACTCAAGCTATGATTGCCCCGGTCGTTTCGTGCATTGATCCGTGACAGATGCTCCAGCAGCCGTGGATCCTGCCGAGCCGCCTGCTCGATCTGGGCCATCCGCTCGACATCCAGCGATTCGTCCAGGTAGGCTTCGAGTTCGTGTTGAGTAAACTTGACTTCGGACATACGATCGATTCTAACGGTCTTCAAGAGGGCGGGGAAGAGGCGGGTCGCCGGGCGGTTTTCGCGGGGCCTATCGATACTACGGATGGACCGACTGACAATGAAAACGGGTTTTCTACGCGGCACCCTTTGGAATCGCGTGGTCGAGACGCAGCAGCACGCCCTCGACCAGGCCGTGCTCGAACCGATACCCACCTCGTTCGAAATACTTCAGGACAGACAGGTTGACTTTCTGGTTCGGGTGGTCCAACATTTGGCGAAAAAGCCACGGGGCTCGAACCGTTCCGCGGGCGCGGCGGAACGTCGTAATCCGTTTCTACCGTACGATTCGGCGCTGTTCGTCGCCGACGCCGGGGCTCGTCACGTCTGCCTGCTGAACAAATTCAACGTCGTCGATCATCATCTGCTGATCGTGACGCGCGATTTCGTCCACCAGGACAGGCCGTTGGATCCTGACGATTTTTCCGCTTGGTGGCGTTGTCTGGTGGAGTACGACAGCTTGGGGTTTTACAACGGAGGGGTTCGCGCGGGGGCGAGTCAACCTCATCGACATCTGCAGTTGATCCCTTTACCCCTGCACGATTCGGGACCAAGAATCCCGACCGAGCCGATTTTGGACCTTGATTGCCCACGCCCTCGCTTCTTCCCAAGCGACGATCGAGTGCCCTTCGACCACGCGTTGGTCCGCGTTTCAACGGAAGACGACAGCAGCGCACAGCGAATGGGAAACGCCTTGCATCGATGGTACGTCGAAATGCTCGACCTGACCTGCATTGCAGCATCCCGACAGCCCGACGGGCTCTTCAGCGGCGCCTACAACCTGCTGCTAACTCGTCAATGGATGCTGCTGGTGCCCAGACGACACGAGCACTTTGCAGGGATCTCGCTGAATGCCATGGCCTTCGCCGGTGCCTTTCTGGCTCACGACCACCAGCAACGTGACGCACTCCGTCGCCAAGGACCGATGACGGCGTTGTCCTATGTCGCCGGAAGGTCGTGAATTTCCAGAATTGTTGCGAGTTTCCTGTTTTCGGCTTGGCCAAATGAAGTATATTACCGGATCGGAATGATTTGATAACCGACGCAGTTCTCCGGCAGACACGAGAGGTTCAAAATCGATGGAATCGTTGAATATCGCAGTCGATATTGGCGCTGGATTTGGGGTCAAAGTAGGGGCATTCACCGAACCTTTCACGCAGATCGGCTTCGCCCTGCTGCGTCGAGATCGCACCGACGAGGATTACTCACGATTCGTATCCGGGTTGTTGAAGACGATCGAGGCCGTTACCAAAGAGGTTGGAAAGACTCTCAAAGTTGTTCGCGGGATCGGCATCTCGTCTCCTGGGCTGTTCAATTCCGACGGCAGTTACCTGCTGCCGGCCAATCTGGAGTACCTGACGGGCCATAACCTGAAAAAGGACCTTTCCGATGCGACGGGCTTGCCCGTCGCGATCGAGAATGATGCGAACGTCGGCGGGATGGCGGAATGGTCGGTGCTACGTTCCGATCTGCTCTACTGGGTTTTTGGTGGCGGATGGGGAGGCGCCTGGATCGACGCCTCGGGAACGGTGCAATATCCTTCGGTCAATTGGGATCATGATGACCGTTCGCTGCACTATACGAACGAACCCGGTTACGCCATCCCGCTGGACAAGTTTTCTTTGCGCACCGTATTCTACCAGCATGGCGCTTCGTTCGATCGATTCCAGCAAATCGTCGCTGAAGATCTGGGGCTCGCGCAGTCGCAATTGACGGGACCCCACGGCGATCCCGATTCGATTCGGGCCGAAGTCCTGTTGTCGGGGACGGGGCGTTGCCGCTTGTTCCGCGCCATGGTGGGGACCGATGACTTTTACGAACGGTTTCTCGACATTCACGAGACGGATCAAATGTCGGACCCTGCGGTTGCGGGCGAACACATCAGTAAACTGAGTATGATGCGAGTCGAAGCGGCGATCAACACCGACCGACTTTTCGGACTCATCCTGGCTCAGGCAACGCAGACCATGTTTCGCCAGGCCATGCCCCACGGGCTTCGCAATGGATTGCCGATCTGCCTGGGTGGGAAACCTTCCTACGCCCTGCCGTATTTCGGCCCCTCCGCTCAACGTCGCTTGGGAGCTTTGGGGGTAATGAGCTACTTGCGACCCTCGGTGATCGATGAACGGGGCCTGAATGCCAATCTGGTCGGCGCTGCGGTGCTGGCAGAAAAAGCGGCCAACGAAGCCTAAGCCTTCTGCCGAGTGCTTAACTGCGATCGGATTCCGATGGTCGATCCACGACGCGAGAATCGATCACTTCCGGCCCATCCGTGAATCGGTCGGCGTCCGATCGGTGAGTTACGACCGTAAAACGGGATTGGAACCGGGCGATCAACCATTTGCGATACCAAACGCGGGTCCAAGGGATCAAAAGTGTGAATCCGAAAATATCGGTCAAGATCCCCGGCGTCAGCAGCAACGCACCCGCCATGAAGATCATCACGGCGTCGATCATCGATGCACCCGGAAGCTGACCGGCGTCCACTTGCTGTCGGATGGCTCGATAAGTCCGAAATCCTTCGCTGCGAGCCAGGATCGTTCCGAGCACGCCGGTAACGATCACCAACCCCAAGGTGAATCGCCAGTTGGTCAGATCGGCCAAGTACAGCAGCAACGCCAATTCCACCAGAGGGACGACGGTGAACAGCAGCAGTATTTTGAAAAACACAATCGATGATTCCTGTAAGCCGCAGGCGCTGAACTCCAACCGAAATTTCCATCCTTAGTTGTATCCGCTGACGATCGTTCTCACCAGTTGTATCATCTTTCGTTTCGCGTAAGCACCCGG
>SKKK01000574.1 GCA_007121535.1 Planctomycetaceae bacterium | reverse complement strand
TCGCTCGCCCAACACTCCATGTCCCCCGCCGTCGTACCGTGGCTGGGCTGACCGAAAATACTTGCGATGATCGTGCCGTCGCGCAAGACCGTCAGGTTCGGCCAGGCGCACACGTTGTCAATCGCGACAATCGGTTCGGGCCGCAGCCCCTGTCTGTCCGTCACATACGCCGGCTCGGCGCCGACGGCGGCCGCGGCAAACAGCAGCAAGACAGCCACAGCACACCCTGGCTGGCCGAAGCTCCCGACGTTCCAGCCCCGTTTGGTGGTCCCATGGCAGTTCATCAGAATCTTCTCCCTTTGTAATGCACTTCGGTTCGCCCCGCAGCACGAGTTCTATCAGAATCCGAGGCGCAGATCAAATAGCCCTTGCATTTTGTTTCGTCGCGCCGGACCGGTACCGGAAGCCGGGCGAGTTGCTTCGGAACGATGTGTTTCTTTTGCAACTGCGTTAGGAGAGACTCGATGCAAAACAGCGATCAGCTCTGTGTGATCACGGGCGGGTCGACGTCCTGGCCAACAACGCCGGCTTGGATGCTCACGCCTGAGCCCGGGAGGTCTTTCCGTGGGAGGATTCGCGATGACTGCGGCCACCCGGACCGGATCGGGTTTGCACGTTTTCCATCCCGGCTCGTATTCGGCAATCGTCCGCACGTGCTGAGCCCTTCACCCGCGCGCCGAGGCGTTTCGGCACAAGGCAGTCAAGTCAAGCATCCCCGGCAACCAAAGGAGCACAGCAGAAATGCGAATCAGAGCATGGAAACCAGCGGCGACAGCCGCAGCCCTGTCGATTGGGATCTTCGCTATGCCTTCCTTGGCAGTGGCGGACGGCGAAACCGGCAATTCCCGAGATGCAAAAAGCGAGATGGGAAAAAGCTTCTCTTCCTGGTCTCGTGCGTTGGGGCTAGTCTTCCCGCGACCGGTCACCTCCCCGAACTGCGGAGCAACGAGCGAGAGGACCGCGTTGATGACCGTATTCGACCGTCACCTCGCCGAGCAGGAAGACCATCGCCAAATCGTCGCCGAAGGTCCACGTGGTGACGGCATAGTCGAACGAGGGCGCCAAGGCGCCTCTGCGGTCGAAGATGGCAAGCAGGTGCCGGGCGAAGTCGCGCGCTCCGAGACTGCCGTGCTCCCGAGACGTGCATGGTGCGCACATCTTCCATCCGAAGACGCTCACTTCGTTTCCTCCATTGCAAAGCCACGCGGCATCTATTCCAATTCGGCCGCCGGCCCACACTGATCAGGCAATCGTAGCAACGGTCCCAATCATCTTCCACGCCGGCTGCCACGAACATCTTGCAGGTGGGAAGACTTCCCGCGTGAGCGGTGTATACCGCAGCCACGAGATCAGCAAGAAGAGCAAATCGCCGAGAAGTCTGGCACAGCGCCGATGCTGGCGTTCCTCAGCAAACTCCTATTGTGGACTGTTTCGGAAATTTTTCGAAATTTTTTTATACTTTTTGCCCAGCGTCCAGCGCGTAACTCCTTTCATCAAAACGCCTTGCGCTGCCCCCCCGACATATTTCATGTAGCCCGCCTGTGGGGCATCTGCTTAGTTGACACGGTTTCTGGTACAAGTAGAATCCACGGTAGCGAGTTGCGGTTGCACGCGAACTTAGCACCGTTCGAGAAATAACTGTCCGATGTCCCCTCGCCACTCCGGGGAGAGGGCAGGGTGAGGGGGCCGAAAGTGCGTCAGTTATTTCTCGAACGGTGCTTACACGATTCATTACTACGGAATTTCAGGACCGATCGGCGAGAACGTCCAAACGGGTGAAGACTACCGGGCGGAAGACTTGGATCAGGCTTTTGGCGGCCGCGCTCGGCAAGGAGCTTTCCAGTACCCGCATGGAACAGAGATGGGTTCCTTTCACGACGGAACTTCCAACACCTTTTTGCTAGGCGAAGTGGCTCGGGCAAGGATCGGGGTAGCGGGGAAACGAAGGAAGGGATAAAGCCATGAACGGTTTCCGGATTACTACCGTAGCGATGGTCACATTGGCACTTTTGGGGGTTAATGCATTCGCGTCGGGAGCGGATAGCGTCCGCGAGTCGGCGCGGGAACTCCCGGTGGCTTACGAAGTGGATGTGGTGGTTGTCGGCGGCGGGACCGGGGCCGTCTCGGCGACCGTGGCGGCGGCCGAGGCGGGTTCGAGCGTCTTCCTGGCCGCTCCGTATCCGTACCTGGGCGACGACATGACCGCCACGCTACGGCTGTGGCTTGAAGAAGGTGAGCGACCAAAGGCGCCGCTGGCGAAGGCCATCTATGCAGACCCGCTGCCGCAACTCCTCGCCGGTGGAGCGCATCCCAACCGCCTCGAGTTGACCTACGCGGCAAGCCTCCCCACCGCCGCCCCGCACCACGATACCAGCCCGCCCAGCCGGCTGACCAACGGCGCCTGGGGAGATGCCGCACACCAAAGCGTGCAGTACAGCGGCAGCGTGATCCTCGACGCCGACTTGGGCCGGCGGCAGACGATCCGCAAGGTTCGCATGGTGGTGTACCACCGCGATCACGACGACCCGAAAAAAGACTTCAAGGTGGAGCGGGTGGGGGTTTCCACCAGTCGCGACGGGGAAGTTTGGACCGAGGCGGCGGTGATCGAGAACGACGATCTGCCCGCCGGCATTACAGGACCGATCGGCGCGCCCGTGCTCCTCGCTGCGCCGGTGGAGGCCGAGGCCCGGTACGTCCGCTTTGACGTGATGAAGGCCGACGATGCCGAGCGGGTGCTTGTGGGCGAGATCGAGGTGATCGGGGCCGAGGACGAGGAGGCGGCCTCGCGTGGCCGCCCGCAGCCGCCCCGCCCGCTGCACGTGAAGAAGACGCTGGAGAAGGCCCTTCTCGACGCCGGAGTCGAGTTCCTGTTTAGCTGTTACCCGACCGACGTGCTGCGCGACGCCAGCGGCGCCCCGGCAGGCATCGTGATGGCCAACCGTGCCGGACGGCAGGCGGTGTTGGCGAAGACGATCATCGACGCGACCGACCGGGGCACGGTAGCGCGGCTGGCCGGCGCCCGCTTCCGTCCGTATCCGGCCGGCCTGCAGACGTTCCGTCGCGTGGTCGTTGGCGGGGAGCCTGTGGAGCCCGACTGCCCGGCTTCTCGCGTCGAGTCCTCCGAGGGTTCGGAAGCTGCCTCGCCCGCCGAGAGAACGGGACGCTTCCCTTCATCGTCCATCGCGTCCGTGCGGGTGATCGACCCGCCGTTCCAGGGTTTCTGCGCATGCCCTGCTCCGCAAAGGTGCGCCGCGTGCCTGGGCCGATCGCTTCCCAGCAAGTCGCCCGGTACGTTCGCGGTCATCGAATACACGCTGCCGTTAGAGATGCCCGATGGCAGTTTCGCGTCGTTCAACGCGGCCGACCAGATCGCCCGCACATGGACTTACCATCCGGACCAGCAGGCCACGTCCGACCGGTTGTTCCAGGTCCCGCCCGATGCGATGCATGGTCGCCAGTCGGTCGAGTCTGATGCGATCCCGGTAGCGGATCTGCCGCTGGATGCCTTTCGCCCACAAGGCGTGGAACGTTTGTTCCTGCTGGGCGGTGCCGCGGATGTCAGCCGGGCGCGAGCCGAGCGGTTGGTGCGTCCGGTTCAGTTGATGGAGTTGGGAGCGCGGATCGGTGCTGCTGCGGCCGGGCAGGCGGGGCAGGTCGGCGAATTGGAAGGCGTGCGTTTGACGGGCCAGCCGAGTGGTGCAGACGACGTAGGTGCCGGGGAAATCCGTGAGTTGCTGGCGGGTGTCCGGCCCGTCGAAACGCCGCGCACCATTGCTCAGGATGCGCGCAGCTTGCCCGTGCTGGGCGAATACGAGGTGCTGGTGATCGGCGGCGGTACCGGTGGCGCACCCGCAGCCATTGCCGCAGCTCGCCAAGGCGCCCGCGTGCTGGTCGTCGAATACCTGCACATGATGGGCGGCGTCGGTACGGCCGGATATATCACGCGCTACTGGTATGGCAATCGGGTCGGTTTCACCGCCACCGTCCCCGGCGGCGCCGCTTGGGAACCGGAGCAGCGAGCCGATTGGTGGCGGCAGACGCTGCTGGACGCAGGCGGGGAGATCTGGTTCGGCACCATCGGTTGCGGTGCCCTGGTCGACGAGGACCGAGTCATCGGCGCGGTGGTGGCAACCCCCTTCGGCCGCGGCGCCGTTCTGGCCGACATCGTAATCGACTCGACCGGCAACGCCGATATCGCCGCCGCCGCAGGTGCCGACATCGACTATACGGACGCCCGTGAATTCGGCATGCAGGGAACCGGCCTGCCGCCCCGGCGGCTGGGCGCTAACTATACCAATACGGACTTTACCCTCGTCGACGAAACCGACATGCTGGATATCTGGCACGTGTTCGTCTACTCCAAACAGAAATACCCCGACGCCTTCGACCAGGGCCGATTGATCGACACCCGCGAACGGCGACGGATCGTGGGCGATTTCTTTATGACCGTGCGGGACCAAATGGTCGAACGCACCTACCCGGACACGATCTGCCGGTCGCGGAGCAACTTCGATACTCACGGCTATACGATCGACCCTTACCTGATCCTGGAAACCCCGCCCAGCCGATACGCGTTTGTTGTCGACATTCCGTTCCGCTGCCTGCTGCCCAAGGGACTGGAAGGGATCCTGGTAACCGGTTTGGGAATCAGCGTTCACCGCGACGCCGTCCCCTTGACCCGCATGCAGCCGGATATCCAGAACCAGGGTTACGCGGCAGGCCTGGCGGCCACGATGGCCGTTCAAAACCGGCAGTCGCTACGAGCGATCGACGTGCGTGCCTTGCAGCGGAAATTGGTCGAAATCGGTAACTTGCCGGAAGCGGTCCTCGACCACCAGGACTCGCTGCCCATGTCGGACGCGGACTTGGACCAAGCGGTACGCGACGCTCCAGGAGATTATCGAGCTGCCGCCGCCGTGTTTATCGACCCCGAGCGTGCCGTGCCCCGATTGCGCGAGGCCTTTGCAGCCAGCGAAGGCGAAATCCGCTACGCTTATGCTCAAAAACTGGCCATGCTGGGCGATCCGACCGGCGCCGCCTTGATCCGCGATCGGGTCCAAGCAGCGGATGCCTGGGATGACGGTTGGAATTACCGCGGCATGGGCCAGTTCGGTGCGGCACTCAGCCCCCTGGACGTGGACATCATCGCCCTGGGCCTGGCGAATGACCAGCAGTCGGTGCCCGTGATCTTGGAGAAGGTCGCCCTGCTGGACGCTCGCGCCGACTTCTCGCACCACCGCGCCGTAGCCCACGCACTCGAACGGTTGGGCGATCCGGCCGCCGCGCCTGCTTTGGCCCACTTGCTGGCCAAACCCGGCATGACAGGCCACGTCCACGATACGGTAGTGGCCGCAGCGGCCCACGACGCCCAGGAAGCACGCAATACGAACGCGGTCCATACTCGCCGCGAATCGCTGCGCGAGTTGCTGTTGGCCCGGGCGCTGTACCTCTTGGGCGACCACGAAGCGATCGGCCGGGCGACGCTCGAGGCTTACACCACCGATCTGCGCGGCCACTTGGCCCGACACGCCCGAGCGGTCCTGGACGAGCCGCAGAACGAAGTGGATCGTGATTAGTGCATTTCTCAAGGCTCTCGGTCCGTGCGCCCTACGACGGCGGCGAACGGTATTCCCATCACCTACACGATCTCCCAGCCCTTGCGGTAGCTTCCCCGGATCATGGGTTCCGCGTTATCTGCGTTGGTGACCTGCATGGCCTCGGCATCCCACCGGCATTGTTTGCCGATCCGCAAGGCGACGATTCCCAGCAGTGTGATTTCCGTGAGCCGGAACGCCCAGACGATCGAGTCCAAGTCGTGGCAGCCGAAATCGCCCAGCGCACCGCAGCCAAAAGTCCAAAAATCCCGCCACGTTACCGGGACATAGGCCGGATGGTACGGCCGACGGTCACGCGGGCCCAGCCACAGGTCCCAGTTCAAACCGTCCGGCAACGGCGGCGAGTCCTCCGGAACCCCTTGCAAGCCGTGATTCCACCGTCCGGCCGGTACCCAAGCATAAGCCTGGCGGACCGTGCCGATTGCGCCGTCCCGCAAGTACTCCACGGTGCGGCGAATGCCCTCCGAGGAATGGCCATTGTTTCCCATTTGAGTCGCAACGCCCGTCTGCTCGGCTACCTGAGCGACGATCCGCGACTCCCAGATATTGTGTGTCAGCGGTTTCTCGCAATAGACGTGCTTGCCGTGCTGCATGGCCAGGACCGAAACGAAGGCGTGCAAGTGATCGGAAGTCGCACACACGATGGCGTCGAGCGCCTTTTCCTTCTCCAGCATCAGCCGGAAATCTTCATACTCGGCACAACGGAAATTCTCCGTCTTTTGGGCGTATTGGTGCTCGACCAGTGCCTTCAGCGGCGCACGCCCTCCCATGCCCTTGTAGTAGAACCCTTCGAGACTGACCGATTCCATGGGATCGGCCAAGGCGATGATTTGCGCGTCGGCTTCGCGGAACAGATTCTGACGTACACGGACACGTCTCGAACCGCGGCGTGTGCCGGACTTTTTCCATAGTAACCTCCGTCCGGAATCACTGCCAGACCCAGTAAGCACCCGCTCTGAACACCGAACACAAGGCCTGACCTCGGCGGAGCCCTCCCCAGTGGCTGTTGCAGGGATTCCAACCGCCGCTGATGCCGTGGCGGTTGTCGACGAACAGGTGGTTGTCCATGATATTGTCGCGGCCACTGTTGTAGCGGTAGATATTGCGGCGGAAGGTAGGATTGCCCCACATGCAGAAACCGCCCTGATCGTCCGATTCCAGAACCGCGTCGTGGACGTCGTTGAAGTCGACCACGTGGTTGTTTCCGCCGATCGTCATCACGCTGGTCGGGCAATGGTACATCCGGTTGTAGGCCGCGCGATTGCCGACTCCGTTCAAGGCAATGGCCTGGGTATACGTGCTATCGATCCGGCCGAAGAAGTGGATCCGGCAGTTTTCAACGAAGTGGCCGGCGGGAGTCAGGTTCTGGCCATCGCCCGCAGCGGACGGCTGGGCGAGAAGCTGCACGCCCTGGTTTCGATCGATCCGGCCGCCAACCGCGACCTGCACCCCGACCGCCAAGGCCCCTTCGCCCCGACCGACCCGCCGCCGACGTTGGATTGGGACTTCTGGCAGGGCCCGGCCCCGGAACGCCCCTTCACACCCGCCCGAGTCGGAGGCTATCGCTGGTGGTGGGAGTATACCGGCGGCCAGGTGGCCGACTGGGGCATCCACCATCTCGACATTGCTCTGTGGGCACTCGGCGGCGAAGCGGGCGGGCCGGAAGAAATCGAGGGAGAGGGAGAACTTCCGCCCGGCGTACCGGACGACTTCGACCTGAACGCCTTCCTCGAGGGCCGCCAAGAGCTTCCGCCCATCTACACCGCGTTCCTGCAATTCGATTGCACGCTGCGTTTCGCCGCCGGGCACACGATCCACCTGCTCGGCCGCCGCAACGAGATCATCCTCGAGGGCGAGCGGGGGCGCATCCGCGTCAACCGCGGCGGCCTGACCGGACGGCCCATCGAGGAGATCAACGCCAACGCCGCCGATCGCGAGTGGCTCGACGAAGAGGTCACCCGCCTGTACCGCGGCATGAGGCTCACCAGTCACATGGGCAACTTCTTTGATTGCGTGAAGGACCGCAAGCTGCCCATTTCCGACGTCTTCACCCACAACCGCGCGATGGAGCTTGCCCACACGGCCAACATGGCCATGCTGCTGAAGCGCAAGCTGCGCTGGGACCCCGAGCGGCGCGAGTTCAAGGACGACGCCCGGGCGAACGCCCACGCCATCGTCCGCCGCGCGCAGCGCAAACCCTGGACCATCGAGGCGTGACGGGCACCCCAAACGCCCCCACCGGCGCAGCGCCGGTGGGGGCGATGCTTGGCCAACCATTTTCCACCAATTCTTTCCCTTCCGCTGTTGATGGAGCCGCCGCTGCCCTACATCTACGGCCGCGAGGAGAACCGTAACGCCCCTGAGTGGGTGAAGCGTCGCATCAGGGCCGTCCGCGCCACGCAGCCGACCGAGTGGGCTCCGGGTGAAACGCCCTGGCCCCAGGCGCCGAAAGACGGAAAGATCATCTACACCGGCGACGGCCGGTGACGGCGCGGCACCCGGGAAATTAGGGGACGCGACTTTCCGGGCAGAACATGCGTCCGGCATTGGCCTGCGCCGGCGGGCTCGCCCCGACAAACGCTCCGTCGGAACGTCGCAGCCGTGTCGGCGGAATTGATGAGCAGCAGCGAGCGACCGACGCGTTCTGCACGTCGCGCAAGTAGATGGTGTCTGGGCCGGAAAAGGTTTCGGAGATTCTGAGACCGGAAATGGAGAATCCGACCACGTCGTCACCAATGACGGCCGGACGGGACTCCTCGCCAACGGCTGCGATCCGCACGTTGCTCAGGTGGAGATCCCTCACTTGCCGCGCGTAGATGCCCGCGAAGGGAATCTGGTTTCCGAACACCCCGAACTCGGGGCGCCGGTCAACCAACGTCGGCAGGTCGGGAACCTGCGCGTGGTCCCTCTTCCCGCCCCCGGGCAACGTGAGGTCAAGGTTGTCGAAGGCGATGTTCTCGATATAATGCCCCGGGACTCCCGTCAGGATGATGCCGCACGCCACGCCTTGCAGTTCCGAATTGTCGACGCGGATATTGGAGAACGTCATGTTCCCCATGGCTTTCATCGGCGGAGTGTCCTGAGGCGTATCCACTCCCATGCGCCAGCGGTTGAACGTCATGAACACAGGCCGCGGAACCCTGTGCATCACCAGGTTGCTGAAGACCAGGTTCCTCATGGTTCCACCTTCGCACATCTGGATCTTCAGTCCCGCGTCGTTGATGTCGCGGAAGATGCAATTGCTGACGGCGATATTCTCGAAGTCTCCGACCGAAAGCAAGCCGATCCGGATGCCGGCCCATTGGCTCACAAAGATACAATTCGTGATGACGACGTCGCGGCAAGGGTGATCGCTGCGCGACGCCTGCAGACAGATGGAGTCGTCACGGGTGTCGAACGTGCAATTGCTGACGCGCACGTTGACACACTCCATGAACCGGATCAGCATCGGCCGGTGGCGGTCACCGGGATTGGGAAAGTGCTCTTTCGCGCCACGCCCGTCGATCGTGCCGCGGCCGGCGATGCCGATGTTTGTGGCCCCCCGGGCAAAGATCAGGCACGCGACGGTTTCCACCCGTGTGTCGTTACTCGGCGAGCCCCGGGAAGCGGCGGAGCATTTCCGGATCGATGGGTACCTCTTGCGGCGTGTAGGTGGGCGCGTGGGTGCGGATGTTGCCGTCGTCGTCCTCGAAGAGCGTCAGGTCGTTGCTTGGCCAGTCGGTCAACGGCCTGTCGTGGGTGAGCACCTTGTAGGGCCCCGTCACTTCGTCGGCCACGGCCACCCCGCACGCATGATGGTGCTCGTGCTCCTCGCTCTCGTTGCGGCTGTTGAACGTGATGTAGTACCTGCCGCGAATCTTGTGGATTTCCGGCGCCCAGAAACGGTCCTTGTACCAGACGTCGTCGGGCAGCCCGGCGGCGTCGATCATGAGGCCTTCGTCGCGCCAGTCCTTCCAATTGGCCGACGAATAGAGCCGCACCCCCGGGTTCGGTCCCTGATTTTACTCGCGCGGCGTCTCGTTGTAAACGGCGAAGGACGCGATCCGGCCCGCGAAATGGGCCGACGCCTCCCGGCAGGCGCCCAGGTAGTTGCGGAACCGGCCGGCATTCTCCAAGAGCGGGCGCATCCGGATATCCCGGTTTTCGCCCACCGGCTTGCCGTCGAGCAGCAGCCGGGCGCCCCGTTCGGTGACGATCACGGCGAGGTCCGCCCACCGGTCGGACGGCAGGGCGGCGTCGGCCTCGATACGGCGCCGCTGGCCGTCGACGTCCATTACGACCGCGAGCCGGCCGCGTTCGTTGCGCGGGGTCAGGTAGAGGCCGTTGCCTGCGCCGTGGGCGAAGTCGAAGATGCGCTGCTCCGCGATTCCGCCGTCCCACTTCACGCGCACTCGGACCACCAGCTCGGTGTGGTCGGCCACGTCGGCTTGCAGCTCGACGAACTGGCCGCGGCCGTTGAGCACCAAGGCGCGGCCCTCGGCCTCTCCGTGAGCGTCTTCCACCGCCGGACCGCCGTGCAGGTATCCCCAGGTCAGCCCGTGGTCGTCGCGGGCGAGTGTCGGATGGGGATTCTCGAAGGTGTACCGGAGGTAGAGGCCGGCCAAGTCGTCGCCGGTTTCGCCGGCGTTCTGACCCGCGCCCCAACTCCAACTCAACCAGCGGCCGCCTTCGATCAATTCGTTGCCTTTGGCGAAGTTGCCGTCCATCAGGGCGGTGCCTCGTGCGACGCCGCCGTACTGGATGGCGTGCCCCTTGAGCGTCACCCGGCCGCTGGTCGTATTCCCGCTTTCCAGGATCGCGTGTTCGGCCAGCTTGGCGCGGCCGGCCAGGGTGGAGCCGCGAGTGACCCAGCCGAAATCGCGTACGCGGGCGTGGTCCTTCACGGTCGCATTTTGGTTGACCAGGCCGAAGCCACTCACGATGGCATGATCGTGCACGTTGCCGTTGTCGATGACGGCATGGTCCTCGATCCGGGCATGGCCGCTTACGGTCGAGCGGCCCACGACCGAGGCGTTGGGGCCCACGTAGGACGTCTCGGCCACGGTGGCCGTTTCGGCCACGAAGCCTCCGCCGTTCGGATGCGCCGCCCCCGGCACATCGTTGAACTTCTCACGGTAGTATTCCAGTGCCACGTTGCGAGGCCCGGCGCCGTCGAACCGGACGCGGTACGGGAACGGCTCCTTGGCCTCCGAGCGGACGTCGCCCACCATGTCGATCGGCATGACGATGGTCGGAATGGCGGCGACGGCCAAATACAGTTCCCGGTCGCCCGCCTGCATGGCGATGGACACCGGCCCCGAGGTCGAGCGGACGTCGCCGTAGCGGGGCGCGCCGTCCGCATCGACCGCCACGAAGCCATAGTGCCAGTCGGCGCCCCGCTTCGGGTTGGCGTAGCCTTCCAGGTCGGCCGTCACGCGGTTTGCGTCCCATTCGAGAGAAATGAGGTTCCAGCCGGTCTGCTGCGGCGCATGGCTCTTGGCGGGGCGGAACCATCCGTCCTTGTACGGGATCGCGTACAGCATCACGCGGCCTTGACGCACCACCTGCTCCCGGTGCTCCTCGATTTGCCGGCGGAAGTGGTCGTCTCGCGGGGGATCGCCGGGCATAACGGGCGGGTGCATCACGTAGTCCCACGTGACGTTGCGCTGCGCCATGCGGGCCCACTCGTAGCCGAGGCACGTGTCGGGGTCCGGGTTGAAACGGTTGAACGTGATCCACGGGTAGGCGTCACGGGCGCCGCTGTACCACAATTTGGAGATGAACATCGGGCCGTACTGCGGCGTGTGCGCCAGGTGCCGCATCATCAGTTGCGCGTCGTAAAACGAGCGCCCCGTCGCCTCGAAGAGGGCTTGGTCGCGGGTTTCCACCCAGGCGGTGCCCGACTGCCACACGCCCACCCAGGTTTGGGGGAAGTTCGCATGCACCTCCCAGTAATTGCCCTGCATGCCGCTGCCGGTCTGCGCTTGCACCCCATGCACCAGCTCGTGGGGGTTCATGTGGCCGGGTCCCTGCATGGGATAGCCGAAGCCGCGTTTGTCGTGCCAACCCATCCAGCTTCCCCCATCGGTCGGCGCAATGTGAATCAGATACCTGACTCCATCGCCCCGATACTGTGCCCGCGAGCTGACAATCGGCATGCGCAGCGCATGGATTTCCGAGTAGGCGCGGTAACAGGCCTCAGCGAGCATCAGCATGCGCTCGATGCGCCCGTCGTGCTCTTCCCGCTGGCGCTTGTCCATCTCCTCCATGCGGCGGCGATGCGGAATGCGGTAGCGGAAATGATCGGACACGGCGGTGAAGTAGTCGTCCGGGTCGCCGTCGCTCCAGGTATCGTAGAAGTGGCCTTGCTCGGGGCGGGCCTCGGGTTCGATGTTCGGCGTGAGGGTCGTGCCGAGCATCACCCCGTCGCCTGCATTGCGGGCGATCCTCCCCGGACTGAGAACGCCGCGATGCACGCGCACCGCGGCGATGTGTCCGGTGAACGAGGGATCGTTCTCGGAGGCCCCGCCCAGGACCAAGCGATGGCCCTCCTTGATGGACGAACGCCGCACCAAGTCACTGACGAGTCGACCTCCCACATACCAGCGTTCCTTGTCACCCGCGGCCACCACGGCGATATGCCGCCAGTGCGGCGAGCCTTCGAGGCGGGGGTGCCAAGGCATCGAGGCACTGCTTTCGCTGCCGTCCTTCGACTGCCAGCCGAGGATCACTTCCTGACGCCCGGGGGCCTCGTTGCGGGCCCACACCTCGATCGTGAATGAGGCGTCGTTGGTGATGTCCTCTTCCGCCGGGAAGTCGGCCTTGATGAATTGCCCCCCGCTGAAGCGGATCGCCGGGACGTCCTCGACCGGAGACCAGAGGGGATAGTGGCGGGTCCGTTCCTGCCAGGGCACGTCGAGCCCGAAGTTCCCGAACGTGCCGCCCTGTTCACCGGAACTGCCGTCGCCGCCGGAGTAGCCGAGGTTATACCAGTTGAGCACGTGGCCCGTGTCCTCGGTGCGCGCCGCCATGAAATGGGCGTGCAGATCGATGTACAGCCGTCCTGCGACGGCAATCTCGCTCACCGGCCGGTCGGATATGAGCGACCTCACCCGCCGGGTCTCCCGGTCGACTTCCACGTCCGGCACGTCGGCTCCGTGACCGGCGGAAGCGCCCAGCGATGCCACGCAAAAGAATACCAAGCAAATGGACGATCGCAATTTCATTCTCATCTCCTCACTACCCGACGTTCCACGGCGCGCGGCCGGGGGGTAGTCGCAGCAGGCCGTTGGCCTCGTCATCGCCGACAAACCGCTCGGCCGCCAGGGCGTTGGGCACGTGCCACTGATCGGGCGTGGTGATCATCACGCCGTCGACCTCCGGGCGGTCGAGCAGCTCGCGGAAGTCGGTCGTCCCGGAGCACCCCTTCAGTTCCTCGCGTTGCCACTGTTGCTCCAGCCGCCAGCGGTCGACGTCGCACAGGGCCGTCACCTGGCTGAGCGGATGGCGCAGGAACGCCGGCAGGTTCTTGTGGATCGCCTCGCGTCCGAGGCCGATCATGCCGATGCCGATGCGCTCGCTCGGCGCCGCCTTGCCCGCGGCGCCCAAGGCCGAGGCGGGAACCACCACCGGAGCGGCCAGCGCCGCGCCCGCGGCAACCTTCAAAAACCGCCGGCGCGAAAACGACCGGGAGGAACGGGGGATCGATGGCTCATTTCGTTGCATGATGGACTCCTTGGGTTGGACACGGTGTCACCGTCCACGGGTCTGAGGCACACAGGCCCCCGGAAGGACGGCACAATCTAACATGGACTCGCCGCGTGCCGTTATTGCGCTTTCGTAGGATGGACATTCTTGTCCGTCTTCGCATTGACGGGCTAAAGCCCATCTTGCGGAAAGCGCAGTTTTGGGCCGCGGCGAGTATAACTCGACTCGGCACGGCCGGGCACGGGTCGCCCCTGTCGGAGTTCACGCAAAAGCGTGAACTCCGACAGGGCCCAACGGGCTCGTTACGCCTCGATGGTCCAGGGTTTGCGTTGCTCGCGGCTGACGATGGCGTGGGCGTTCGCCTGGGCGTCGTCCTTGAACTCGCGCCGCTGGGGATCCCAGCGCAGCTTGCGCCGCAGCAGCATGGCGATATTGGCCGTGTGGGCGATCTCCATCGCGCGGTTGTGCGTGAACACGTCGGCAATGGGCAGCTTGCGGTCCTTCACGCAATCGAAGAAGTTGCCCATGTGGTTGGTGAGCCTCATACCGCGGTACAGGCGGGTGACCTCTTCGTTGAGCCAGTCGTGATCGGCGGCGTTGGCGCGGATCTCCTCGATGGGCCGCCCGGTCAGGCCGCCGCGGTTGACGCGGATGCGCCCCTGGTCGCCCTCGAGTATGATCTCGTTCTGGCGGCTAACCAGGTTGATCGTATGGCCGCCAGCGAAACGCAGCTTGCAGTCGAAGTGCATGAACACGGTGTAAATGGCCGGAAGCTCCTGGCGGCCCTCGAGGACGGCGTTCAGGTCGAAGTCGTCCGGCACGCCGGGCGGAAACTGGCCCTCGCCCTCGATCTCCTCCGGGCCGCTCTCCTCGGCCCCCAGCGCCCAAAGGGCGATATCGCTATGGTGGATTCCCCAATCGGTCACCTGGCCGCCGGAGTATTCCCAGAACCAGCGGAAGTTCCAGCCGACGCGATTCGGGGTGAATGGCCGCTCGGGGGCAGGGCCCTGCCAGAAGTCCCAGTCGAGCGAGGCCGGCGGATCCGCCGGCGGGAACGGTCCCTGCCGCTCGCCGCGCACCGGCGCCGCGCCGATCGACACCAGCGCGTTGAGCTTCTTGCCCAGACGCCCGCTGCGGGCGATGGCCACCGCCTCGAGAAACCACCGGTTGTAGTCGGTCCGCTGCTGCGTGCCCACTTGCAGCACGGCCCCCGTCTCGCGCACGACCTTTTCGATCAGTTTGCCCTCGTCGATGGTCAAGGTGAGCGGCTTCTCGCAGTAAACGTCCTTGCCCGCCTTCATCGCGTCGATGCAGATCTTCGTGTGCCAGTGGTCGGGCGTGCCGACAATCAGCACGTCGACGTCCTTGCGGTCGAGCAGCTTGCGGTAGTCGGCGCACGTGTCGGGCTTGCCGTCGTAATGCTGTGCGAAGCGCCCGGCCGCATCGCTGTCGACGTCGCACACGGCCACCATGTCGCCGAGGTTGCCGGCCTGGCGGCTGATTGCCACGCCGCGCGGGCCCACGCCGACCGCGGCCACGCCGAGTCGTTCATTGGGCGCTTCCGCCCGGGCCGCGCTGCCGGTCCACACGTAAGGGCCCGCCGTGGCGGTCGCGACCGCACCTGCGGCGGTCTTCAGAAAACGTCGTCGATGGTACTCTTGGGGTCTCATGGGAAAGCTCCTGTCAAGGGATGTCAAGGAAGGAAAGGGGAAAGTGTTCTGCAGCCACTGAACGTTGCGGGCTGCGCATCATATACTCGCCGCGTGCCGTTTTTTGCGCTTCTTGTAGGATGGACATTCCTGTCCGTCTTCGCCTTGACGTGCTAAAGCCCATCTTGCGGAAAACGCAGTTTCGGGCCGCGGCGGGTAGAAAACAAAGGGTGACTGCACCTGGAAACAGAACAGCCCTCCTGTTCAATTACCGGGGCGGCAGTTTTCTCGGGGGCGAGCACCGGCAGACCGTCCTGCCAGTCGATCGGCACGACCGAAAGCCCCGCCGTAAAACATGTACAGCCGGCCGTCCTGCAGCACCGGGGCCGCGGCCACCGTGGCCGGCAAAGCAAGGAATAGGGCGGCAATACAACAGGAAAGGGTCTTGTTCATGGAAAGTTCTCCTTTGTCGATGTTGGTGTTACGCTTTGCCCGGCCAGTCCCACTGCACCAGGTCGTCGCTCCAAGCGACGCCGATCGAGCAGTTGGCGAAGGTATTGTCCATGATTTCCCGTGAACCGTTACCAAGTCACCGTTGGATTTCAACGCGTCGGCCAGCTCGACGCCCTTCTCGAACGCGAGCCCTGCGAACGTCTCGCCGACGTTGAACAGTTGCCCATCGCGATTGAAGGTCCGGTGGTCGTTCTTCGGGAAATCGGTGTGCTTGGTCATCTTGCCGCTAAGCAGACCGCTGGCCAGCGGCAGGCGGACGATCAGCGCCACGCCCTTCGCCCGGGCTTTCTCGAACAACACGTCGATCGGCTTCTGTCGGAAGACGTTGAAGATGACTTGCAGCCAGGCGAGCCCGTCCTGCTCCAGGCATAACAGCGCCTCGTCCATCGATTCGACGCTGGCGCCGAACCGCTCGATCTTGCCGGCGTCGCGCAGGGCGCGGAGCCACTCGAACACGTCGCC
>SKKK01000525.1 GCA_007121535.1 Planctomycetaceae bacterium | reverse complement strand
TGACTCCCGGCGAATTCGATGCTGCCGAGTTCGAGGAAGGCTGGCGTTACGAGCTGATCCACGGAGTCTTGGTTGTGTCCCCCTACCCGTTGCGCAAAGAACGTGATCCGAACGAAGAACTCGGCCGTTGGTTGAGGAACTACCAGGAGGGGCACCCGCAGGGTGCCGCACTGGATGCGACGTTCCCCGAAGAGACCGTCGTCACGCCCACCGAACGCCGTCGCGCTGATCGCGTCATCTACGCCGGGCTCGGACGCGACCCGCTCGAAGGCGAAGTCCCGGCGATCGTCGTCGAGTTTGTATCGGCCGGTAAACGGAGCGTGATTCGCGATTACCAGGAGAAGCGGGACGAGTACCTGGCCGCCGGGGTGCGCGAATACTGGATCATCGACCGCTTCGCCCGAAGCCTGACGGTCCATCGCCGGCACAACTCCGACACCAGCCAACAGGTCGTGCGCGAAGGCGAGATCTACACCACGCCCCTGCTGCCCGGTTTCGAACTGCACCTGGCCAACCTTCTCGAACGCGCCGACCGCTGGTAGGCAGCGTGAAAGACAGCCTCTGCGAGGTGAGGTGGTGCGTTGACGGCGACTTGGCGGGGCTCTATCTTGGGGGGCACGTTTGTAGGTTGGGACTCTGTCCCGACCGTGTCGGGTCGGGTCGGAGACCCAACCTACTCTGGTTACGGGCGTCAGCCCGCATTAGGAGTGAAGGCGATGAACGCGGCAGCGACGACGGTTCAGGTGATCCGGGTGTTTGTTTCGTCACCGCGAGATGTCCAGGTAGAGCGGGACGCTTTGCGCGAGCTGGTCGATTCGATCAATCGCACCGACGGCCAGTCGCACGGTTTCCGTCTGGAGCTGTTCCGTTGGGAAGACGACGTGACCCCGCGGATCGGCCCGAACCCGCAACAGGTGGTCGACGCGCAGACGCCGCCGTACGACATCTACTTGGGCATTCTCAAGCACCGCTTCGGCACTCCGACGGGCCGACACGGATCGGGCACCGAAAAGGAGTTCCGCGACGCGCTGAAGCGTTGGAAGGCAGACGGATGGCCCTGGATCCTGTTCTACTTCTGCCACGACCCGATCGACCCGGCGAACTTCGACCCGGGGCAGTACGCGAAAGTCGACAAGTTCCGCAAAGAACTGGAAAAGAAGAAGAAGGGATTGTACGCGATCTACAAGGGCGCCCGCGGCAGCGGCGACAGCTTCTACGAAAAAGCCGGAGACCACTTGCGAAGGATCGTCGCCCAGTTATTGGCCGCCCAAGCTACGCCGGAACCGCCGCCGACCACGAAACCCGCAACGACACGCGGAACCGCCCGCAAAATCAAGATCCTGTTCTTGGCATCCTTGCCGGACGACCAATCTCGGCTGCGTTTGGACAGGGAGTATCGCGAAATCCAAGCGCGAATCCGCGCTTCGGAGTATCGCGATCGATTGGAACTGGTGTCGCGCTGGGCCGTCCGCGCTAGGGATCTTCAGGACGTGCTGTTGCACGAAAAGCCGCAAGTTGTGCATTTCAGCGGTCACGGCTCGGCTACTGAAGAATTGATCCTTGAGGACGATCACGGACGAACGCGACCAGTCAGCAAGAAGGCCCTGACGGGCCTGTTCCGTATTCTTAAGACGATATCCGCTTGGTCGTTCTGAATGCCTGTTTCTCGAAACCGCAGGCCGAGGCGATTGCCGAGCAGGTCGGCTGTGCCGTTGGGATGAAGCAAGCGATCGGTGATGCGGCAGCGATCGAGTTTGCATCGGCCTTCTACCAGGCCATTGGCTACGACCGATCCATCCAAACGGCTTTCGAGCTGGGCTGTAACGCGCTGGAATTGCTGGGGATTCCCGAAGAGGACACTCCGACGCTGGTGCTCGGTCCGCGCGTCGATCCGCAGCAGATCCAATGGACGAGTATACCTGCCGATCGCGCAAACGCGCGAGGTCCTGCCCAACCCTCGGTCCCGTCCGAGTACACCCGGTGGCTGTTGGGCCGGTGTGGCGAGGTCGAGTTGATGGGGCTGGAACTGAAACACGGTTCGGGCGTGCGGCTGAACCACGTGTACACTCCGCTGGCGACCTCGGCGCGCGTCGATCCCGATCGTCCCGTGAAGGCCGGACGACGCGGCGGGATAGGGGACGAAGCGGACGCCAAGGTACAGCTTCTGCTGGAATCGCTCGACCAGCAATCCCTGTACGTGTCGGGCGATCCGGGGTCGGGCAAGTCCACCTTCAGCCGCTGGGTGACGTGGCTGACGTGCCACGGGCAAATGCCGAAGATGGACGTCGCCGCTCCGGAAGAATCCCAGGAGACGTTTCCCGCGAGTCTGCGAGGCCGCTTGCCCATCCTGGTTCGGCTGCGGGATTTCTGGCTGCATCTGCCGCCGAAGGGCGTCCGCTCGATCGGCCCCGGCGGTCTGGAACAGGCGCTCGAACGGTGGCTGGCAGACCAGCGGTATCCGGGCATCGACTGGACGTGCGTCCAGTCGCACCTGGACGCCGGCACCGCGCTGCTGATGCTGGACGGCGTCGATGAAGTGCCGCCGGTGCGTCGGTCGGATGGCGACGAGTGGTATCCGCGGGAGATGCTGTTGGCCGGACTCGCCGATGCCGTGGCCCGTTGGACCGAGGCCGGCAACCGCGTGCTGGTCACCAGCCGGCCGTACGGGCTGAACGCCGAGCAGCAGCGGAAGCTGGCCCTGCCGCACGCGCCGATCCTGGGCCTGGACCAAGCGCTGCAAGCGCTGTTGGTCCGCCGCTGGTTCGTCCGTTTGAAGGATAACCCCGACCTGGGTTTGGAGACCGCCGAGAAGATGATCGACCACATCCACGTCGAGCGGGGACTGGACGACCTGGCAAGCAATCCGCTGCTGCTGACCGCGATGTGCATCATCTACGACGAAGGCAAGCGGTTGCCGCACGACAAGTACCTGCTGTACGACCGGATCGTCGATACGGTGCTGCACAAGCGATACGCCGACAAGGAGAGTTTGGACCCTATCCGAGGTCGCTTGGCCGCGATCGCCTTGGGCATGCATACGGGGAAGGAACTCGGCCAACAGCGCAGCACTCCGGAGGCATCCGCCTCGGACGGCGAGGTCAACGCGATCCTGCAAGCGTACCAGCAAGTGGATGGCGCCACGGACAAGGGAGTGAGCGATACGGTCAGGGTCCGCGAGGATCTATTGTCCCAATCCGGCCTGCTGGTGTCGCGGGCCGAAGACAAAGCCTCGTTCTATCACCTGTCGATCCAGGAGTTCCTGGCCGGGGAACGGTTGCATCTGCTGCATATCCGGAGATGGGACGAGCTGGTTGCGACGACCGTGCAGCGAGCGAGCGTTGCCGGGTGGCGGAACACCTGCTCTTTCCTGTTCGGTTGTCTGGTCGCCAAGACCAGCCGCCACGTGGGCGTCGAGTTCTTGCAGGAGTTCGCCAAGCGTCTGGAACTGCCCGCGGTCGATACCAGCCAGCGCGGCCAACCCGGCGGCGTCTGGAACCAAGCGATCGTGTTGGGCGACTGCCTGGAGATCCTCTCCGGACGCGAGGCGGCGATTCCAAGCGACTTGGCCGGGTTCTTTCAGGACTGCGTGTTCCGAGCCATCGAACAAGAGATCGCCATCCCAGACCGCGCCGTTTTGGCCGTCGCGTTGGGACGCTTGGGTGATCCTCGCATCGAATTGGACCTGCGATGGGCAGGCCACCCCGACGAACATCCGGGCTACGTCAAGATCTCTGTGGGCGATTACAGGATCGGCGACAACGACAAGTCTGGTTATTGGGAGTCGGCGAAGCCTTTCGATGAGGATCTGATTAGAATCGCTACTCCGTTCTGGCTATCGAAGTACCCAGTCACGAACTCGCAATACGCGGTATTCATTCAGGACGGTGGCTATTCGCGCCGGGAGTTCTGGTCCGACGACGGCTGGAAGTGGGTCCAGGACAAACAGGTCACGGCACCCGGCTTGTGGCGTAATGCGGATTTTAACTCGCCGAACCAGCCGGTGGTCGGGGTAACGTGGTGGGAAGCCGAGGCGTTTTGCCGCTGGGCAGGCGGCTTTTTGCCGATGGAGCGGCAGTGGGAGGCGGCAGCGCGTGGCCCGGCGGGCTTGGTCTACCCCTGGGGCAACGATTGGGAGAGCGGTATCTGCAACAGCGAGAACAAACTGGGCCGGACTTCGTCGATCGGCATCTTCCCACGCGACAAGTCGCCGTTCGGACTGTATGATATGGCGGGGAACGTGCTTGAGTGGTGCGCAGACGAGCGGCGGCCGGGGGCCGGCGTCCGGGTGATCCGCGGCGGCAG
The DNA here is from genome assembly GCA_007121535.1 of Planctomycetaceae bacterium. GTDB lineage: Bacteria > Planctomycetota > Planctomycetia > Pirellulales > Pirellulaceae > SKKK01. The sequence goes on along the minus strand of SKKK01000525.1, from coordinate 36,304 downwards.
TTGGGGGTTCGGCTCGCTGTACTGCCGGTCGGCGGGCCGCGGCGCGGGCGAGCCGGCGAGCCGCTTCGGCAGCCTGGGCTTCCGCGTGGCCGCAGTTCCGCTCGGTACAGTTCCGGACGGTCAGCACACAGCGGCGGGTAGTGTACAAGCGTCCCCCACCGGCCCTGTGCCGGTGGGACGGGGTTTGGCAACTAACCCCGCGATGCCCCCGCAGCGGGGAACTAGAAGGCAGGTGGAGTTTCAGAGTTTCAGGGCGGCGGCTTAGTTTCCAAACCCTCCTCCACCGGTGCGGGACCGGTGGGGTAGTTTCCAGACCAGCCTCCACCGGTGCGGGACCGGTGGGGTAGTTTCCAGACCAGCCTCCACCGGTGCGGGACCGGTGGGGAGCTACTGCGTAACATGTCAAGGAGAACAGCGACTACCGTTCCAACCGTTTTAACGTCAGGAGCAACCATGCCTTATAAATTCTTCATCGCACCGATCCAGGACGTCGCGCGGGTTGAAGCGGAATTGAATGCGTTCGTGCGCAGCCATACCGTCCCACCCCCGACTGCGCAAAGAACGTGATCCGAACGAAGAACTGGGCCACTGGATAAGAGGCGGCAACAAGATGGCTTTGGGAGACCTTCGGTCGGCGGTTTCGGCAGGGTCGAAGACCCGCGCTGAACAGGGAAGCGGGACAGACCTATTCGCAAATGATTCGTTGACTCGTACCGTCCACCAACGGATTGTCAGGGTCCATCTGCATGGTATATTGGATCGGTATCGTGGTCTTAGTTGCTGGAATAAGACGGTTTTTCAATCCTCGGTCAGCCAATGCCATCGTTGGAAGCTCGGCGGCCGTTGAGACCGATCGAGCCATTGGAGTAGAGGGATGTTTCTGCACGTAACGGAGGCGAGTTACATCGCCGATTATCGCATTCGTATCTCGTTTGATGACGGCACGAGTGCCGAAATCGACCTGTCGGACTCTTTGGATGGTCCGATCTTCGAGCCGCTGCGCGATGTCGAGTACTTTCGGTCGTTCTCGATTGTCGGCCACACGCTGGCATGGCCCAACGGCGCCGATTTTGCGCCGGAGTACTTGCACGGGCTCGCCACGGCTCCCGTTGGCACATAGCCTCCTTGGCCCAGCCAGACCGTGGCGTAATTCGGACCGGTAGGCGTCAGATTCGCTGATGACGTTCGGGCGGGCAATGGTCTTTTGCCATGTGGGGAGCATAAGGCGGCTGGTACGCTCCCGGCCAGGAGTCTTTTATCAATGAAGGCCGCCTTGCTTTGGTGCCGGGAGTCGTTTTCGGGCAACGATCTACCACATGGGAAGCGGGTGACCCGAAAACGACTCCCGACCCCTTTCGCCCGATTCCACCAAGAAATATGTGGCCGGGTGCTTAGTAACGAGTTGCGTTCACGTCCACCCGTTGGCTTCGAGCCGCCGTCATCGCTGGTCCTCCCACGTAGGAAATGCATGACAATCATTATTCTACTTCCCACCCTGAAAATTGCAGGCAAACAATGCCTGTCCTTTTTGTTTTGTGGGAAATGCTCGCGATGCGACAACCCGCTGATTTTCAGCAACTCGGCCCTGGTGCGTGGCGTCTCCGCCGCCAGAAGCAGACTGCGGACTTGCGCCGTGACTTGCGCGGTGGTATGCGCGGTGACTTGCGGGGTCTTCGGTCGGTCCGGTCCAATCGGCGCCCGGAACGTCACGACGACCGAACCGCAGCGTTCTTCGAACGTCGGCGGGTCGATGCCCCACCGCTGGCACTCTTCGATGACGCGATTGGTGCCGCGGCCCCAGGCCTCGATGGCGCCCGTCCGGTGGAATGTCTCGGCGATCAATTGGTTGCGCAGCACCGACGGATGCGGTCCGGTCAGCGCGAAGATTCGTCCCTCCGGCATCGATGTGTCCTTTGCGGCTTTACGCCTGGGCGTGAGCCTTTTCCAATCACGATCCTGATTTTACTGACATCCTTGCCGCGTGTCAGGTTCTGTCCGCCCATGTCCGCGAGATTCGCCGGGCCGGATTGGACGGGCGGACGGGGTCAGCACGAACCGCCGGGCACGCCGGTCCCGCTGCCGATTCCCGCAACAGGCTTGCGTGAGGATCGGCGCGGAGTCAGGGGCGGCTGTCCGTTTGCTGCCGTGGTCAATCCGCTCGCGTCAGCAGGACCTGAGCCGTGTTTCTTCAAGCCGCGTTGCAAGCGCATCAACACTTTTCCACCATTTGCCGTCGCGTTCTTCCTGGATGCGTTCGATGATCTCTTTTGCCAACCGGATGAATTCGGCCGCAGATGCAGGTTGTCTGCTGCCTTGGGTTGTGTCCTGCGGCTGGAGAGCATCGTTAGAACCGCCGGCCGCCATCAATTCGAGCCCATTGCGGATCGCCGCCACCTTGGATTCGGTATACGTGAATTCGATGGGAACCGGAGACAACGGGAAGGACTCGCGTCCACCGCGCAGTGGTATGCCGACAGATCAGAGGTCTTCAGGGGTCGGCCTGTGCTACTCGCGGCCAACGGCTGTCTGCACGGCCTGCTCCAGCAATAACGCGGCGACCTGCATCGGGCTCGCGTGCGTCTTCTTGGCGAGTTGTTCAAGCTGTTCCAGCGTCGTCGTTGAGAGGCGGACCAGACGTTGTTCGTTCCACGACGGGTCGGTCGGGCGTCCCCCTCCATCTGGCACGCGGAAACGCGCGGCGACTTCAGCAGCCAACTGGACAGCCCCGAAATAGCCGCCTCGGGACACAATCTTGCCGCGTCGCTCCGCTCGCAAATCTTTCGCAATTCGGTCCATATCGAGTGGTGTACTCATACCCTATTCCTCCGAGAAATCTCGGAACGCCAAGTATTCGTCCCCGATGACCAACCCGATTTCGCCTTGGCGGGCCTCGCGGCCCATTCGCCGGCAGAAACTCCCGAGCTGACCGAGGCGAGCCGAGTCTGAGATCTCCGCGGGCGTCGTGTAGCAGTGAATGACAACGGGTTCGTCCTTGACCAGCACACCTCCCCTTTCGTCATCGCGCCACACGCCTTTGGCCCGCGGGAAAGCCGTGGCTCCGCCGAAAAGGCGCCCAAATGTGTCGAGAGCCGCTTCGACCCAATACAACTGATCGATCGACGTGGTCCCATCGCGTTCGACGCTGGGCACGAACAAGACGACCAAGATTGCTTTGCGACTGACTTGCAGACCCGAATCTTCCATGGCGATCTCCTAACGATCAATATAGATCGTGGCGTCGTTCGCTGCAAGTCCAGGTTCGCTCAGCCATCCGCCGAACGAGCACTCATTTGCATGTCGCAGAACCAGGTCCCGCTCGGCGCGCGGGACCTACCGCGGAAGGCGAAGCGGTCGGGCGAGCACTTTCACTACCCTCCACGGATCCGGGCGATTCGGTTAATGACGATCAGCACGGGCCAGATTCAATTCCAGCAAGCGGGCGAGCAGGTCATCGTCGGACAGATCGACGGGCCAGCCGTAAGCGGCGAAGACGGCTTCGTCCAGGCGACGATGGGCCAGATCGAGCCAGGTGGGCCGCTGGTTGTAGAGGTTCGTCAGGGTACGTTTCTTCAGTTCCTTGGCCGTCTCGGCATCCTTGGGAACCAGCCGAGGATAGCGGACGGTGCCGATTCCCCGTTCGTCCACCGTCGCCGGATCGACGTACCGCTTCCACGGGCCATCGACCGAACCGGGGAATTCCAAGACCTCGGTGCGCGTCCACTCTGTCGGGTTCAGCCAGTTGGATCGCAACCGGTCCAGTTCTTTGGCCGCTTCCGAGATGGCATCCCGTTGGGCATCCGTTGGCTCGGGCAAGGGGAAGGTCTCGAAACAGCTTTGGACATTATAGTTTTGACCGCTTTCACGTTCACGAAATTGTGTTCCCTGCCCTCTTGCCCAGAGTTCATGCGGTCGGGAATGCAGCATTCCAAAGAACTCATCATGTTCTCGGCCGAAGACGATCAGCTTGTGGTCAGGAAGAGTCGGGGGGTTCCAGGAAGCTGAATATTCGGTGTTTCGATGTCGTCGGTGTCACGCAGAATCTGTGCAACGGCCCGATTGCCTCTTGCATTTCTGGTCGCATCCGCTGGGGTCGCCACCAGTTCTCTCGAAGCCACTTGTCACGATTCACTTCGCGCGTCGGCTTGACGCGAGCCTCGACTATCGCGAAAGGATCGGTATACAGAGCAGCCTCGGCCAACGTCAGGTTTCCCGTGTCGATAATCCATCTGCCCTCACTGCGCCCGAGAAGATCGCGGCTATTCACAACGGGCCGAAGTAAACCGCTGTTGGGGCGCCCGTGTGGATTTCCGGAAGCAGTGACCAGACGAATGGCTTCTGACTCCGTAATATCGAAACTTCCGCCTTTGCAACTTCCCAAGAATCCGATGGCAGCGTTTTCTTGAAGCCGCTTGGCCTTCGTGATGTCCACCGAACCCGTCAGGTTGGGGTTGATCGTCGCCACAGTCATTCCGTCCAACGTCTTGGCGTTCTCAATTCCGGAATCGAAGCCAACCATCGAAATGTGAACCATCGCTCCGTCTAGCACCCAGTTTCGATCACTGACACCGAAGAAGATGCTTCCCGTCTCGGCTATCCGATCCAATGCCTTGCGACTGGCCCCACCACGAACGTTCTGCGTTCCAAGTAGCCCTGCCCGAATTGTGTGACCAGCTTTGATTTGTGCTCTCGCCTTCTCGAACCAGTAACAACAAAGATCCGCCCCACCGGGGATTCGGCCGGCGTACATAGTTCTCAGTTGTTCCACGTACTTATCGCCCAGACCGCCCCTCATTACCTTATCACCCAAGAACGGCGGGTTCCCGACGATGAATTCCGCTTCCGGCCATTCCGGTTCCTTGGGGTACTGCGGGTCGGACAGATCGAGGATCGCATCCATCAGCCGGATGCTCTTGATGGGCTCCAGTACGGGATCGTTCGGAGGATTGAACCCGTTGAATTTCATCCACTGCAAGTAGCCGATCCAGATCACGAACGTGAACGCCCAACGCCACGTGGACGCCGCCCTGACCGGCCTCCGCCGCGGGGGGCACAGCAGTGTATCGTCCGCGGCCTCCTCACCCGCGCCTGGCTGCGGTTTGTGCTGGGGGACGCGGACGGGGCGCGGGCCGAGTTGGACGAGGCGTGGGCCATCGCCGCGCGGGGTCCGATGCCGCTGTTCATGGCCGAAATCCACCTGCACCGCGCGCGGCTGCTGCGCGACCAAGACGCCCTAGCCGTCGCCCAACACCTGATCGCCCGCCACGCCTACCACCGCCGCAACCCCGAACTGGCCCACGCCCGGGCCGCAAGCGAAGCGGATGCCGAAAACAAAGTCCTCACAGGCGACCACGACGGATGAGACCCAGGTTTCGGAGCCAAATCTGGCCAGCAGCGGGCAACAGCAGTTGACCCGCACCGGTTGACCAGAGGGCACGCCAACCGTAACATACGGTTTTGGATCTGTAAGTAGACGGGAAATCGACGATGGTGCGCGTCATTTGGGACCTCGAGGACGATCCAGATGGCAACTTTCAACACATCGCGGAACACGATGTGACGCCGGAGGAGGTTGATGAGGTGCTGAATGACCGGTGAGAGAATCCATCGAAGCATGCCCCGGACGCCGGAAGAAAAACGGCGTTTGCAGGAGATCCGGGAACGTTTCCAACAAGAGCGGCCGGGGTTGGATGACCTGTTGGCCAGCGGAGATGCTACCGAGGTCGTGGTCCAGGGCGAGTATCTGGATCTCTGCACGATGCTGACAGCCTTGAAGCGTCATCGCGAGCGTCAGGGTCTGAGTCTGTCGGACGTCGCCGCGCGCAGCGGGATGGACCTGGCTGCGGTAAGCCGCTTGGAAAGCGGCGCCTGCCTGAACCCGACCCTCGAGACCTTGTACCGCTACGCCGAAGCCGTCCAGGCCGAGATCGGCTTTACCATCCACACGTCGTGACCATGCGGTAAGCCGGATCGTACGGGAAACGGGTCTGTTGACAATTCTGGGAGGCAAAAACGTCATGCTTGAAATACGTGTCCCCAGTGAAGCGTCATTGCGTGGGCGATTAACGTGGTGCGCCGCCGATCGTTGAATAAAGAAAGAAGCCAACTATGGCCTGGTCATCCGTACGATGGAGCCGGGCGACGACCCATGCTGCTGCGGCGCCGATCTATCCGCGTCACCGCAACCTGTTTGACCGGCATGCAATGTCCTGCTGCCGATTCGATGTGCGGTGACGGGTGTCTTTTGCTTTTGGTGCATGGCCCCGCGCTTCTTTCCGAAGTATGGATGCTTTGTTTGGGGGTATGAAACCATGCCATAGGAATTGACATCCCTATTGTCTGGGTGCGGCGAACTGGCGGTTGACGGGGCGGTATCGGGCGAGATAATCTGGTGGTTGTGTGGGATGGATTCCGATAGTACACTACGAAGGTCGAGTCGTTTCAGCCATAAATGGGAATGAATTGGCCGCTCGGCGGGCGTTTTTCGTTGCCAAGGTGTCAGATCGCGAGCGGTTTGACGATGGCTGAATGGACGAGTCGCGTCGTAAGTCGTTACTAATAAGGGGTTTGGCGGAGTAGCTCAGTTGGTTAGAGCAGCGGAATCATAATCCGCGTGTCGGGGGTTCAAGTCCCTCCTCCGCTACTTACTCCCTTTGGATGTCAATTCCCTCGATTGATTTGGTGGTCCTATGGCATTGCATCGCCGCATCCGGTTGACCGAGACCAATGGAGTCACGGTTGTCGAGTTTCTGGACCACAAGATCCTGGACGCTGGGATCATCTCGGAATTAGGGGAAGAGCTTTATGGGCTGGTGGACCGATCGGGTGTCAAGTCGATGCTGCTGGATTTCAAGAATGTGGAATTCCTGAGCAGTGCGGCGCTGAACAAGCTGATCATTTTAGACAAGAAGATCAAACAACACTCGGGACGACTGAAACTGTGCCAGCTTGAACCGGGAATCCGCGAGGTTTTTGTCATTACACGGCTGAATCAGTTGTTCGAGATCCACAAGACGTTACAAGACGCTTTGAAGGCCTTTTGAATCTGGGCATGGATAAGAAGAGTAAAAAGAAATTGGACACCGTGCGGCAGCGACTGCAGTTGTTGCGCCAGCAACTGGCCGGCGCGAAGAAGCAGCAGGACGAGCCGGGCGAGGTCCAACGATTGTCGGAAGAGATTGCCAGATTGGAACAAGAGGCGGAACGTCTGAAGAAGGCGTAAGGCTCATCCGAAAATAGCCCCCGACCGCTGATTCCACCGTAATACCGGGCCGCGTGCTTTGTACGCAGGCGGACCGGCGGCTACCCCATGCCGCTCAGGCACCGAGTTTGCTTTGTACGCAGACGGACCGGTGGCTAGCGCCATGCCGCTCAGGTCATGCCGCTCAGGCTGGGGCGGTTAGTCGCCGGTGCCTAGGATTACGGGTACAACGATCTCGCGTCCTTCTCGGATTACGGTCAAATCGATTTCTTCGCCCGGCCGCTTTTGATCGACGATCGATAGCAGGTCATCGGCCGTTCGGACGCGCTGGCCATCGACGGCGATGATCAGATCGGCGGTGCTGCGGTCGATTTGGGTTTCTTCATAGACGAACGGCCCGCGACGATGCTGCTGTCGCACCAGTCGGAAGCCGCGCAGCCCGGCGCGCTCGGCGGGACCTCCCGGGGCTAATGTCGCGATGACCAAGCCCTGCTCGACTTGGTAGACACGAGTGATGCCCAAGTCCGGGCGAATCACGCGACCGTTCTCGATCAATTGCGGGACGACTCGCTGGATGTTGTTCACCGGGATGGCAAAACCGACGCCCGTGTTTTCGCCCGTGCGGCTGGCGATCGCCGTGTTCATCCCGATCAGACGCCCGCGGCTGTCCAACAGCGGGCCACCGGAATTCCCTTGGTTCAGAGCCGCATCGATCTGGATGATCGACTTCATCATCCGGGATCGGCGCGACGGCAGGGACCGATTCAGGCTGGAAATAATCCCCACGGTCATGGTACGTTCCAAACCGAACGGATTGCCGATCGCAAACACCTTCTGACCGACTCGCAAATCGTTAGAGCTACCCCATCTGACGGGATGCAGCACCTCGGCGGGTGCGTCGATCTTCAAGACGGCGATATCATAAACGGAATCAGCGCCCATCAAAGTGGCGGGATACGACTCGCCATTGTACAAGGTCACCTGGATTTCACGTGCTCCTTCGATCACGTGAGAATTGGTTAGTACGTGCCCATCCCGATCCAAAATCGACCCCGAACCAGCTCCTTCAGCGGACGGTTCCAACGAGAAGAAGAACGTGTCCAGTCTTCCAGCTCGCGTGGTGATATTGACGACACTGCGATTCACGTTTTCATAGACATGGACGTTCACCATCTCGTCGGGAGTTAAATCACCATCATAAAGACGGGTGAACGTTGCTTGCGGGACATCTTGTGCCCCCAACGAGGGTTCGAGCATGGTGGTGGTCCACCATTGCCAAAATCCGGCACCGATCAAGGCGGAAAGCAGGCAGAGAAGCACCGTCGACTTCATAGCGCAACTCCTTTCATGCTTGAAACTTGCGTAAACCACGATCCACATCCATCAGAATTGTAACAAACTGGGCCAAGACTGCCCAGAACGATTCGTGCTGTCTGTACATCGGCAAGAATCGCACGGATCGTCCTGCTTCCTGTACGGTGGCTTGACCGTTAAAGCCGATAAAAGAGGATGGCGCGCTGCGCGAGAGGACCGTCAGTACGTCCGTGCACGGGCCTTGTGGCGAAGGCATCTACTTTGCTGCAAGGCGTTCGTGCCGTCCAACATCGCGGCTCCACTTGTTGAAATGGCATGCATGCAAACCATGAACAGCTTGCAACGAAAAACCAACGTTCTTGGGATGTCCACGTGGCTCTTTGCGCTCGGTTTGTCGACGGGCACGGTGCTGGCTCAACCGATCCTGGGCGGGATCAGCGGCCGGGAGATCCGGGTTCCCGGATGCGAAACTCTAGGACGGGCGCCCGTGATCACTTCGGTTCGTCTGCAGCCCGGGGCGACGCGTTTTGCCGTGGCCGGTGACGATCATCTGGTTTCGATCTGGGACTGGGCGGAAGACCGGCTGGTGTTCCGCTTGCGTGGACATCAGGATTGGGTCCAGACCTTGGCGTTTTCTCCCGACGGTCGTGTGTTGGTATCGTCGGGCAACGATCGGCGAGTGATCTTTTGGGATACCAGCAACGGCCAACGACTGGGCGATCTCGAGACGCTACCGTGCGCTGTGACTCAGCTCAGTTTCAACCATCGTGGGAACCAACTGGCGGTGACGGGCTTCGAGTGTGGCGTGCGAGTGTACGACGTGGTCCAGCGGCGAATGATCCACATGCTGGAGGGATCCAGCGCGGATCTCAGGGCGTTGGCGTTTTCGCCCGATGACCGCTGGATCGCGGTGGGTGGTCGGGACGGAAGGATTTCTGTCTGGCGGACGGACGATGGGCAGTTGGTATCACACTATGCGGCTCATCGTCAACGCATTCGCGATCTGGCGTTTTCCCCGCAGGGAGTGCAACTGGTTTCGTGCGGCGAGGATCGTCGCGTCCACGTTCGCTGTTTGCGAGAAGGGCAAGGTTTCGATCTGCCACCGTCGCCTGGAAAGGTTTACGCGTTGACCTTTATCAGTCCGACGCACTTAGCGACCGGTGGCAGCGACAATGTGGTACGGCTGTGGGATCTGGAGGAACGCGCTCAAGTCGGCGAATTGAGGGATCATTACGGCAGCGTCGCTGCGTTGGCCAGCAACGGGGAAATTCTGGTTTCGGGTGGATTCGATACGACAGTGCGACTTTGGGATCTGCAGGGACGCGTGGCGGGGCTGCCACGACAAGGGTCCGAACGTCAGTGAAATCCGAGGAATCCGACGGCGGCGTCAGATGCGTCGCGGGGCGATAACGGGACGCCCACACAGGGAGGTGAATTGTGCGATTTCTCACGCGTCTTCAAAAATGGCTCGCTGCCACCAGCCGCCGGGCCAGAACGCGTCGAAGGCGGATTCGGGACGACAGTGCGCGGCGATGCTTGTTCGAAGCGATGGAGGGCCGACAGTTGCTGGCCGCCAATCCGGTGTTCGTCGGCGCTGTGTATATCGAAGAGGATTTCACTAACGAGGATCTGGGAGACACCTTCGTCGTCACTTTCGAAGGCGGTGCGCCGGGTACTCAGTTGACTCGGGTCGAAATCGACGGAGACAAACCGCCCGTCGGATTGAGCCGCGGGGATATGATGTTCGATACCGAGCCGGGGGGACTGGGCGCCGACGGGTGGTTTCCCTTCACGCTGGTCAGCCTGCTGACCAAGGACCCCACGGCGACGGTTCGCGAGACGGTCGAGGACGGCAGTTCGCTGTTGGTCTTGGAGTTCACGAATTTCTTCGCGGGCGACAAGCTGATCTTTTCCATCGATGTCGACGAAGTGTTGGAGTACGATCCGAACGAGACGGATCTGGACGTGATCAACCAGTGGATCGACCCGATCGCATCGGGTTTGGAATTCCAGGGTTCGATGCTGCGCGCTTGGTTTACCGCTCCCCATTACCACCCGTCCCAGGCCACGGCGATGTTTTGGAGTCTGTACGACAGACGGATGGAAGGCAGCGGTCTGGATCTTCCCAGCGAAGACATCGCTGGCATGCGGAACCGCACGGCCGGCGCCATCGGGCAAGTACAACAGATGCCGCTGCCCGTCGAGTTGTCGGGCACCGTGTATCTGGAAACCAATTTGGACCTGGTCCGTCAACCGGACGAGCCGGGACTGGGCGGTGTCGAATTGGCGTTGTACCGGCAGGAGGATGGAATCTATCATTCCACGGGCCACCGAACGGTAACGGACGCGAACGGGTTCTACCGATTCGGTCTGGACTTGGACCTGCCGCCCGCCGTCTACCAGGTTCGGCAGATGCCGCCCGCCGATTTGTTCACTGTCGGCGCGATTCCCGGGACGATCGACGGAAAACGGGTCGGTACGGCATCCGACGATCATCGGCTGCTGTCGGGCATCGCCTTGGAAAAGGGCGACCAGCGTGGCAAGGATTACGATTTCGCCTTGGCGCGTCCCGCCGAATTGCAGGGCTTTGTGTACCACGACCGGAACAACGACGGGCGTCGCGACGCGGGCGAAGAAGGGATTGCGAACGTCGCGATCCAACTGGTTCCGGTCCAGACCCTGACGCCAGCGACGACCGTGACCGTCATGACCGACGCGACCGGTTCCTATCACGCCACCGGTTTGGCGCCCGGCACATATAACGTGGTTCAGCCGTATCAGCCGGAGGGCTACTTCGACGGGTTGGATGCCGCCGGCACCGTGTCCGGCGTTGTCCGTGGCGTGGCTCAGAATCCGGGAGATGCCATCAAGGGAGTGTTCCTGGGGGGCGGCGAGAAGGGTCGCGACTATAATTTCGGCGAACTGTTGCCCGCCGCGCTCAGCGGGCAGGTTCGCTTGGCGGATGCCGACGGCAACAGTTTCAGCGAAGCTTCCCGACAGCGACCTCTTGCGGGATCTCGAGTGGAACTCTTCGATGGCACAGGTCGGTCGATCAGCGTCACCCGGACGGATTCGAACGGCATGTACCACTTCCGCGATCTTTGGCCGGGCAGTTACTCGGTGGTCCAGACGACCCCCGAAGGCCTGATCAACGGCCGGTCGCACGTCGGACGGATCGACGGAGTTGCCGTGGGACGAGCCTTGGATGATTCGTTGGTCGACATCGTCCTGGGGTCCGGTCAAGTCGGTACGGATTACGACTTTACCGAACTCGAACCATCGTCGCTGGCCGGGCGAGTCTATCACGACCGCAACAACAACGGTTGGCTGGAACCGGGCGAGGAGGGGATCCCCGACGTCCGCCTGGTGCTGCTGGACGCCCAAGGCTCGCAAGTCGCCGCGACTGTCACCGACGCCGACGGCGATTATATCTTCGACGGCCTCCACGCCGGACGGTATACCATCGTCCAGATTCATCCCGATGGTTGGGTGGACGGCATCGACCGAGCGGGCACGGTGGAGGGTATCCCTCAGGGTACCGCCATCAACCCCGGCGATCGCATCGAAGGCATCCAGTTGCGTTGGGGCGAGACGGGCATCGACTACCTGTTTGGCGAATTTCGTTACGCTTCGCTGGAAGGTTACGTCCGCTTGACGTCACCGGAGGGCATTTGCGAGCCACCCGGCCAATCGATGCGACCGCTGGCGTACGTGCCCGTGTGGTTGATGGATCCGCTCGGAAAGATTGTGGCCGAAACCCGAACCGATACGACCGGCCATTATCGATTCGAACAACTGCTGCCCGGCGAATACCAGATCTTCCAGCAGACTCCGGACGGTTTGATCGACGGCCCGAAGCGAGTCGGCACGATCGATGGCGTGCCGGTCGGGCGCGTCGTCGGCGACTCGATTGTGGAAATATCCATCGCATCGGATCAGACCGGGATCGATTACAATTTTTGCGAATACGAGCCGGCGTCACTGTCGGGTTGGGTGTACCACGATCAGAACAATGATGGTATCCGCGATCCGGGCGAGCCACCGATCGCCGGAGTCACGATCCATCTGTCGGATTCGTCCGGTGAAGTAGTCGCCAGCACGACGACCGCGGCCGACGGTTCGTATCGCTTTACGGACTTGCATGCCGGGGTCTACACGCTGAATCAAGTCCAGCCCGACGGGTTCCTGGACGGTCTGGACACGGCCGGAACGGTCAACGGCAAGACGGTGGGAGTCGCCGTCAATCCGGGTGACGAAATCCATTCGATTCGTCTTCGCTGGGGCGATCAGGGGGTGGACTACAACTTCGGTGAACTGCTTCCGGCCAGTCTGACCGGACGCGTGCATGCCGACCTGAATGGAAACGGACGATTTGACGTCGGCGAGTGGTGGTTGGAGGACGTCGTCATGCATCTGGTCGATCCGCAGGGAAACGGGATCGTGTCCACTCGTACCGACCACCAAGGCGTCTATCGCTTCGATGATCTGGTTCCCGGCATTTATCACGTGATCCAGGATCATCCGGAAGGCTTTTTTCAGGGTGGCCAGCGAGCCGGATCGGGCGGCGGTGACGACTCCGTGGACGATCGAATCGGCAACATCCCAGTCGGTTCCGGGCAGCAGTTGGTGGACTACGACTTCTGGGACATCCCCCCTTCGACTCTGACGGGCATGGTGTTTGCCGATTTGAATCAGAACTGCCAATTCGACGAGGGTGAATGGCCGCTGGACGGAGTGACGCTGCACTTGATCGACGCTGGGGGCCAACGGATCGCGACCTCGATGACCGATGCGGACGGCATCTATCGGTTCGAGCACATGCCGCCGGGTACGTACACCATCCTGCAGGAACAGCCCGACGGCTATTTTAGCGGATCGCAACGGGCCGGTTCGCATGGCGGAGATGCCAGCGTACCCAATCGAATCTCGGCGATTCCCGTCGCGGGCGGCCAGACGCTGACCGACTATGACTTTTGCGAGGTGCCGCCATCCAGTCTGTCCGGGATGGTGTTCGTCGACCGGAATCAGAACGGCCGGTGGGATGCGGGCGAACGGACGCTGTCCGGTGTGACCATGCATCTGCTGGACGCCGCCGGCGTGCAGATCGCGACCGTCAAGACCGATGCCAACGGTCGCTACCGGTTCCAACACTTGCCGCCCGGCACGTACACCGTCCGGCAGGAACAACCGGCAGGCTATTTCGACGGGGCTCAACAAGCCGGTTCGCACGGTGGAGATGCCACCCCGACCAACAAGATCACGTCGATCCGCGTGCCGGCCGGTCAGACTTTGACCCGTTACGATTTCTGGGAGATTCCACCGGGCGCCGTGTCGGGCTATGTCTTCCAAGACGGTCCGGCGTTGGTCAGCTTTGACGGCCAGTTGCCGGAGAACGCTCGCGAGCAGCGCACGGGCGAATTGAAACCGACCGACAAGCGAATTCCCGGCGTGGTCATCGAGTTGCGAAACGTTTCGACGGGCGACCCGATCCTGGGAACCAACTCGTCCGTCCTGCCCGGTCGATACGGTGCGGGACCGATCACCGCCGTCACCGACGCTCAAGGCTTCTACATCTTCGAAGGCTTGAAGCCGGGAATTTATGCGGTCCAACAGATCCAGCCCGAGGGCTATTTCGACGGGATCGACACACCCGGGCCGCTGTCTGCCCAGTTGTACGATGGAAGTGTGGATCTTGCCGCACTGGCGCCCTGGGTCGTCGCCGTTGCCCCTGGCGACGCCGACGTGCTGTTCGTAGTCGTTCCGGCGGATCTGGAATCTCCGTACAACAACTTCAGCGAACTGGCCGTCCAGCCCCGCGTGATCGTCTGGGATCCGCCCACCTCCGATCCTGTACCACCGGTCTTCTTTGTGGACAATCCGGCCCCACCACCCGCCGCGCCGCCGCTGATCGTCGCGCCGTTGACCTCGCCACCGTGGCAGTTCGCTCAGGGCACGGGCGGGTTACCACCGTATTCATGGCATCTGAGCATCATCGATGGGGGGAACCCGCGAGGCAATATCAGCCCGCTGAGCACCAGCAACTTGGTGGTGCACCACGCCGCTTTTTCACCCTCGGAAGACTGGATGTCCATCCGGGTGACCGATGGATACTGGACGCTGGGAATTCGAGGCGATCGGGGACTGGAAGAGCCGGAGGGCATCTCTCGAAAAATGTTCGGTATGCGAGGCGCCGTGCCGGTTGTCGGCGACTTCAACGGCGATGGCATCGACAACGTAGGCATCTATTATCGAGGCCATTGGCTGCTGGATATGAACGGCAACGGCCGTTGGGACGAGGACGATCTTTGGGTCCTGCTGGGCGACGAGCAGGACCTGCCGGTGATTGGCGATTGGAACGGCGATGGCAAGGACGACGTGGGCATTTTCGGACCCGCATGGGCCGGCGACCATCGCGCGTTGCAGTTAGCAGCAGGACTGCCCGACTTGAAGAATCGCACCATTCCCGTCAATAAACCGAAGAACATTCCGCCCGACGTCGAGGATGCGACGTGCGGATTGCGTTTGCTTCAGGCCACGATCCGCGGGCAGATTCGAGCCGACGTGATCGACCACGTCTTCCGGTACGGTGGCGGAACCCACATTCCCGTCACCGGCGACTTTACCGGAGACGGAATCACGAACATCGGCGTATTCAAGGACGGTCGCTGGTGGCTGGACACCGACGGCAATGGCCGCTGGTCCGAAGGCGATCTGGAATTCGTCTACGGCCAAGCCGGCGACATTCCCATCGTCGGAGACTTCAACGGCGATGGCCTGGCCAACGTGGGCGTTTACCGAGCCGGGTTATGGATCTTGGACACAAACGGCAACCGGAAGATGGACGATGACGATGACGTCTTCCAGTTTGGCACGGCCCAAGACATACCCATCGTCGGCGACTGGAACGGCAACGGCATCGACGACCCCGCCATCTACACGCCGGGGGAATTCGAGCAGTAGACGCTTGGTCAACAGTTGTTTTGTGAGCGGCACGGCGCTAGCCGCCGGTTTTCGGCCCGCGCTGTGGTGAGTCTCTGACCGAGCCAACCTCTGGCTTTCGTGCTCGTAAGCACCCGGCCAGATATTTCTTGGTGGAATTGGGCGAAAGGGATCGGGAGTCGTTTTCGGGTGACCCGCTTTCCATGTGGTCAATCGTTGGCCGAAAACGACTCCCGACCCCTTCCGCCGATCCGGCTTGGGTTGCCGGCGTCGGCCGATAATCAATCAGCGGGCAAGAAGTCGTTGGTGAACACGGCGGCGGGATCGACGGCGTCCGGCTCGAGGGCTTGGACTTCGATCAACTGGTCGTGCAAAGCTTGCCAGCGGTCCAGGGTCATTTGTCCAAAGATTTGTTCGTCAGGTCGATCCATGCGACACAGATCCTGCATGGCGGTGACACCCGAGCGAAGGATCTCCGGATCGACGTCCCGGTTCCGTTCGGCCAGGTAACGGTTGGTCGGTTCAGGGTCGGCCAGGTATTTCGTCCAGCCTTGGATCGACGCGCGCACCATGCGAGCGACCACGTCGGGGTGGTCTTCGAGCATTCTCGGTCGGGCGATCAGCACGCTGGCGTAGGGATTGTAGCCCAAATCGGAAACCATCAGCGCGTGGGGACGACTACCTTGAGCGGCAGCCACCAGGGGTTCGCTGAAGACGAACGCCTGCTGGGCGTATCGTTGGTCCAGCAGGAACGGCGCGACGTTCCCGGAATACGGCACAATTCGCACGCCGTCCAGCGGCAGACGTTGCTGGAGATACAACGAGAACAGGGACGAACTGCTGATGGCCAGGGTGACGTTTTCCAGTTGATCCAGGCTGCGGATCCCGGATTGCTCGTGAACCATGATGCAGCGGGGACTGTGCTGTAACGGAGCCATCAGCCCGACTGTCTGCGCTTGCTGAGGCCAGCCGAGCAGGACGTTTTCGGCTCCGGCAACACCAAAGGGAACTCGACCGCTGGCCACCTGCGTCACCACGGGCACGCCGGGGCCACCGGGGCGGATGGTGACTTGCAAGCCTTGTTGTTCGTAGAAGCCGTGAACCAGCGCCGCGTAGTAACCCCCGTGCTGGACGTCGGGAAACCAGTTCAATTGCAGTTGGACCGCGATCGCTTGGGTACCGCTGCTGCGGGAACCGTCGGCTGATGTCAGCGCATCGTCTCGATCGGCTCGGCAGCCGACAATCAAAATCAGGGGCAATACGATCGATACTCGGATCATCATAAGCAATCGCGACAAAAAGCAATGGCGTGAAAAACTGGCAGTCCGCCCTTGCAGGACTCGTAAGCATCCGGCCAGAGGTTTCTTGCCGATTGAGATAGCCTTGCATCCCACATCCAAAGTTACCTAAATGACAAGAAACTCGTGGCCGCGTGCTTATCGTAAGGAAGGGTAAACGATCTCGCCGCGTGCTTGGGCTTCCGTGTCTTCGTACGCGCCGTAAAACTCGCTGTTGGCGTCCAACCACAGGTTGATTCGGTGCAGATCTTCCGGCGGAAGCTGGACGTCATAGTGTTCGGGGGTCAGGTATTTTTGCAGGGGGGCGGCACGCGCTCCGAATTCTCCGGCGATCGTGCGGCTGCCACCGTGAATCGGCTGGTGGATCGATCCATTGCTGACGTGAAAGTAGAATCCGTACTTCTCGGCCAGGTTGGCGTACGAGCGAGTCCAGCCGTGGGCCAGGCCCGGCAATCCGCTCAGATCCAGGGCATCGTTCTGCTGATGACAGTCGACGCAGTGGCGATCGAGCACCGGCTGAACCAGACGCACGTAGTTGAACGGGTTGCTGCCGTCGACATCCGGTCGGATCGGCGACGGGGCGCGCTGCAGGGCTTGGGGCAAACTGCCGGAAAACATGGGTGTATCATGTTTGCGTTCGTGGCAGCCCAAGCAAACCAATTGCTCGCCGGGATGTACGTAGGTCGCGGATCGCATCGATTGCACGGACGTACCGTGCTGGTCGATCGCCTGGAAGTAGATGGGCTTACCGACCGGCGCTTGGAAGTGCACGCTGCCATCCGATTCCACGGGCACGGTTCCCAAGACCGCTCGTGCGTTCGTTTGGTTCGCTGCGCCGACCCGAGGTTGATTGGGTGGGGCGGTTGTTTTCGGCAACAACTGAATGATTCGCAGGGCTTCGATCCGCGTTTCCGGCGGCCAGGAAAAATCGGCGTCGTAAACGTTCATGACGGCGATCGTCGCGGGTCGATCCTGGTCCGCGTCCTCGGCGGCCTGGCTGGTCTGCGTGGCGATGATCGGCGGCTTGAGTCGCGGTTGCAGCGGGATGGGGCTCAAGCACGAGATTTCCGGATCGCGGTAGATCAATTCCCGGTTGCCGTCCCGGTCGATCCAGTAGATGCCGCGATTCTTCGCCTGGCTGTCGTAAACGCACAGAAAATCGTCCTCGCTAAGCGGCCAAGGCGTTCCGTACACCATGTGGTCGGCGATCGGCCATCCTTCGGATTCCGGGAACGGCACTTCGGGCGTCAGACGCTCCAACTGGGACATGGCGTTGTCATCTTCGATGCGAGGATCGATCAGCACCAGCGATCCGAAGGCATGGCCATGATGGGCGGCGGCCACGGCCACGAATTTGTGAGAATCGGGGATCGCCCGGATATCCATCTCCATCCACGGTCGGCTCTCGCGCCGCAGGGGATAGTTGCCGTGCAGCGCCCGAGGATCGCGCCCGTCCGGGAAGCAGATCCATTTGTGATGCGCCACATTGGTGTCTCGATCGACGTAGTCCCAACGCGTGTAGACGATCATCCCGTCGTTGGTCACGTTGGGTTGCCACTCGTGAGTTTCATGAAAGCTTAGACAGATGATGTCGCTGCCGTCATCACGCATGGAAAACAGGGTATAGACCGGGCAGTGCCGACCGCAACGCAAGTAGCCACCTCGCCGTTCCGAGACGAAGACGATCCGCCCGTTGGGCAGGAAGCAGGGATCGAAGTCGTTGTACGGTCCGTCGGTCAACTGGATCAGTTCGCTGCCGTCCGCATTGACTCGGAAGAGATGGTAACTGCATTCGTGACACCACTCGTATGCCTCGCGTCCCTGGTACTTTTCCCATGCGCCGGCTTGGCTGTAGGCGAACAGGATCGTGCTCCCGTCCCACGAGACCTCGGGCGACAAGAAGGTTCCTCCTTCCAGTTTTTGGCCGGCCAGTCGTCCGTTCCGGACGACCGAATCCTGCAACAGATTCTTCAGACGCGGCTCTGCGCCGAACGGATCTTCCAGCACGTACAGCCCACCGCCAGGCTTCGCGTTGCAACCGTAGAACTGGTCGCACATATGGAAAACGCCGACGGAATCGTGGCGCTTCAGAAAAAGCAGCCGATCGACGTTCAGTCGCGGGTTGCGAAAGGCGATACGGCGTTTCAGGTCGCGAATGGCCGAGTAAAGCTCGAGCCGCTGAGTCCCCGTTGCATGGCCGGTGGATTCAAGCTGCTGCCAGCGATCTTCCAAGACATCCAGCTCCTCGCGCAACGGCGCCATTCTTTGCGAATCGATCAAGCTGAGCCGGTCCACCAATCGTTCGGCCTGCTGCAGCAGCGGCCCCAACACGGAAGCCAACTCGTCCTTGTCAACCGGATCGTCGCGTGGTGACGGCGATTCCTCCGCGCGAGGCGCCAGGGGGGTGAAACCCAACTGCCGGAACTCCGCGTCGCTCATCGTGCCGCGTCGCGAGTATTGGCTGACGCTGATCTGGTCCGCCGGTTGATGCAAGGCGACGTTCGTCTCGGGATCGTCCGCCGCGTAGACCTCGACTTCGTCCAGTGCCAGCGAGCACCGTCCGGGCACTCGAAGCCGAACCACGCGAGCGGTGACCGATTGCGAATCGAAACGGACGACAAGCGGCTGTTTCTCCACTCCGAAGAACGTTGTGCCATCGTGCTGGTAGACTTTGCGAAACGTCGGTTCGCCGTCATTGCCGTCATTGCCGGCAACCAGAATCTGCAGGTGTCCGGTTCTTGCCGCGTTGGAGCCGCATCGATTGTAGACGACCACTCGGTCCAGTTGGTACTCGCGACCCAGATCGACCTGCCACCAGGGATCTTGTTCGCCACTGGCCACGTGAAAGCCCCACAAGCCCGTTTTGATCCCGTTGCAACCACCCGCAGCGTCTTCGGCGGTGGTCACCGGCCGCGACCGGGGCTTCGGCGCCGATGCGGTACCCGTCGCGTCGGTGCCGGATAACGTTCGATCCTGCTGAGCCCAATCCGTCCGGATCAACGGTCGTAGCGAATCCGCCACCTGAGGGCTGTCTGGCGAATCGGCTTGCACCAGGTGGCTGGCGGTCAGCAAGATGGTCATGGCGTACCAAGCAGCCCAACGTTGTTTGTTGTTCATGGGGTCGAACCTTGTGAAAATTCTGTAGAGTTTGGCAACCGTGTTTCCCGAGTAACCACAGCATTATATCCGGTTTTCACGAGATTTGTCATCCGGGATACGATGCTAGCACTGCCAATCGACCAAAACGGGGCGAAATCTCCGAAAATTCATGTTGCCAGAAGACTTGCCTGGATGATAACTTTCGCCCGTGCGTAAAGGCTGGGTCTTCTTGCATTCTCCGAAAATTCGCAAAGTACCCGTCGTTGCGCGAGATGCCTGTTTCATTCAACGGGGTTCGGACGACCGGTCTAGTGGGCCGGAGAACTCCGAATCGTCACTTCGCCGAAAAGGGCCTGCCATGCGCTTGCCGGGGTCTGCGAGTCTTTTGTCGATGGTCTTGACGCTGGGGCTATTCCTCGGTACCGCCTGGTCGACCGAACCGGAGGCGCAGTGGATTTGGACTCCGAATCCAACCGGTTTGCTTGGGCCTTCGAAATCCTGTCATTTTCGCAAGGCATTTCAAGTCTCTTCAGTTCGCCAAGGCCATGTCGTCGTGGCAACACCGGGGCGCTATGAACTGTACGTCAATGGGCGTCGAATTGCCTCCGGTACATCGACCGATCCGTGGGAACGTCACGAGGTGTCGACGTTCTTGAATCGAGGCCGCAATCTGGTGGCGATCCGGGTGGACCAGACGCAAGACGTCGCGATGGCTTTGGCCGCCAGAATCGAGATCGTCGATGCCGCCGGTCACAAGCACGTGTTTCTCTCGGACAACACATGGGTTACCAACGCCCGACCGCTGCCGTTCTGGTACACTCCGTTGTACAACGATGGCCGCTGGGAAGCCGCCGAACAACTGGGAGCTTGGAGGTTCGAGTCGGCGAAAGACGAGCAGATTCTGGCAGATCATGAAGGGGATTCGATCCCATCGGCAGCTCGCCGTACCGTTCTGGACTCTCAGCGTTCAACCGCTTCAAGAAGGGAAGTCGATGGTGACAATCAAGCGGCAACGCCAGCCGAGGTTGTCGAGGCAAGGCTGCCAGCGGGAGGAAGCCATGTTTCGGACCAGGCCACGGAACCCCCATCGGCAGACCTGTTCCGCGTCCCGATCGATTTCGCCGTCGAGCGGCTGTTGGACCACCAGGCAACGGGCTCGCTGATCGCGATGACCTTCAATGAATTCGGGCATGTCATCGCGGCCCGTGAAGGTGGCGGATTGCTGTTGATCCATGACAGTAACGGCGATGGCCGACCCAACAGCGTGCGGCCGTACAGCGATCAGGTCCAGGATTGTCACGGACTGTTATGCTTGAACGGCTATGTCTTCGTGACGGGCGACGGTCCGGATGGTCGAGGACTGTATCGGCTGAGGGACGAGAGCCGTGATGGGCAGGCGGACCAAGTGAAATTGCTGCTGGAACTGCCGGCCGAATCAAGCGATGCCGGACCGAACAGTTTGACGTTGGGGACTGATGGTTTGTTGTACGTTGTGGTCGGATACCGTACCGAACTGCCATCCCAAGTCGTTCCTGACGGTCCTTATCGCAACTCGTGCGAGGACCATCTGCTCGAGCCGCGATTCGACGTCCCGGGTCAAGATCATGAACCGGCGCAAACGTTCGCTGGCGCCGTGTTGCGGATGGATATCGATGCGAAGCGTATCGAAATCCTGGCGGGGGGGCTCAGAAACGCTCAGGCTTTGGCATTCGACCGCGAAGGCCAGTTGTTCACCTTTGACGGCGATCATCAGGCCGATCTGGGGGCTCCGTGGTACCAGCCCGCGTCGCTTTATCATGTGACGGCGGGCGCTGAATTCGGTTGGCGCCCCGTCTGTGCCCGATGGCCGGACTATTATCCCGACCGGATTGCGGCCGTGATCGAGACCGGTCGCGAGACTCCGAGCAGCATGGTGTTCTACCATCACTACGAATTCCCCACGCCCTACCATGACGCCCTGTTCGTCGCCGATCGGTTGAACGGCCAGATCACCGTCTTCACGTTCGAGGCTGCCGGAGCGAGTTACTCGGTGGGGCGCGCCGTTTTCCTCGAGCACGATGTCAAACGCATTCGTGGTCTGGACGTCGGCCCCGATGGCCACTTGTATTTCGTCACGGGCAACGGAGACGACTCAGGCGGTTTGTATCGGGTCACATGGGAAGGACCGCCCACCCCGGGATCGACCGACTGGGGACAAGGACTGGATGCGGTGATCCGGTACCCGCAGATGAATTCAGCCTGGGCACGCCAGCGCGTTGCCACTTTGAAAAATGAACTGGGCGACGATTGGGATCAACTGCTGCCGGCCGTCGCAGCCAGTGCAGCCAATCCTTGGCAATATCGCGTGCGGGCATTGGATCTACTGCAATTGTACGGTCCGACGCCGCCGGCAACGTTGTTGATCCGCATGGCGCAGGACGCAGACCCGCGCGTTCGCAGCAAGGCGGCTCAATGGATGGGCCTACATGCCGACGAAAAGAGCCATACCATGCTGGTTCACTTGCTGGCGGATGAAGATGCTCGAGTTCGTCGGCAGGCCTGTGAAGCCTTGTTGCAAGTCGGCTACCGACCGCCGGTGGACGCCTTGATTCCCTTGCTGCAATCGGACGACGCGGTCGAGACGCTTGCCGCGCGGCGCTTGCTGGGGAGCCTTCCGCCCGATTCGTGGCGAGACCGTTTGTTGGCCAGCGACGATCATCGCTTGCTGATTCAGAGCAGTTTGGCGCTGATGACTGCCGACCCGACACCCGAGCACGCCCGAGTCGTCCTGGACAAGGCCGGCGCCACGATGGCAACGTTCATGACCGACCAGGATTTCCTGGGGCTGCTGCGAGTCGTGCAGGTGGCGCTTGTCAAAGGCCGGATTCCTCTGACCGAATTGCAGCCATTGCGCGCTCAGTTGGCAGCCGAGTTCCCGGCGACCGATACGTCCATGAACCGCGAATTGGTTCGTCTGGTGGCCTATTTGCAGATTCCCGACATGCAGGAACGGGCGATGGAGTGGATCGATGACGAACACGTCCCCGGAACCGACAAACTGGATCTGGCATTTCACGTGGGCCTGCTGGTCGGGGATTGGAATCCCGAACAACAAATGCGGTTGCTCGACTTTTTCCAACAGATTCGCGACTGGCCCGGCGGCGCAGCGTTTTCCGCCTATGCCCGTCAGGCGACGGACGAATTCGTCCAGTCGATGTCGGTCGAAGACCTTCGTCGGGCACTTACCCATGGCGATCGCTGGCCCGAGGCCGCCTTTGCTTTGCTGCACCAATTGCCGGAGCAACTGGACGCGGAGATGCTCGAAGCACTGAAGCAGTTGGACCGCAAGATCATCCATCTGCTGGATCCGGAGATCTTTCGATTGAAGGTCGGCATCGTTGCAGTGTTGGCTCGTAGCGGAGACCGGGCATCGATGCACTATCTGCGAGAGTTGTGGCAGCAGGATCCCGAACGACGATTGGCCGTCGCCATGGGACTGGCACAGCATCCCAGCGAAGAAAACTGGCCTTACCTGATCCGCAGCTTGTCGGTGCTGGAAGGGGAAGCTGCGGAGGACGCTCTGGTTCAACTGCGGTCGATCGCATTGGCGCCGGAAGCACCCAATGCTTATCGGCACGTTATCCTTCATGGAATGTCGCTGGGTGACCCGGGCGCTGAAGCCGCCGTTGCCTTGCTGGAATTCTGGACGGGCCAGCAGATGGAGGTCGATGACGATGCGGCCGACGTGGCCGACCAGTTGGCGGCATGGCAAACTTGGTACGCCGAACAATGGCCCGAAGCTCCGGAAGCCGAATTGCCGGATTACCGCTTGCATGGCGTCTGGGACCATCGCGAGTTGGCTCGGTTTCTGACCTTGGGAGAGGGTCGAGGGGGGTCGGCGAAACAAGGCCAGGAAGTGTTCCACCGCGCGAATTGCGCCCAATGCCATCGCGTCGGAAATGTGGGAGGCGATCTGGGGCCGGACCTGACCACGCTCGGCCGCCGGGCGATGAGGAAGGAAGTCTTGCAGGCCATCCTGTTCCCCTCGGCTGAAATCGCAGCGGATTATGCCAGGCACACGGTGATTACCCGACAAGGCCGTTCGCTGTCGGGACGCTTGGTGTTGCCGGACGATGCGGACAGCCTGATGCTGAAGCAACTCGACAACCGAGCGATCTCCCTGTCCCACTCGGATATCGTCCAGATCCTGCCCGAAAGAGTCTCGATCATGCCCGAAGGAACGTTGGACCAATTGACGTTGCAAGAGATCGCCGATCTGTTCGCCTTCCTGTTCGGCGAACGCGAGCAGCGGTTCGTCGATCGGCAGGAAGCCGCGTTGCAGCGCTAGAAAGCTGTCGATGAGGATGGGGCATGAACGCGTCAGCCTTGATGGTTTGATTGCTTCGACGAATGCGCATGCAGCGAGTTGCGGTTCACCGTGCGGATGTCGACTTCCACCTCACACCGCTCTGGAAGATCAACAGGCTGCATGGGGCGGAAGACGCCGTTCTCGTAGATGGCGTGTATGGCCGTTAGCATGATTGAAATTTCCGTAGCATTCTCAACCGGGTGACTCGATCACCTGTATCATCGCATGTCGCCCGCAAGTCGTCCATAGAGCCGTTTTTGCTGGAGTTCCCTGAGTCCAACAGCCCATCACGCAGGCGGCATTGGGCGGGCAACGAGAATTCGCTCCGCCGGTTCGCGGCTCGATGACGGTGAATCTCGGAAGCGTGGGCCGCAGGCGGGCCGGCAGGAAAATGGTGGACGGGAAGATGAAGAGCGGGGAGTACTTGCGATCAGCGATTGTGCGATGATCGGCATCTCGCACACGGACCCGCCGACAGTCCGCCCGAGCGGATGGCGACAGCGGATGAAAAGAGACAGCGGATTTGTGGTACGGGGATTCGTCTGTTAGTAGATGATTCCGGCCGCGTTGGCCGGAAATTCGGAGAAAAATTCAGTCTTTGGTCTTGAAAGATGAGACAAAAGCCACCACAATTTTGTGGTGAAAGTGACACCAAACAATGATGGTTAAAAGCAATTTTATGTCAGGATGTCCCGTGATGCGAGTAAGGCGGTGTGCCGATCTTCTGGTGCGGAGGGTTTGTAGGAGTTTCCCGCGGCTGATCGTGTTGGTCGGGGTGCTGGCGGGGGCTTCGGGACAGGCCGGGGAGGCGGAAGCTTGGCGGATGCGGTTCTCGGAAGAGATCCAGCCGATGCTGACGCAGAAGTGTCTGGATTGCCACAGCGCGGATTACGCCTCCGGGGAATTCGATCTGAGCAAGTTCATGCGGCCCGAGCGGTTGATCGAAACGATCGATGTCTGGGAACGGGTCGCTCGCCGAGTTCGCAATGGGGAGATGCCGCCAACGGGCAGCGAAGCACTGACGGACGACGAGCGAGCGGCGATGTTGAAGTGGGTGGATAACGCACCGCGCGACGAGGATTGTCGGCAATTGGCCAGCGACGAATCGATGCGTTGGTACCGGGGGCACGTGATGAGTCGCCGGTTGACCCGCTTCGAGTATGACCACGCGATCCGAGACCTGATCGGAGTGGACTTCGGCTTGGCTGCGACGCTGCCCAGCGACGGCGCGGGCGGTGAAGGCTTCGATACCACGGGCGATTCGCTTTTCCTGTCGGCGATCCACATCGAGCGTTACCTGGCGGCGGCGGATCGGATCGCCGGATCGCTGCTGCCAAAAGATGCCGAACCAACATCGCGAGACCTCATGTTGGCTCGCCAACGTCTGCTGGCGCCGGGCGAGGATCGCGAGTCGGAACAGGCGGCGGCCGAGGCGATCTTTTTAGACCTGGCATCGCGAGCGTTCCGGCGCGAAATCGATACGGACGAACGAGAACGGTGGATGCAATGGTATCATGACGCTCGCCAGCGCGGTGACGATCATCTAGCGGCGTTACGCAGCTTGGTGACGGCAGTTCTGGTTTCGCCTCATTTCTTGTTCCTGGTCGAAGTCGAACCGGACGAGGAGGGTGTGCGAGCGTTGACCGGGCATGAACTGGCCACGCGGATCGCCTTGCTGATCTGGTCTTCGCTGCCAGACCAGGCGCTGCGCGATCGAGCCGAGGACGGATCGTTGCTGGAACCCGGCGTCGCCAGAAGCGAGGTGCGTCGGATGCTGGCCGATCCCCGATCGCGAGCGTTGGGCGAGCGTTTCGCGATCCAGTGGTTGGACTTGGGGTCGTTGGGCAGCGGGCGTCGACCGGACGCGGAACGGTTTCCCGAATTCGATGCCGACTTGGCCGAAGCGATGCAAGACGAGGTGATCGAGTTCGTCGTGTCGGTGTTCCGGGACGATGCGAGCCTGCTGAGCCTATTGGATTCGGACGAGACCTTCGTCAACGCTCGGCTGGCCGAGCACTACGGGTTGGCAGGCGAGTTCGATGACAGGTTTCGCCGAGTGTCTTTGGACGGGTCGCCTCGAGGCGGGTTGACCACCATGGCGGCCGTGCTGACCAACACGTCGTTCCCGCATCGCACCAGCCCGGTGCTGCGAGGCGGCTGGTTGCTCGAGCGGATTCTGGGCGAGCGAGTGCCTCCGCCACCGGCGGACGTTCCCGAATTGGAAGAAGAAGGGCAGGCGCTGGTCGCTCGATCCTTGCGCGAGCGATTGGAACAGCACCGCCAGCGAGCCGATTGTGCAACGTGTCACGATCGGATCGATCCCCTGGGATTCGGCTTGGAGAATTTCGACGCCATCGGACGTTGGCGAACCGACGATGGCGGCGTGGCCATCGATGCGTCCGGGCGTTTGCCTTCGGGTGAGGTTTTCGATGGCCCGGAAGAACTCAAGCAGATCTTGCTGTCGCGGCGAGATCAGTTCGTGCAGCATTTGATCCGCAAAATGTTGGGGTATGCGCTCGGGCGACCCTTGAATCGTTTCGATCAGTGTGTCATCGACGATACGCTCAAGGCGCTGCGGCGCCAGGACTATCGCGCCAGCCTACTGATCGAGGAAATCGTCGTCAGTTATCCGTTTCAGCATCGATTCATTAAAAAATGAACCGAGGAGAGTGGAGAATCAATATGGCCCATAATCGACAGCCGTCTTCGATTTCGCGACGTACTTTTTTGCGGGGGACGGGCGTGACGCTCGGGTTGCCCTGGTTGGATTCGATGGCGGGCGGTCTACGAGCTTCGACCGGCCCCGAGCCTCAGCCGCCTTGTCGGCTGGCTTGCCTGTTCTTCCCCAACGGCGTGTGGGAAAAGGACTGGATCCCGCAACAGACGGGTCGTGAATTCGACATGCCCTTTGCGTTGGAGCCTTTGGCGGATCTGCGCGACGATCTGCTGATCCTCTCGGGGCTTGACAAGGCTCACAGCCGTCAGGGCGACGGGCACTATGCCAAGACGGCCAACTTTCTGACCGGCATGCCCGTCAAAAAAACCACGGGCAGGAACATCAGCAGCGGCGGCATCTCGCTGGATCAATTGGTGGCACAACACGTGGGCCACCAGACGCCGCTGCCCTCGCTGGAATTGGGCACCGAGCCGGTTATCTCGGGGGTGGACAGCAACGTCGGCTACACGCGGCTGTACGGTTCGCACATCTCGTGGCAGAGTCCCACGCGGCCGGTGGCCAAAGAGATCAATCCCCGCATGGTGTACGAGCGATTGTTCGGCGCCGGGGACGGCTCGGCGGCGGTCGGCGGCCAGCACCAGCATCTCCTGGATTTCGTCCTGGAAGACGCTCACCGTCTGCGGAAACAGTTGGGGCGCGACGACCAGTTCAAGTTCGACGAGTATCTGGATTCCGTCCGAGCCGTCGAACGGCGAATCGAGTTTCATCAGAATCGCGGTCCCGACCAGTGGGACCCGCAAGCCAGCGGTCTGCCCGAAGCGCCGGCGCCCGGTTTGCCCGACGATTTCCGAGAACACGTCCGGCTGATGCTGGAGTTGATCGTGTTGGCGTTCCGCACGGATGCGACGCGAGTCAGCACGATGATGTTCGCCAACGACGTGTCGGGCCGCAATTTCGCTTTCGTCGACGGCGTTTCCGGCAGCCATCACGAGCTGTCCCATCACGAAAACAATCCCGACCGGATCTCCCAATACACGAGGATCGTGCGCTGGCACGTCCAGCAGTTTGCCGAGATGCTGCGGCAGATGAAATCGATCCCCGAAGGCGACGGCTCGTTGTTGGATCACTCGATGATCCTGTTCGGCTGTGGCATGTCGGACGGGAATCGGCACGATCCGAACAATCTGCCGATCATCGTCGCGGGACGCGCGGGAGGCACGATCCGCACCGGGCGGCACGTTTCCAGTCCCAGGAACACGCCGTTGTGCAATCTGTACGTGTCCATGGCCCATCGCATGGGCGTGGACATCGACCAGTTCGGCGATAGCACCGGCGAGTTGACCGAGGTCGACGCCGGTTGATCAGGGCACGCGGTGGACCAGCGTGAATTCCACTCGCACGGGTCGTCCCAGTCGGCGGCGGATGGCCCGCGAGACGGCGTCACAATCTTCCGGCTCGATCCGTTTCGAACTGATCAGTCGACAGCGGATCACCGGCATCTCCCACCCGGCTTGGACGGATACCTCGTTCAGCTCGAAACCGTCGACCTGCCAACCTTCCAGGGCGCGAACGGTTTGCTGAGCCCGGACCATGTGCTGGAAGCTGACGGCCAGCGGCACGCTGATCACGGCAACGATCACCAGCGACAGGATCAAGCCTTGACGCGCGCGGCGCAGCGGAGCGAATCCCAGCAGCGAGAAGGTGATCGCCGCAGCGAACAGGATGCCCGCCAAGTTCGTCAGGAACAGCAGCCCGGCGCCGAAGAAGACCGGCCAATCCATCCAGCCCAGTCCGATCCCCGCCACGACCAGCGGCGGGACCAGCGCCACGGCGATGGCGACGCCCGCCAGGCTGCGAGCGACCTCCTGGCGGGCATGCGCGTACGCGCCCGCAATACCCGAAATCACCGCGACGCCCAGGTCCAGCAGATTCGGCGTCACCCGCGCCTGGATCTCGCTGGTCATCGACCGCAGCGGCAGACACAACGCCAGCAACGCGGCACAGGCAACGCCCAGTAACACTCCGTTAACCAGCGTCTTCAGGCTGCCATCGATCAGCGAACGATCCTGACGGGACACCCCCATCGCCAGCGACACGATCGGCGACATCAGCGGCGCCAGGATCATGGCCCCGATGATCACCGGGCTGGAATTGGCGTACAAGCCCAGCGCCGCCAGCATTACCGACAACAGCATCAACGTCAGGAAGATCGGCGACGTTCGCGCGTTTTCTCGCAGGATCGTGTACAGTTCCTTGAAGTCGTCGGTCGCCGCGTGCCGCAGATACGGCAAAGGCCGGGAGATCAAATCGGTCCGCAATTCGCCCTTGGGCAGCGATTGGGTGCGAAACACTTCTTTCGAGTCCGAGCGGTCGACCTCCAACGACAGATGGCGGCCGGGATAGATCGACAGCCCGTCCACCTGGATCTCGAATGCCAGCTCGTTCTCCTCGCAAGCGACGCCATCGATGCGGCACGGCAGCGGACGACTGGACGCGATGGCCAGCACACCGGACTTGATGTGCCCGACGAAGGGCGGCAGTTTGTTGCCGAATGCGCCGCGGGGTACGATCCGGTTAAACAAGAACCACAGCATTTCGAACCAACTGCCCGGCGCCAGAATCAGCGCGTGCAGCTTGCCATCCTGCACGCTGCTCTCCTGCTGGATCGCGCCGGTGATCAACGAATTTCGCTGGTGAGGCACCACCACGACTCCCATCGCCGCCGTCTTCACGGACTGGCTCTTGCCGGAAGTGATGTCCACGGGCAGCGGAGGAATGTCATGGACTCGCCACGATTCCCGAAAAAACCGCACCACTCGCTGCCAGGCGTTCAGGCTCCGATCCGAACCCAGCAGCAGACTGGCCGAATGCCCGACCACGACGGAATTCAAGACCGGTCGCCCGTTGCATCGCAGCAGATCGACGGCATGGGGATCGGCATCGTTCAGAAAATCCGATAGAGCGTCCTCCAAGCGTCTCGCCACCCCGAACCCGATCCGCATGTTGACCATCTGAGGATGCGGCAGGGCGGCCAGATTCCAATGCCGCTGGGCGGCCAGCGCCACCACTTCGGTCATCGTCGTATCGCGCAAATACGTCAGTACCACCGCGCCGTCGGGCACATCCGCCAAGACGCGATCGACGGGACCATCGATGGCCAAGTCCTGGCACGAGAATCCGGCCAATTTCTCTCGGATCATCGTCAGCGGACGCTGGTCCGCATCGCTTTCACGCAGAAGATAGATCGGTGCCATCCGAAGCGTGCTTTGCCTTTCTACCATGGAAGCTCCGAGACTCTCAACACGACCGCCCGCCGGCCGCAGCAGCCAGATCGGATCGCGGCTTCAGCGGCGGTAACGCCTGTTCCAACACACGACGAGCCCGCGGGATCATCAGCAGCGCCTCGGTGACCATCCATAACTGCAGCGCGATCGTGGCCAGCCCGATGAAACACAGCATGTATTGGCCGTGCTGCAGCCAGCCGATCTCGGGATGGAACATCTGAACCAGCAGCGCCCAGACCGGCACAAACAGCATCAGGGCCATCGGAGCCACCAGGAACCAGACCGCGCGACCGCGACGCCACAGGTAGAAAAACGTGACCAGAAACGCCAGTCCGGCCAGCAACTGGTTCGTCGCCCCGAACAGCGGCCAGAGAATCAAACCGCCGGTCCCCATAGGCTGGTTGGGCGCCGGAACCATGGCGATCACCAAACCAAGTCCCACGGCGACACCGGTCGCCACAAACTTATTGGTCAGGGGCGCCAGCCGAGTCGCCTGCCCCAGCTCCTGGATGACGTAGCGGTTCAGCCGAGTCGCCGTGTCCAGCGTCGTGGCGGCGAAACTGGCGACCAGCACCGCGATGATGCCGATGCCGAACTCCAGCGGCACACCCAAGCTGGCCAGCAGATTGCCGGCCCCGTCGACAAATGCCGCCAACTGGGGTCGCAAGCCGAACTGCTGCCACGAGACCTGCGGATCGTAGCGAGCGAGCCAGGCGGCTCGACCCTGCAACTGCTGAGCCTGACCGTCGACCATCACCAGTTCGGGCACGTAGTGCTGGACATGAGGCCGATCGGGCACGGGCTGCTTGACGTACTTGCCCATCCCTACGCCGGCCGAGCAGGCCAGGATCACCAGAACCGCCAGCACGCCCTCCATCAACATCGCCCCGTAACCGACGAACTGGGCGTCCTTCTCGTTGGCCAACTGCTTGCTGCTGGTCCCGCTGCTGACAAGGCAATGAAAGCCGCTGACCGCGCCACAGGCGATCGTGATGAACAGGATCGGCAGGATCGGGGGCGCGCCCGCCGGCCGCTGATCGGCAGGCACAAACGCCGGCGCGCTGTGGATGTCCGCCTGGTTCGTCAGTCCGGCTACGAAAATCCCCAACACCAGCAATCCCAGCGCGACGATCAACTGGTGGCTGTTCACATAATCGCGGGGCTGAAGCAAAAGCCAAACCGGCAAGACCGATGCCACATAGCAGTAGATCAACAGGATGATCGTCCACACCACGACAGGATTGTCGCCGGGAAGCCAGTCGTTGGGGAAGGGGAAAATATAGACGCCCACGTACACCGCCAGGTACATCAAACCCAACGCCAGTAGCGAAGGAAGCAGCAGTTTGCCGTTGAACTTATGGACCCAGAATCCCATCGCGATCGCCACGGGCATCGCGAACCACACCGAAAAAACCGATTCGGGATACATGTCGAAAATCGTGGCGATCACCAAGCCGAACACGGCCAGCACCAGCATGAGCGAGAAGAACAGGATCAGCAGGAACAGGTATCGGACTCGCGGCGCGATCAGCCGCCCGGCGATATCCCCGACCGTCTGGCCGCGATTGCGCAGCGAGACGATCAGCGCCCCGAAATCATGCACTGCGCCGATGAAGATGCAACCGAACAACACCCACAACAAGGCGGGCAACCAACCCCAGAGTACCGCGATCGCTGGCCCCACAATCGGCCCAGTGCCCGCGATGCTGGTATAGTGATGCCCGAAAACGACCTGCCGGTTGGTCGGACAATAATCGACGTCGTCCCGGCATTCGACGCTGGGCACCACCGCTTCCGGGTCCAGCCGAAAGACCTTCCTGGCCAACCAGCGGCCGTACGTGTGGTAGGCGATCAGATAACCGACAAAGGCGACCACAGCGACAATCAGCGTACTCATCAGCAGTCTCTCGACTCCAATCGATGGTCATGAAGCACTGGCAAAACACATGACGCAACGGGCGTCGGCCAACGGATCGGGGTCGGGAGTCGTTTTCGGATAACGATTAACCACATGGAATGTGCTTCCTCCGAAAACGACTCCCGACCCCCTGCCGCCCGAAAACGACTTCCGGCCCCTTGCGCTGCAGGTTTCGATCACAAGGCTCCGGGATTATACCACCGCGCGACGCGGCGAGAAATCGGGGCCGAGGGGCTCAGCCGGCGCCCAGGCGGGATTCGACGCGGCGGATGGCATCGCGGACGTCGCAATCGCCGTAACCGAGCTGAATCTTCCGGCCGTCGGCCACCCAGGTATCGACTTGCTTTTGAGCGGAGATCACCGTGCTGTGGCTGCGGCGGCCGAAGTATTCGCCGATTTCCACGAACGCGGCGCGGGTGTACTTCCGAGCCAGCCACATGGCCAGCATCCGCGGTTGACTCAATCCCCGCGACTTGCGGCCCGATTGAAGGCTCTTGACGTCGATGCCGAAAACGTCGCAAACGGCCGATTGGATGTCCTGCAGTTGCACCACGCGCCGCGTCATGCAAAAGAAATCGCCGAGCGCCGTTTCCGCCAATCGCAGATCGATCTTCTGCCCCAACGCCTCGGAGGTCGCTACCAAGCGATTCAGCGCACCGGCGATCAGTCGGGCATCACCACTGACTTGGGCGGCGATCAATTTCAGGACCGAGTCGGGAATCGGCCGATCGTGTTGGGCGGCCATCCGTCGCGCAATGCCCAACCGAGTGGTTTCGTCGGCCGGATCGATATTGCATACCAGTCCGCTGGAGATCCGCCCGATCAATTCGCCACCCAACGCATCCAGTTCCGCCGGAGATCGATCGGCGCTCAGAACCACCTGTCTGCCCTGGCGAAGCAGCGAATCGACCGTATGCAGCAATTCGACGATCGTCGCCGCCTTGCCTTTGAAAAACTGCAAATCGTCGATCAGCAGCAGTTCGACATCGCGGTACTTCCGCCGAAAACTGGGGAGACCGGAACCGCGGAGCGCTTCCAAAAACGAACTGGTAAACTGTTCGGACGACAGCATCACCACTCGCCGCAATCGCCGGTGGCGGCGAATGTCCGACGACATCCCTTCCAACAGATGCGTCTTCCCGATACCCGGCGGCCCGTACAAGAATACGGGGGTGATCCGTCCCGGCTGCTGGACGACTTGCTGGGCCGCCGCGAAACCCATCTGGTTCGTTTGGCCGACCACATAGTCTTCCAATGTAAACAGGCGGCGACCGACCGCAGCGCTGGCTCGATTGCCTTTGCCGTGTTGAACCGCCGGTCCTGCCGATGTCCGCACGGCAGCGACGGTGGTCTCCTTTTTAGCAGCCGCCGCGCTGGTAGGCTCCATCAACTGAAAGGTGACGGTGACCGTTTTGCCACGGATCGCAGTGCTCAGATCTTCCAGGTCTTGCCGGAACATGCATCGCAGGCGATCCATCAGAAACTGGTCTCGTGCCAGGACCAAGCACGTCTGGTCGCGAAACTCGAGCTGTGTGCCGTTGCCGAACCACAATTCGAAACGCTCTTTGCCGATGCTCTCGGCCAAAGCGGCTCGCAGGGCCGAAACGACTTCCTTATCGCTTTTGCTCACGTTCAAACGCTTCCTCTGCGCGTACCGCTACAATCGTTCCGGGATCGATGACAAGCACTCGCGAGCTTGCCCCGACGACCAAAGGGGATGGTAACGGGATTCCTTCTGAACGACCCTGCCGACACGACCGCCGGTCGGCACCTGCTGGCTCCAGCACCAGCAAAGAGCCCCGATTTTACGTGTGCTAGCACTGCTGTCAAATCGATCTTGCAAGGTCCGCGAAGAATTTCTCGAACGATCCCCTCAACGCCGCTGTACCACCGGAAAATCTTAACATTTTTGGCTCGTCGCGAAAGCCAAGCCGCAGAAAAAGATCGGCCCACCTAGTGGAAAAAATGTCAGACAAGACGGCAGATCATCCCAGGTGGCTGCGGCGTCCGATTCGTAAACTCAAGTGCCACAAGGGTTAAGCTACGGCCGAGGAAAAAGGGCCGGGATTCATTCGCCGGGAACCGGCCCCTGCGATGCTTCGCACGAGCGGCTGCAGACGCTGTCTCCGTGAACGTCCCTCCCATCCTGGTTTGCCGCCAGTTGCCGAAAGAACACAGCCCGTCGAAACGCCGGATCGAAGCCCATCGAGGCGTAAATGGCGATCGCCGGATCGTTTTCAGCATGCACGCCGACCACCACTGTGGCGACCCCGTAATTCCCCATGACGTCCAGGGCGTATCGCACCATGATTCGGCCACCACCCCGACCTCGATACTCGGGCGCCAAACCGACGTACTGCAAGTCAGCAACTTGGCAATCCCGGCGTGCCGTCATCAACAGGCAACCGGCCAAATTCTCGCGGTATCGCGCCAGGTACCACATCGGGGTATCGTCGCATCCCACCTCGGCGAATCGCTCCAGCATCGATTCGATCGAGCCGACATGCGGAAGATTCGGGAAGTCTCGAGATCCGATCAACGTGCGTTCGAAGATGATGGGCAGATCTTGCCCCTGGCCGAATACACAAGGTTCCCAAGTCCAATCTCTCGAATTTCTCGGCGGAGATGACAGGCAATCGTCACCCACGGATCGGCTAAGAACCAGCAAATCTCCCGATCGTCGAAATCCGGCCGATCGCGAGCAAGCCAGAAGTGATTCGGCTTTGTTGGGTAAATAGATCACGGCCAGTCGGACCCCTCGATGGGCCAATTGAGTCGCCGTGTGGTCCAATAATATGGTGACCAACGGCGGATCGAACCGTCCGCCACATTCGGGCACAACGACTTCGGCTGTACCATCCCGATGGATTCGGGCGGCGACGACACCACCGCAGCAACCCGTTCGATGGGCTCGCAATCCCAGCCATCGCCCGACCAACTCCCTCGGGTTCGAGAGTTTCACGGGGGCCGCATTGCCCGGACCGTTAGCATCCGCCTGGAAAGCCATCCGGCGAAACCACGCATCGGCTTGCTGACCCGACAAATCGCTGACATCGATGTCCAGGCCACTCGGATCAGTCATTGCTAAGCACCCGGCCAGGTATTTCTTGGTGGAATCGGGCGGGAGGGGTCGAGCTACTTCCAAGCGAATGCCTGCCCCGTCAATTGCTCGAAGGCTTCGATGTACTTGGCACGTGTCTTTTCTACGATTTCTTCCGGCAATTCGGGCGGTGGACTGTTCTTGTCCCACCCGGTTTCGGTCAAATAGTCGCGGACAAACTGCTTGTCGAACGAAGGTTGCCCTTTGCCGGGCTGGTATTGATCGGCCGGCCAGAACCGCGAGCTATCAGGTGTCATCACTTCATCGACCAGGATCAAACGGTCGTCGACCAACCCCCATTCGAACTTGGTATCGGCGATCAGGATGCCCTTCGAGCGCGCGAATTGAGCGCCCTGCAGATAGATTTCGATGCTTCGTTCACGAAGCTGTTCCGACAGATCCTTTCCGATGATTTGGACCATCCGGTCGAAGGAAATGTTGACGTCGTGGCCCGTTTCCTCTTTTGTCGCCGGCGTGAAAATGGGCTCGGCCAATTGCGAGCACTGTTGCAGACCCGTCGGAAGCCCGATACCACAGACCTGACCGTTCTGTTGATATTCTCTCCAGCCCGAGCCGTCCAAGTAGCCTCGAACCACACATTCGATGGGTATCACTTGGCATTTTTTGACGATCATACTACGTCCTTCCAGCGAAGGACGAGCCGATTCGTCCGGCAGTACGACTTCGCCCAATTCTGTCGAAAGCAGATGATTGTCCGTTCTTAAGAAGTCGAACCAGAAGGCGCTGATTTGCGTGAGCACTCGACCCTTATCCGGAATGGGCGTCGGCAGCACCCAATCGAACGCGCTAATGCGATCCGTGCTGACCATCAGCAAGCGGTCCCCCAGATCGTAGATATCGCGCACTTTGCCTCGTCGCAACGGCCACGCTGCCAGATTTGTTTCTGAAATGGCTTCTCTCGTCATCCCGGGTCTCCTTGATCCAGATGCCTTACGACCGGCAAAGGAATTCCTGTCGGGTCTTCTGAGCGGCACGGCGCTAGCCGCCGGTGAGCGACACGCGCTAGCCGCCGGTGAGCGACACGCGCTAGCCGCCGGTGAGCGACACGCGCTAGCCGCCGGTGAGCGACACGCGCTAGCCGCCGGTGAGCGGCACGCGCTAGCCGCCG